>JBJEUH010000082.1:0-25177 GCA_051883735.1 Candidatus Ventricola sp.
GTGCGACAGCTCAGTTAGTATACTACCTCATTCTCTTTCTGTCAATACCTTTTTTAAACTTTTTTGAACATTTTTGAAGTCCATCTGAAACGCTGTCTTGACGCGAGCATACGCTGTGTCAGGGTGATCTTCATGCGCAGGATTCTTTGCCGCTTCATCGCGTGCCTTCTGCTCGCCTTGCTGCTGGTCTATGCACCGGAGATACTCTCCGCCGTCGCCCCGCCTTATCTTTATTAGAAGAAATGCCGCGGGACGTCTTCCGAAATTCCGCTTGTCTATCCTCCCTAATTGGGGTACAATAATGTCATTCAAGCAACGGAGGACATCCATGGACGCCCTGATTCAATCGCTTGTTGCGGCCAATTTTGCGCCGGAACGCATCATTCCCCGCGCCCCCATGGCGCGCTATACCACCTTCCGCATCGGTGGTCCCGCCGACGTGCTGGTGAATATCGCCGATACCCGCGAGGTGCCCATCGCGCTGCGCGCCGCACGGCACGCCGGCGTGCCGGTGACGCTCATCGGCAACGGCTCCAACCTGCTCGTGCGCGACGGCGGCATCCGCGGTCTCGTCATCCGCATCGCCTCCGACTGCGCCGGCATTTCCCGCGACGGCGACACGATCCGCGCCAAGGCCGGCGTGACGCTGAGCGCCGCGGCGCAGTTCGCGCTCGGCGAAGGCCTTGCCGGCCTGTCTGAGCTGGCCGGCATTCCCGGCACGCTCGGCGGCGGCGTGGTCATGAATGCCGGCGCGTACGGCGGCGAGCTGGCCCAGGTGGTCACCCGCGTGGATGCGATCGCCCTGTCCGATGGCAAGCCCGTCGTCTTCGCGGGGCCGGACCTCGACTTCTCCTATCGCCACAGCGCGATGATGGACGCGGGCGTGATCGTCACCGACGTGACCCTGCAGCTCACGCCCGGCGATCCCGACGAGATCCGCGCCCGCATGGACGAGTGCAACCGCGCCCGCCGCGAAAAGCAGCCGCTGAACTATGCCAGCGCCGGCAGCACGTTCAAGCGTCCGGCCGGTCTCTTTGCCGCCAAGCTGATCGACGAATGCGGCCTGCGCGGCCTGCGCGTGGGCGATGCGCAGGTCAGCGAGAAGCACGCCGGCTTCATCGTCAACCTCGGCAGCGCGACCGCCGCCGACGTCCTGTCGCTGATGGAGGAGGTCAAGGCCCGCGTGCACGCCCAGACCGGCGTGACGCTGGAGCCCGAGGTTCGCATTCTCGGCGAGGACCGCAGGGTGTAAGGCGCATTGCGATACGAAAGGAAAGCATCCATATGAGGTTTCTCATCGTCACCGGCCTGTCCGGCGCGGGCAAGACCAGCGTGCTCAGGCATCTGGAGGACAACGGCTACCAGTGCATGGACAATTTGCCCCCGCTCCTGCTCTCCCAGGCGTTCACGCTGTGCGAGAAGGTGGAGCTTGACCGTCCCGTCGCGCTGGGCGTGGATTCCCGCAGCGGCGCGCTGTTCAACGCGGAGGCGGTCATCGAGGCCATCGACAGCGGCATCGACACCCACGACGTCTCCATCCTCTTTCTGGAGGCGGACGCCGAGACGCTGATCGACCGGTACAAGGAGACCCGCCGCGATCATCCGCTGATGAAGCGCGGCAAGACGCTCGAGGAGTGCATCGCCCGCGAGCGCGAGCTGTTGCAGCCGCTGCGCGAGCGCGCGAACTACGTCCTCTCCACCGCCGGCATGAAGGCCAGGGACGCCTGCGCCGCCGTTGACGCGCTGCTCGCCCAGGAGCAGAGCCAGCACCTGCTGCGCACGGAGATCATGTCCTTTGGCTACAAGCGCGGCATCCCGCGTGAGAGCGATCTGGTGTTTGACGTGCGCTTTCTGCCCAATCCCTTCTATATCAAGGACATCCGCTCGTACACCGGCCTGGAGGCCCCCGTGCGCGACTATGTGCTGGGCAAGGAGGAGACCCGCGCGTTTCTCGCCCACCTGTACGCGATGGTCGATTATCTGATTCCCCTGTATCAGCGCGAGGGCAAGCGCCGCCTGATGATCGCCATCGGCTGCACCGGCGGCGCGCACCGCTCCGTCGCCATCAGTGAAGCGCTGTGCGCGCATCTGCGCGCGCTGGGGCAGACGGTCAACGTCACCCATCGCGACATCGCGCTCGAGGAGGCCGGCTGGCCCTTCCGCCGCGACCGCAGCCAGGAGACGTGAAGCCCGCCAATGGGGAGACGTTAGGGCTGCCGCCCTAAGACCTGCCCGAGGAATTTCATCCCTCAGACTCCCTTCTTCGTTTCACGGGCACATGCAGATTTCAGCCGCAATCCGCTTTGAAGTGCAAATCCGTATATTTCATCACCATAGCGCGCATGCTGATTCCATCTTCTTGTAAAGGATGGGAGAACATGCGCGTTTCTTCTTTGCCGCCAAGCGCCGTTTCGCCGCAGCGTTATGCGCCGGGACAGGCGAATTTCGCCGCGCAGGAGCACGCCGCGCCTGCGGCCCTCTCCTTCGCGCCGTTTGGCGCCGATGCGTTTGCGCAGGCCCGCGCGCGGCATGTCCCCGTCTTTCTGATCATCGCCCATGCGCCGGACCTGCCCGCCGATCCTTCGCTGCTCCTGCAGCTGAGCGAGCGCACCGTTCCGGTCTTCCTGCGCCCCGGCGAGCGTCCCGACGTCGAGCTGCTGTGTCAGCGCGCGGGCGCGCTCTTCTCCGGCGAGGGCGCGCTGCCGCTGTGCGCGCTGCTGCTTGACGACGCGCGTCCCTTTCTCGCCGCCCCGCTGCCGCCCGCTGGGTTTCCGCTGGACCCCTCCCGCCTGTACGTCTGGCTCGCCCAGGCGGACAGGCGTTTCGCGCAGAATCCTCCCGCGCTCGCCGGGCAGGCCGCGCAGGTCCTCCGCTCCTTCCAGGCCGAGCCGCTGCGCAGGCCGTACGCCCCGTCGGACGCCGCGCACGACCTCACCCGCGCGCTCATCGCCATCGAGGACAGGCAAAGCGGCGGTTTTGGCGGGCTCAAGGCCCCGCTCGTCTGCATGCTGCGCTTTTTGCAGCACGCCGCCCAGCGCGGCGAGGCGCAGGCGCACGCTGCGCTCTCCCGCGCGCTTGACGCGATGCTCGCCTCCGCCCTCTATGATCCGCTGGACGGCGGCTTCTTCCGCGCCACGCTGACGGACGACTGGCGCGTCTTCGTCCCGGAAAAGCCGCTGGGCGTCAACGCCATGCTCGCGCTCATTCTGCTCTCCGGCGGGCGGCGCAGCGAGGCCGTGCGCCTGCTCGACTTCATCGTCCAGGCGTTCTCCCTGCAGGGCGGCGGCCTCTCGCCCGTGCTGATCGCACCGCGCGGGACGTACGCGTTCACCGCGGAGCAGACCTGCGCGGCGCTCGGCAATGAGAACGGGCTGCGCGCCTGCCGTCTGCTCGGTCTGCTGCGCCAGCACGCCAAGGCCGATCCCGCCGTCACGCCCAGCCGCTTTTCGCCCGTCACCGAGAACGCCCCGCGCGGCCTCGACGACGAGCTCCCGCCGCTCTATCCGCGCCTGTCCGCCGCCCTCACCCCGGAGGATGCGGCGTTCCTTCGCCGCGCGACGCCGTCGCTCCTGCGCGCCCGCGCCGCCAGGCACCCGCAGCAGCCGCTGGGAACCGTCGTCACGGAGCACTGCGCGCTTGCCGCCGCCGTGCTGGCCCTGTGCGGACAGCGCCTCGGCGAGCCGCGCTACACGCAGGCCGCCCAGCGCGCCGTCACCTTCCTCATCAGCCAGCCGCCTGCCGGCGGGCCGTCTCCGCTGCCCGCGTCCGTCTCGCCCGTCAGCCCGATCTATGCGCAGGCGACCTGCGGCGCATCCGCAGCGCTCGCGCTGGCGCAGCTCACCCTCGGCAGCCAGAGCGGCATGGAGGAATACGCGGAAAGCGGCCTGCGCCTGCTGGGCGCTGCCCTGCACGCCTTCGTGCGTCCGGACGGCCTGGTCATGCACACGCCCAAGGACCCGGCGGCCTTCTTCCCCCGCGTGCCCGCGATTTATGACGGCGAGCTTCCCTCTCCCGCCGCCCTGCTCGTCCATGCGCTGCGCATCGCGGACGGCCTGCGCCCCGGAGCGCATTACGGCGACGCCATCCAGGCCCTCTGGGACGCCACCGCGCCCGCCGTCAAAGCACAGCCGGTCGCCTGCGCCGCGCTGATCGACGCCGTTACGCAAAAGTAAGGCTGGGCTGTCCGTCCCAAACCCATTTTGCTTCAAGCACGCAAAAAACAGCCCAAATAGATTTGGACGCAGGATATTTCCTGCGTCCAATTTTTCTCATTCTTGCTTCAAGCCACCGCGAAGCGGAAAAGGGGTCTGGGGACAATGTCCCCAGGCGGGGTTTGGGGCCTGCGGCCCCAACGTCCTCAGCCGCCCAGCACCTCGCGCAGCAGCTCCGCGTCCACCGTAAAGAGGTTCTCCTCGCCCAGCAGCACGCCGTCGCCGAGCGCCTTCTTCCGCTCCTGGATTTTGAGGATGTGCTCCTCCACCGTATCCGACGCGATCAGCCGGATCACCTGCACGCCCTTCGTCTGGCCGATGCGGTAGGCGCGGTCGGTCGCCTGGTTCTGCGCGGACACGTTCCACCAGGGATCGTAGTGGATCACCACGTCCGCGCCGGTGAGGTTGAGGCCCGTGCCGCCCGCCTTGAGCGAGATGAGGAACACGTCCGCGCCGCCCTCGTTGAAGCCTTTCACCAGCTCCATGCGCGTCTTCTTGTCCGTCTCGCCGGTCAGCGTGTAATACGCGACGCCCTCGCTATCAAGCGCCTCGCCGATGAGCGAGAGCATCGACGTGAACTGCGAGAACAGCAGGATGCGGTGCCCGCCGGAGAGCGCGTCCTGCACCACCTCCAGCAGCTGCGTGAGCTTGCCGCTGCCGCCCTTGTAGTTTTCCAGGCAGAGGCGCGGATCGCAGCACAGCTGCCTGAGCCGGGTCAGCCCCGCGAGCATCTTCATCTTCTCCTGCCCGCTGAGCAGCCCGCCCTCGCTGTCCTTTTTCAGCTTGGCCGCGTAGGCGGTGTAGAGCTTGCGCTGCTCCGCCGTCAGCTCGCTGCTCATCACCGTCTCCACCTTCTCCGGCAGGTCGGTGAGCACGTCCTTCTTCATGCGCCGCAGGATGAACGGCGCGACCAGCAGATGCAGGTTTTCCCTCGCCTGCTCGTCCGCCTCCCGCACCACCGGTGCCTCAAAGCGGTCCCTGAATTTCTTGTAGGTGCCCAGATACCCCGGCATCAGGAAGTCAAAGATCGACCACAGCTCGGAGAGCCGGTTTTCAATCGGCGTGCCGGTCATCGCAAAGCGGTGCTGCGCCTTCAGCGTCTTGACCGCCTTGGCCGCCTGCGAGGCGGCGTTCTTGATGTTCTGCGCCTCATCGAGCAGCACATGCGTAAATTCGATGTCCTCATACGTCTGCACGTCCCTGCGCAGCTGGTCGTAGGAGGTCATCAGGATGTTCGGCGCGTCCTCCCCGCCGATCAGCTCCGTGCGCTCCTTGGCCGACCCCATCAGGCTCCTCGCCGTCAGGCCGGGCGCAAAGCGCTGCGCCTCCGCGAGCCAGTTGAGCTGGAGCGACGCCGGGCACACCACCAGCGCGCGCACAGGGCGGCCCAGCTCCTGCTCGCGCAGCAGCATCGCCAGCGCCTGAATCGTCTTGCCCAGGCCCATGTCGTCCGCGAGAATCCCGCCAAAGCCCGCGTCGCTGAGCGCGCACAGCCAGGAGAGACCTTCCAGTTGATAGCCGCGCAGCTGCGCATTCAGCGAGGCCGGCTGCTCCACGCGCGTCTGCTGCGCCGTCTCGATCCTCTTCGTCCACTCGGTGATCTCCCTGGGCGCACGCAGCGAGAGGCTTTTCCGGCTTTTGAGCGCCGCGTCCAGGTACATCGCCCGGCTCATGGGCACCTCCACGCCGCTTTGCGCCTCCTCGGCGCTCACGTCGAGGCCGTCCAGCACCTGCGCCGCTTCGGCCGCCTGCGCAAGCGCCTCCTCCGAGAGGAACGTGCCGTCCGTCAGGCGCACATAGGCGCGCTTCTCCCGGTAGGCCATGAGCGCCTGGTCAAGCTCCTCCTGGGTGTATCCGCCCAGATCCGCCAGCAGCACCAGCTTGTCGCCCTGGCAGCTCAGGCCGAACGTCATGGAGCGCGCACGCTTGACGTTCATCTGCGCCAGCTGCCGGCTCACATGCACCTCGCCCACGCGCTCCAGCTCCTGCAGCTGCCCGCTCAGCAGCGCAAAGCGCGCATCGTCGTCCCCCTCAAAGGCGTAGACGTCCTCGCTCTCCTTCTCCGGGAACAGCCGCTGCGCCTCCGCGCGCACATCCTCCTCCAGCGCCGTATCGCGCCGGATGTGCGGATGCTCCTCCCCGGCGGACAGCTCCGTGCCGCAGTAGTCAAAGGCGACCCGGCACGTCAGCCGGCTTTCGCCCGCCAGATCCACATAGAGCCTCGGCACGGCCGGCGTGGGCGTGTGCTCGGCCAGCACGGCCTGGCCCCTGCGCATCACCGCGCATTCCCCGGCCGGCAGAATCAGCCGCGTGCAGACCTCGTCCAGCTGCTCGCTGCCAAAGCGCACGCCCTGCGGGTACGCGTCCGCGACCTCCAGCAGGCCCGCGATGCGCGCGAACGCCTCGCCGTACGCGCAGGTGATCGTCTCCGCGCCGAAGCGGTACGCGCCCGTCTGGCCCAGCACCACGCCGCCGGCCTCCACGAGCAGCGATCCGCCGTCGCTCTCCTGCGTCAGCTCCAGCGGCAGGGCGACGTCTCCGCGCACCGCCTTGGCCCGCTGCAGCGCGCCGTTTTCCCCGCGCACGTCCACCTCGCGCCCCTCGAGCAGGCGCATCGTCTGATCCAGCGCCGCGCCCGAGAGCATCAGCTCGCCGCCGTCCGCGATCGTCTCGTCGCCCGCAAGCATCACGATCTGTCCGTACAGCTGCGCGTCCTGCGCATCCAGCTCCTCCTCCCGGTGGGAGAACGTCAGCTCCCGGCCATAGACCGCCGCCTCCCGCCTGGCCGTGCGCGCGGCCAGCTCGGCCATGCTGCGCACGACGTACGGGCGCGTCCGGCCGATTTTCAGCCCGAGCGCGACCTGCCTCTGCGAAACGCGCCGCAGCGCGGGATACAGGCGCACCGGCTCCTGGGCGGAGGCGCTCCTTCGCGCCGGGCTCATCCGGCTCCTCTGAAGCAGCGCGCCGATCATCTCCCGGCCGTCGCGCGCGCCCACAGACTTTGCCGCGCCGCCGCACGCCGCGATCATCAGCGCCGCCACATGGCGGCATCCCCCCGCCGCCCGGCCCGTCTCAGCGCAGGTGCAGCCAAGGTCCGAAAACGCATCCAGCGCCTCGTCATAGCGAAAGCGCGCCCGGTACTCCTGCCCCGCGCCGCGCACGACGCCCTCATACGTCAGCTGCCCGTCTTCCTCCTGAACCGTCACGCCGCTCACGCGGCCCTCCTGCACATCCGCGCCGCCGCGCGCGAAATACGCGGGGTTGCCGATCGCGCTGCGCGCGCTGGATAATGTAAACATCCGCCTCTCCCCCATCCCGGTCTTGCGATTTCATCCTGATTATAGCATACTTGCCGCGCTCTGCCAAACATGTTACAATGCGCCGTGAAAGGAGAAATGCCATGCGTCTGTTTTTTGGTCTGTCCCTGCCCGGCAGTGTCCGCGCCGTCACGGCCGCCTGCGCCGAAGCCGCCGCGGCATGCGTGCCCGGCCGGTATGCCCTCCCGGAGAATCACCACGTCACGCTGGCGTTTCTGGGCGACGTGCCGCCCGAGCGCCTGCGCGATGCGCGCGATGTGCTCGCCCGCTGCGCCGCCGCATTCCCCGCGCCGTCGCTCACGCTGGACGGCTTGGATCACTTCGGCCGCCGGGATAACGCCATCCTCATCCTCCGCCTGCGCAGCGATCCGCCGCTTGACCCGCTGCACGACCGGCTTGTCCAGGCGCTGACCGGGGCGGGCCTCCCCGCCGATCCCGGCCCCTTCTCGCCGCACATCACGCTCGCCCGGCACGCGGTTCTCCCGGATGCGCTGCCCGCCTGTCCGTCCCTCTCCTTTTCCGCCGGGCAGGCGCATGTGTTCCTCAGCGCGCGCGACGGGGCCGGCGTGCTGCGCTATACGCCCCTTGAAACCGTGCCCTTCGCCGGCTTTGGCGGCGAAAACTGACAGTTTCCTCCAGAATTCGCACGGTTTGTTTCATTCTAACTTGAAGATTTTTAAATTCATCTTGACAAATGTTACAAGTCGTAATAAACTAGTGACATAGTTGAGATGAAAGGAGACGCATGCCCTCATGAAGATTGCGTCAGGAAAGAAATGGATCATGGCGATTGCCGCCGTGCTCATGGTGTGTGTATGCGCCCTCGCTTCGGCGCAAAGCTATAGCCTCGGTGATGAGGCCGATGAAATTGCGACCATTCAGACCGCCCTCAAGCAGCTCAAGCTGTATACCGGCAGCATTACCGGGCACTACGGCGCCAAGACCCAGGCCGCGGTCAAGGCGTTCCAGAAGCGTTACGGCCTCGAGGAGGACGGCATCGCCGGCGATGGCACGATTCAGGCGCTGTACGAGGCGACCGGCCTGTCCTATTCCGGCAGCTCCTCCTCCACCATCAGCAGCGACAGCGTGCTGCGCCAGGGAAGCCGCAGCGACGCCGTGCGCGAGCTGCAGGAGGACCTCAAGGCGCTGGGCTACTATGACGGCACGATCAGCGGTCATTACGGCTCGCTGACCGAGGCGGCGGTCATGAAGTTCCAGCGGGCCAACGGCCTCTCCGCCGACGGCGTGGCCGGCGGCAAGACGCTGGCAAAGATCGCCGCTGCGATCAGCGGCAGCTCTTCCTCCTCCTCTTCTTCCTCCAGTTCCTCCTCCAGCTCCTCTTCCGGCTCCTCCTCGAGCAGCTCGACGCTCCGCTACGGCGTCAAGTCCGACGCGGTGCGCACCCTGCAGGAGAACCTCAAGGCGCTGGGCTTCTACACCGGCTCCGTCACCGGCAACTTCGGCAACCTGACCAAGGAAGCCGTCTACAACTTCCAGAAGGCGAACAACCTGTCTGCCGACGGCGTCGCGGGCGCGAAGACGCTGGCCAAGATCGCCACCGCCATGGCGGGCGGCACGTCCAGCTCCTCCTCCGGCAGCAGCAGCTCTTCGTCCTCCTCTTCGTCCTCTTCCTCTTCGACGACGCTCAACACCTCCGTCACGCTGATGAACGGCAGCAGCAGCGACGAGGTGCTCAAGCTGCAGAAGATGCTCGCCAGCCTGGGCTTCTACTCCGGCAACCAGACCGGCAACTTCGGCGACAAGACCGAGGAAGCCGTCGTCGCCTTCCAGAAGTCGATGGGCCTGACCGCCGACGGCATTGCCGGCCAGAAGACGCTGGCCGCGATCAACGCGAAGTACAAGAGCGGCAGCACGGGCGGTACCTCGTCCGCCAGCGGCTCCTCCTCCAGCGTGTCCGCCAGCGACGTGCGCTACGAGAACTTCTACAACTGGCGCACCAAGTACGCCAACGGCGAGTACTGCACGGTGTATGATCCGGCGACCGGCTATTCCTGGACGCTGCGCATCATGACCAAGGACGCGCACATGGACGCCGAGCCGCTGACCGCGGAGGATACGGCGATCATGAACAAGGCCTTCGGCGGCGTGACCACCTGGACGCCCAAGGCCGTCTGGGTCACCTTCTCCGACGGCAAGACCTACCTGGGCTCCACCCACAACGTGCCGCACTCGCCGTCCCACCTGACCAACAACAACTTCGACGGCCACCTGTGCGTGCACTTCCCCATCTCCATGGAGAAGGCGCAGGAGATCGGCCCGTACGCCACCAGCCATCAGGAAACCATCAACGAGGCCTGGGACAAGATCCTCGCCACGTACCGCTAATGCATCCTTCAGGGACGGGCCCCGCAGGCCCGTCCCTTTCTTCTGTCCTGTCCATACCCGGGCAGAGCCGTCGCCGCGCCGGTTGATTCTGTCCTCCCGGTGGTTTACATCCCCGCGCGGCCATGCTATAATTGAAGCAACCAGCACGGCTTTTGCGCAGGCAAAGGAGGAGGATGTCCATGGCGACCATGAAGGATATCGCCAAAGCCGTCGGCGTCAGCATGACCACCGTTTCAAATGTCATCCACGGCAATTACGACCGCGTCTCTCCGCAGACCGTGGCGCGCATCCAGGAGGCCATCGAGCAGATGCGCTATGTGCCCAACATGTCTGCCCGCGCGCTGGTCAGCCACACCTCGCGCATCATCGCCTATGTGGACTCGCGCAGCCCGCAGGAGACCTACGCGGGCAACGGCTTTGCCGGCGTGCTGCTGTGCGGCATCGAGAATGTCGTCACCGAGCACGGCTATTTCCTGATGATGCGCCGCGGCACGGACGCAGAGGTGCTGCGCCTGATGCTCGACACCTGGAACCCGGACGGCGTGATCTTCAAGGACTGCGTGCCGGAGAGCCTGATCGCCTTCGTGCGCAGCCTGGGCAAGCCCTGCGTGACGATCAACACCTATCTGGACGATCCGACGCTCATCCAGGTCCACGCAGCGGACTATCGCGGTGGACGCCTGGCGACGGAACACCTCCTGTCCCTCGGCCATCGGGATTTCCTGTTTATCGGCGCGGTCGGCCTGGGCTTCCAGAACAACGATCAGCGCTATCTGGGCCATTGCGACGCGCTGCGCGAGGCGGGCATCACGCCCGATCCTGCCAACCTCATCAACACGCTGCATCCCTTCAGCGCGGACAGCGCCATCGCCATGGGCCGCCAGCTGGCCAGGCGCGGCGGTTTCACCGCCATCTGCGTCAGCGGCGACCAGTACGCCGTCGCCGTGATGGCCGGCCTGCGCGAGGGCGGCGTGCGCATCCCCGAGGACGTCTCCATCGTCGGCTTTGACGACACGGACATCGCCCGCATGTGCGAGCCCCCGCTGACGACGATCCATCAGGACGGCATCGGCAAGGGTGAGCGCGCCGCCGAGGCCATCTTCGCGCTCATCGCCGGCGAGTCCCCGGACCCCAAGGACTTCACGCTGCCGGTGGAGCTCGTCGTCCGCGGCACGACGGCGCAGGTTCGGCGATAAGAACGTTAGGGCTGCCGCCCTATGACCTGCCTGGGGCTCCGCCCCAAACCCCGCAAGGGACCTTGTCCCTTGACCCTTCTTCGCTTCGCGCTTGGGAAAAGAAGCCCATATAAAAATTCGGACGCAGGAAATATCCTGCGTCCATTTTTTTCTCATTCTTGCTTGAAGCCGCCGCGAAGCGAAGAAGGGGTCTGGGGGACCGGAGCCTGCCGCCCGCAGCGCGGGAAACAGGCAGGCGGAGCGTCGGGAATCGCAAGGAGCGCCCCGAGGCGCGACTATGCGGGTTCCCCGGATCAATGTCCCCAGGCAGGTCACAGGGTGGCAGCCCTGTCATCCCCCGTCTCCAGCACCGCGCGGATTTCCTCCGGCGTTCCGCCTGCGAGCACGCCCTGCGTCATGTCCTTCGGGCCGCCGCCCTTGCCGCCGAAGGCCGCACACAGCGCCCGTGTCACGGGCCGCACATCCTCCGTCTCGGAGGACAGCGCAAAGCTGTATCCCTCCTCGCGCGGCGCGAGCACCAGGCCGAGCCTCGCCCCCTGGCAGAGCTTGCCCGCCGCCTTGCGCACGGCGCCCGCCGGGAGCGCGTCGCACACGACCATGCGCACGGCCTTGCCCGCCTCCTGCGCCGCCATCATGTCAAAGATCTGAAGGCCCAGTTGCTCCGCCCGGAAGCGAAGCTGGTCGCGCTCGGCGATCAGGTGCTGCACGGCCTGCGCGACCTCGTGCTGCTTGCACGAGAGCGCCACGCTGCCGCCCTTCACCTGCTCCAGCAGCGCGTTTTCCTCGGCCAACGCGCGCCTGCCGCACAGGATGGACACGCGCACGCCGCTCTTGTACTTCTGCCAGCCCAGCACCTTGATCTGCCCGATGGAGCCGGTCTGCTTCACATGCGTGCCGCAGCAGGCGCAGGTGTCCGCGCCCGGGATGTTCACGATGCGCACCTCGCCCTCCAGCGCCTTTTTGCTGCGGTAGTGCATGCTCTCCAGCTCCTCCCGGCTGGGCAGCAGCGTCTCCACCGGCACGTTCTGCCAGACGACCTCGTTGGCCAGCGCCTCCACGCGGGCAATGTCCTCCTGGGTCAGCGGGCCGTTGAAGTCCATGGTGACGGCCTCCGAGCCGATGTGAAAGCCCACGTTGTCATAGCCGAACAGCCGGCACACGAGGCCGGAGAAGATGTGCTCGCCGCTGTGCTGCTGCATCATGTCCAGCCTGCGCGCCGCGTCCACATGGCCCTCGACCACAGCGCCCACCTCAAGCGGCCTGTCCACGGTGTGCTCCACCTCGCCGCCCGCCTCGTGGCAGTCGCTCACCTGCGCCCCGCCGAGCGTGCCGTGGTCCGCGCCCTGGCCGCCGCCCTCCGGGAAAAACGCCGTGCGGTCGAGCGTCACGACATATCGATCCTTCTTCTCCGTGCAGCCCGTCACGGTTGCCGTAAAGTCCAGCAGCGCGGAATCCTGATTGTACAAACGGATGGTCATACCGTCCATTCCTTTCGGGGAAAATTTCTTGGACCATTGTAGCACAGACGCAGAAAAAAGACAAACCTATCTCAGCGCTCATAGGACGTATACGCGCCCGCCATCGCCACGCTGCCGTCCGCCATCAGGGCGATGCTGTACCCGTTGCCCGCGTCGATATCCGTCACGTTCGTCCACTGCGCCACCTGCCTCGCGTGCGCCGCGTCGTCCCCGGCATAGTACACCGTGCCGTCCGCGCGCAGACCCAGCAGGTGCTGCGCGCCCGCCGCCACCTTCACCACGTCCGTCCAGCCGGACACGTCGCGCTGGCCCGCATTCCACGTGCTGCTCCTGCCGGCCGCATCCACCCGGCCGTCCCGACGCAGCGCGACGATGGCATCCCAGTACACGTCGGCATCCGCATACGGCGCATGGTCAAAGGCAGGCTGCAAATCCTTCATCTCGCCCACGCACAAAAGCCGTCCGTCCGCCGTCAGCGCGCCGAAGAGGGCGCGCTCGCAGCCCAGCGCCTTGACGCACCGCGCATCGCCGAGCGCCTCCAAGCCTTCTTCTGCGTCCGGGAAGACGCCTTCCTCCGCCCAGCGCCAGTTCTCCGGCATGATCCGTCCGTCTGCATCCAGCAGAATCGGCTCGTTTCCGCAGAGCTTCGCGACCGCGCCTGTGCCGTACATGCTGTTGCGTCCCACCGTCAGCAGCTTGCCGTTTGTATCCAGTGCGTACACGCTGCACGTTGAGGACGTGACCTGCGCGATCGTGCTCCAGATGCGCACCTCGTCAATGCAGGGCAGATGCGGCATGTCGTCGCCCATGATCGCCACCGTGCCGTCCCCGCGCAGGCCGGCCACATAGTGGTCGCCCGCCTGCACGCTCACCACACCGGCAAACTCCTCCGAGAGGAAGCGCAGCATGTCCCCGCGGATCCACCCGTCCCGGCTGTCCTTGCCGATGAACGTGTACACATGGCACCACAGCTGCCCGTCCACGGTCTTTTCCTCAAAGACATACACGCTCTGCGGCGCGTCCAGCCGGCTGATGTATGCGCCGCCCGGCGCCTTCCTGAAATTCACGCCGCTACGGTTCACCTCGGCAAAGCCGATCTCCCCGCACGCGGGCACAGCGCACGCCGCCAGAAGCGCCAGCAGCAGGATTCCCCATATTTTCTTCATATTTTTCCCTCCATTTCCTGCTTATAGGACGAATGAACACATCCGTTTCTTTCATCCCGAAAAAACAATTTTCCCTTCGGCGCGCAAATGTGCTATAATAGAAGCAGCAGAAGGGCTTGATCCCTCAGCTTTCAAAGGAGGGCAATTCCATGAAAAACCCACTCATCATCACCATTGGCCGCGAGTACGGCAGCGGCGGCCGCCAGATTGGACAGGCGCTGGCCAAGCGCCTGGGCATCTCCTATTACGATAAAGAGCTCATCACGCTCGCCGCGCAGAAAAGCGGTCTGTCCGACGAATTCATTGCCAACAACGAGCAGCGCGTGCGCAGCGGCCTGATGCAGAATCTCGCCGCCTCCGCCAGCTATCACAACGGCTTCTTCGCCCAGCAGTACCTGCCGCTGTCGGAGAACATCTTCATCGCGCAGGCGCAGGTCATCCGCGACATTGCCGCCAGGGAGAGCGCCGTCATCGTCGGCCGCTGCGCGGACTACATCCTCGAGGGCCGCGAAAACACCATCAACGTGTTCATCCATGCCCCGATGGAGGCGCGCGTAAAGCGCATCATGTCGCTGCATGGCATCGACGAGGCCGCAGCGATGAAGGAGATCAACCGCTCGGACAAGGAGCGCGGCAACCACTACTTCCGCTACACCGACATGAAGTGGGGCAAGGCCCAGAACTATGACATCTGCGTCAATTCCGCGCTGATGGGCGTGGAGAAGACCGCCGAAATGCTGGCCAAGCTCGCGCAGATCGAGGAGCGCGCCTGATGCAGCGCTTCCTTCCCTCGCAGACGGCGCTCGTTCTGGGCGGCGGCGGCGCGAAGGGCGCGTACGAGGTCGGCGTCATGGAGGCGCTTGAGCACCTCGGCATCCGCGCCGGCAGCGTCTACGGCACGTCCATCGGCTCGCTCAACGCCGCCATGTACGCGCTGGGCGACATGCCCGCCGTCCGGGCGCTCTGGGAGACGATCCGCCTGAGCGACGTCGTCACCCCGGAGAGCGTCGCGCTGGCCGAGGAGGCCGAGGCCATCTTCTCCCGGCCCGACAAGCTGCTCGATTTTATCACCCGAAATGCACAAAAGAAGGGCGTCGATCCGACGCCCCTCTTTGAGTTGCTCAAAAATACGGTGGACGAGGACAGGCTGCGCCAGAGCGGCGTGCGCTTCGGCCTGGTGACCACGCGCTTCCCGTCGCTTTCCATGGTGGAAAAGCGCCTGGAGGACATGCCCCAGGGGACCGTGCACGACTATCTGATGGCCTCCTGCGCCTGCTTCCCCGCGCTGCCGATGCGCACGATCGGAAGCGACCGGTATCTGGACGGCGGCTTTTCCGACAACGTGCCGGTGGACATGGCCGTCCGCCAGGGCGCCAGGCACATCATCGCCGTGGACATCGGCCGCCACCGCGCGCACGAGCAGTTCGACCGCCGGCCCAACGTGACGTACATCCGCGCCTCGCATCCGCTGGGCGGGCTGCTGACGTTTGACAGCGCGCGCTCCCGGCGCAACATGACGCTCGGCTACAACGACGCGCTGCGCGCCTTCGGCCAGCTGCGCGGCACGCGCTACAGCTTCGATCCCATCGACGCGCAGCGGCTCTTCTCCAGCGCGCAGGACTTTGTCTGCCGGCTCACCGCCTATGAGGCGGGCATGGGCGGCAGAGGCGGCGTGCCGCTGTTCGGCTTGCTCGAGGAATCGCTGCGCCCCGGTGCGGACGCGGTCGATTACCTCCTGCGCGCCTGCGAGCTGTGCGCCGAGACGCTGGGCGTCGATCCCACGCCGGTCTACACGTTTGACGCGTTCCGCGACGAGATCGCCGGAAAGCTGCCGCTCGAGCACGCGCAGTCCATGCTCGGCTCCCTGCTGGGCGGGCGCATCGGCGTGCTCTTCGCCCCGCCGCAGCCGGACCGCAAGGTCGTGCTCGCGTGCCTGACGCTGCTGCTGCGGCGCGAGGGCTCCTTCTCCGCGCTGGCGATGCACACGCTCGCCGCGTTCCCGCGCGAGCTGCTGTGCGCGCTGACGCTCAAGGAGATTCTTTGATTGTTTTTGTCTCAGATGCTTTTTACAGCGCGAAGCGGAGAAGGGTCAAGGGATGAAATCCCTTGCGGGGTTTGGGGCAGCGCCCCAAGCAGGTTTGGGCGGCAGCCCAACGTACCTTCACCCCAGCTCGTCGTACGAGTCGATCACCCGGTCGCACACGGCGCGGATTTTCTCGCGGTCGGGCTCGTTCGTCGCGTCTGTGATGCCGATCACGCCCAGGCCCGCGACCCTTGCGCCCTGCATCGCGTAGAGCGCGTCCTCAAACATCACGCAGTCCTCCTTCTTCTCGCCGATGAGCGCGCACAGGCGGTCAAAGAACGCCGGATCGCCCTTGCTGCCGCCCGTCATGTCGGTGCTGAAGATGAAGTCGAGGTCGGATACCAGCCCCATCCTGTTGAGCGCGATGAGCGCCAGCCGCGACGGCGTCGCTGTGCAGAGCACGCACTTCACGCCCCGCGCGCGCAGGCGCTTCAGGTATGCCCCCGCGCCGGGCTTGAGCGGCACACCCGCCCTGTACGCCGGCTCCATCAGGACGGTTGAGCGCTCCAGCAGCGTGTCAAACTCCACCTGGATGCCGAATTTCTCCCGCACATAGTTGACCACCATCATGCCGGACATGCTGTAGAGATCCTTCTCCTGCTCCGGCGTGAGCTCGACGCCATGGTCGCGCACAAACGAGCAGTTCAGCTTGCGCCACTCGCCCATGGAATCGATCAGCGTGCCGTCCATGTCAAAGATGGCGGCCTTCATGCTTTCAAGCATTCGTAAATTCCCCTTTGTGATGTAAATCCTTTTGCAAGCCGTCGGCCCCGGGCGCCCGGCAGCGGGATTTACAGACTTTTGTCGTTTATCCGCTCCATTATAGCCTGCCCCGCGCGCCCGGTCAAGCGCTTGCGCAGGCGCCCCACGGAGGTTCCATGACCAGAGAAGCCTACATCCGCATGACCGGCGCCACGCGCAGCGCCGTCTCCCGCCTGCCCGGCGGGGAAAGGCTGTTGCGCCTGCCCACGCTCGTGTGCGCCGGCGCGTACATGCTTGCGCTGCTGCATCTGATGCTGATGCGCGATATCCGCCTCGTGCGCGCGCTCCTCGTGCCGGCCGCGTGCTTCATCCTCTGCACGATTCTGCGGCCTGTCATCGGCCGTCAGCGCCCGTACGACCGCTTTGACGCGGAGCCGGTGGGCCGATACATTCGCGGCAAGGGCAAGAGCATGCCCTCGCGCCACACGGCGAGCGCCGCCGCCATCGCGCTGGCCGCCGCGTATGCGTTCTCCTCGCCGGTGATCACCGCGGCCATGGCGCTGCTCTGCCTGCTCATCGCCGCCCTGCGCGTGCTCTGCGGCCAGCACTACATCAGCGACGTGCTCGCCGCGCTGGCGCTGAGCCTCGTCGTCTCCCTCATCGGCTACTGCCTCTGAGCGGGCAGGGCCCGCACCCATTTCCGAACTGCGTTTCAGCATGAAGCGTTTCCGTGCTCGCTGTACGCTTTCCCCCTTTCCCACCTGACAAGAAAAGAGCTGAATTCCCATGAAATCCATGTCCGCCCAGGAGCGCACCGACATGATGCTGAACGCTCCGGTCAGCCGGGTCATCCCCAGGCTGGCCATCCCGACGATCATCTCCATGCTCATCACCAGCATCTACAACATGGCCGACACGTTCTTCGTCAGCCAGCTGGGCACCTCCGCCTCCGGCGCAGTCGGCGTCATCTTCTCCGCCATGTCGATCATCCAGGCCGTCGCCTTCATGATCGGCATGGGCACTGGCACGAACGTCTCGCAGGCGCTCGGCGCAGGCGATGAGGACCGCGCCCAGCGCTTTGCCTCCACGGGCTTTTTCACCGCGTTTATCGTGGGCGTCGTGCTGGCGGTGCTGGGGCTGGCCAACATCGACTGGCTGGTGCGCTTCCTCGGCTCGACGGAGACCATCGCGCCCTACGCCAAGGCCTATGCCACCTACATCTTCTATGCCACGCCGCTGATGATGTGCTCGTTCGTGATGAACAACCTGCTGCGCTTTGAGGGCCTGGCGATCTACGGCATGATCGGCATCACCACCGGCGGCCTGCTGAACATGGCCCTTGACCCGGTCTTCATCTTCGTCCTGGGCCTGGGCACGGCGGGCGCGGCCATCGCCACGGCGATCTCCCAGTGCGTGAGCTTCGCGATCCTCCTGGTCATGTGCAACACGCGGCCCGACGCGATTTCCTTCAGCCTGCGCAGCTTCAGGCCTACGCTCGCCACCTACGGCCGCATTCTCTACAACGGCTTCCCGTCCCTGGGCCGTCAGGGCATCGCCAGCATCTCGACGATCCTTTTGAACACCGCCGCGGGCGTGTACGGCGACGCGGCCATCGCCGCGATGTCCATCGTCTCCCGCTTCATCATGTTCATCAATTCCTCGGTCATCGGCTTTGGCCAGGGCTTCCAGCCGGTGTGCGGCTTCAACTACGGCGCAGGCAAGTATTCCCGCGTGCGCGAGGCCTTCTGGTTCTGCGTGAAGGTCGCCACCGTGATCCTGCTGGTGCTCGCCGGCGTCTCGATCCTCTTCTCCGAGCAGATCATCACCGTCTTCCGCCGCGACGACGCCGAGGTCATCCGCATCGGCACGCTCGCGCTGCGGCTGCAGCTGGCGACGATGCCGCTGTGGGGCATCATCGTCATGGGCAACATGTTCACCCAGTCCATCGGCTACGGCGTGCGCGCGACGCTGCTGTCCATCTCCCGCCAGGGCATCTTCCTGATCCCCGCGCTGCTGATCCTGCCGCGCGTCTTCGGCCTCATCGGCATCCAGATCGCCCAGCCCCTCAGCGACGTCTGCTCACTGCTCTTCACCGTCGTCATCATCAGCGGCGTGCTCCGGCAGCTCAAGGACAAGCCGGACAAGGCGTGAGGGACATTGGGGCCGCAGGCCCGGGGAATTCGCATAGTCGCGCCATCGGGCGCTCCTTGCAATTCCCGACGCTCCGCCTGCCTGCATCCCGCACAGCGGGCGGCAGGCTCCGGTCCCCCAAACCCCTTCTTCGCTTCGCGGCGGCTTCAAGCAAGCATGAAAAAGACATGGACGCAGGAAATATCCTGCGTCCGATTTTTATATGGCTTTCTTTTCATCCGCGCGAAGCGAAGAAGGGAGTCTGAGGGATGAAATCCCTCAGGCAGGTCTTAGGGCGGCAGCCCTAACGTCCTCCTTATTCGATGTACCCCGCCAGCACCTTGAGCGCCGCGACCGCGCCGTCGACGTGGCTGCGCTCGTAGCCATGGGAGGCGTACACGCCCGCGCCGATGAGGCCAAAGCGCAGATCGTGCCCCGCGCGCAGCGTCGTCGCCACGTCGCTGCTGTAAAACGGATACACGTCCACCGCATAGGCCGCGCCCATCTTCTCCGCCGCCGCGATCAGGCCGTTCGTCGTCTCGTAGTGGAACGGGCCGCTCCTGTCCTTGGCGCAGATGGAGACCCTGCGCTCGTCGCACTCAAGCCCCTCGCCCACGCAGCCCATGTCCACCGCGATCGCCTCCGTCACGCCCTGCGGCACGCTCGCGCTGCCGCCATGGCCGACCTCCTCAAAGGAGGTGATGTGCGCGTACACCGCGCGCCTGGGCGTGATGTGCTCGTCGCGCAGGTACCGGGCGTAGCCCAGCAGGATGCCCACGCTCAGCTTGTCATCGAGGAACCGGCTCTTGATGTAGCCGCTCTTTGTGATGCGCACGCGCGGGTCAAAGCAGACGTAATCGCCCACGCGCACGCCCAGCTTCTTCACGTCCTCGGCGGTCTTCACGTCCTCGTCGAGCACGATCTCGATCGTGTCAAACGTGCGCTTTTCATCGCTGTAATGGTCGTTGACGTGGATGGACGCGTTGCACAGCTGCGCCGTGCCCTCGATCACCGCGCCGGAGCGGGTGACCACGCGGCAGTTTTCCGTCTCCACGTTGTTCGCGTTCAGGCCGCCGATGTTCGTGATTTTGAGGCGTCCGCTTGGCTTGATTTGGCACACCATGCCGCCCAGCGTGTCCATGTGCGCCTCCAGCAGCAGGCCGTTTTCCGTGTCCGCGCCGCCCATGCGCACGAGCACGCCGTCCTTGCGCGTGCGCTCACAGGCGCAGCCCAGCGCCTCAAACCGCGCGATCACATGATCCGCCGCGGCCTGCGTCATGCCGCTGGGGCTGTCGATGGCCAGCAGCGCCGCCGTCTCCTCGAGAATAAACTGTCCATACTTGTCAAAGTCCATGGATATTCCTCCCATACCTTACTCCGTCTTGAGCTCCTGCACCCGGCTGATGATGATGGACATCGTGCCGTCGTCGTTGTTCACCACTGCAAAGCTGTTCTCATCGTCCGCGAGCGTGCGCGGCAGCGAGATGGAGATGCCGTTGTCCGTTTTGATCCTGAGCTTGGCCAGCTGCGTCATCACGCGCTTGTTTTCGACTGGGATCACCGGCTCCATGGCCTCCTCCTGCATCTGACGGGAGACCTCTTCTATGATCGCCTCCCGCTCGGGATCGCTGCGGAAGACCTCCTCGGCCACGTCCTGCACGTCGATGACGCCCTTCTCCTCGATGGACCTGGCCATCGCGCGCTTGACCGCGGGCTTGAGCTCCTGCTCGGACATGTCCGGCGGCGCGGCCTGCGCGATCATCTCGCTGACCTTCTGCACGGATTCCTTCGTCGTGCGCGTCTGCGCCATGGCAAAGAGCGCCTCGGAAAAGAGCATCCGGTTGCCGACGTTGGTCAGCACCGCGCTGTCCCGCAGGCGGATGTCGCCGGTGGAGAGGTTGACCACGAAGCCGGAGAACGCCTTCGATCCGGAGAGCGGCAGCACATAGCCGTGCTCCTGAATCCGGGTGTTCGCCTCCTCGCCCTCCATCTCGATCTGGTGCACCATCGCCCGGCGATAGGGCAGATGCGCCACGCACAGGTGCGGGTCGTTGTCCCTGTCAAAGGAGAAGATGACCATGTCAAAGCCTGCGCGCGGGATTTCGAGCGCCTGCATGCTCTCGTCCATGCCGCGCATCAGCGCGTCCGCCGCCTCGCCGAAGGGCGTATAGCCAAAGCGCCGCAGCAGCTCCTCCTGGGCGCTGCCGGGCTCCACGCACGTCGTCCGGCTCGCATCAGAATTCATGAGCTTGTCCGCGATGGCGGACAGGTACGCGCCCGTCTCGTCTGCGGGCTTTTCCGGCTTCGCGGGAAAGATGGGTGACGCCGCGCTGCCGTCATAGATGTAAACTGCCGCCCGGGCAATGATGTTCATGTGTATTCCACCTTATTTCTTCCATGCTTCTTGAATCATGCGCGAAGCGATGAAGGGAGTCCGAGGGATCACATCCCTCGGGCGGGTCCGGGCAGCCGCCCGGCGTTCTTCCCTTATATGCGAATCAGAATCATGTACACCGCCGTCCCCCCGGCGATGCTCAGCAGCGTGTTGCGCCTGGCCAGGTGCAGCGCCACGACGACCGCGGCGGCAGCGAGCTGCTTGGCGCCGTCCGCAAACGTGCCGAAGGGCACGCCCTTCAGGCAGTACACCACCAGCGCCGCCATGATCGCCGGCGGCAGCATGCTGCCCAGCGACGCAACCCAGCCCGGCACGCCGCCCTTGCCGCCGAAGAACGCGAACGGCAGCATGCGCAGCAAAAATGTCACGCCCGCGCACACCAGCACAATGCAAAGCGCATGTGTGTTCATGCCGCCCTCCTCCTTCCGACCGCGTCCATGGCCATCAGCAGCACGGCTGTCGCGGCCAGCGCGGGCGCAAGGAACCTGTCCGGCCCCAGCAGCAGCAGGCACACCGCCGCGCACGCGCCGCCGATCACCTCCGGCAGACGGTCCGCCCGGTTCATCGCGCGCTCCACGCAGATGACGATGAACAGCGCAGTCATCGAGTAATCGATGCCCGTCAGGTCGAAGGGCAGCTGCTGCGCCAGCACCGCGCCGACGATGGAGCCTGCAATCCAGTACAGCTGATCGTACAGCGCCACGCGCAGCATCACGCCGTCGCTCTCCTCGCCCGGCAGGCCGCAGAACACGGAGTAGGTCTCGTCCGTCAGCGAGAAGATCATGTACGGGCGCAGCCTTCCCATGCGCCGGAAGCGCTCGATGTAGCTCACGCCGTAGAACAGATGGCGCGCGTTGACCATCAGCGCCGTCAGCGCGACGGTCGTCAGCGCCGCGCCGGACGCCATCAGCGGCACCATCACGAACTGCATGCTGCCCGCGTACACCAGGCAGCTCATCATCAGCGCCCATGCCGGGCCGAAGCCCGCCTGCGCCAGCGTCGCGCCGAAGGCTGTGCCCAGAAACAGATAGCCGCACATGACGGGGAGCGTCAGCCTCACCGCCCGCATGCGCTCGCCTCCCGCGTTACGCATCCGTCTCCTCCGTGCAGCGCTCAAACCGGTACGTCTGCGCTGCGTCGGGATACTTCTCCCGGTCCACCGCGGACATGAACATCGCCTTCGGGCGCACCCAGACGCCGCGCTCGCCGTACAGCGCGCGATAGACGACCACATCCTCCCGCGTCTCGCTGTCGCGGGCAAAGTACAGCACCTGGTACAGGTTTCCTTTAAAATGCCGGACGGTATCGCCCGGCTTGATCCGCTCGTTCATACAAACTCCTCTTTTGGGGCTCTGCCCCCCAAACCCCGCAAGGGACATCGTCCCTTGACCCTTCTTCGCTTCGAGGCGGCTTCAAGACGCACTCAGCCCCGCCCCTCCTCCTCGAGGATCTGGGAGAGGTTCATCATCAGGCTGAGCATTGGCGCGAACATCGCGTCGTTCTCCATCTCCATCAGCTTCTGGATCTTCGTCAGGCGATAGCGCACGGTGTTGGGATGCTGAAACAGCGCCTTGGCCGTCGCCGCAATCTCCATCCGCTCCTTCACATAGGTGCGCGCCGTCTGCTCCAGGCTCGTGCGGTTCTGGCTGTCGTACTCCCGGATGCGCTGCAGCTGGCGCTTGCACTGGCTGCACACGAACGCGTTCTCGCTCATCGGGAACAGATACGCATACAGCCCCAGCTCCTGCGCGCAGAGGATCGGCTTGCCCGTCAGCTTCGCCGCGCGCGCGCCGTAGACCGCCTCGCCCAGCGCCTCGCCAAACGCCGCCTGCTCCGTCCTGTACAGGCTCACGCCGGCGTACAGCTCCCCGGTCTCCACACCCGCGCGATTCAGCAGCGCCGTCAGCGTGCCGCATCCGTCCGTCTCCCCGTCATCCTCGTGCAGCAGCACGATCAGCATCCGCCGCCACTCCATGCAGATGCACCGCTGCGCCAGCGCCTCGTCGTCCGAGAGCAGCGCATACAGCTTCTCCTCCAGCGTGAGCATCCGCTCCCGGGGATACAGCGCGCAGACGCGGTACGCCCCCGAGCCGGTCGGATCGATGCGCTGCAGCCGCTCCTTCGTCTGCTCCGCCGTCAGCGTGCCGCGCATCAGCGCGTCCAGCTCCGCCTCATAGCCGGCGAAGTGCCGTTTGCCGCGGATCAGCTCCGTGACCTCGAGGATGACCTCCTCGATGTACGTCTCGTCGAACAGGAACAGCGGCGTGCCCAGCCTGTTCGCCATGTTCACCACGCTCTGCGGCAGCTCGCTGAAATACGCCGTCTTGACCAGCAGACCCGCGATGCCCTGATTCATCAGCGCCATCAGCGAGTTGGCCACCAGCTGGCTGTCCCCGCGGGCATAGGCGAGCGTTGTCACCACCAGGTCGCCGCGATAGAAGTCCGGCAGCTGCATGCGGGAGGGATCGTACTCCAGCAGCACCGCCGCCGTCACCGTGCGCTCCAGCCCCTCCTGGCCCGCGATCAGGCGCAGGCTTTTCAGGTTTTGCAGACGGAACAGTTCCTTGATGCGGATCAAAACGCTCACCCTTTCGCTTTCAATGCCTTATTGTATCACCTGATTGTGCTTTTTGCAATACACCACCCGTGTTCCTTGTATAAAACAAAAAGCGCGCCATGCGCGCGGCAGGCGTCCTCACGCCCTTTCCTGCATGCCCAAAAGGCGGGGGAAGCTTCCCCCGCCTTCATCAGAGCACATAGAGCAGAATCGCCAGCAGATGCAGCATGCTGCCCGCGATCACGAACAGATGGAACACGCTGTGCATGTACTTCTTCGTGCGGCCCATGCCGTAGAGCACCGCGCCCACCGTATAGCACACGCCGCCCATCAGGATCAGCCAGAAGCCGCCCCAGCCGACCGCCTGGATCAGCAGCCCGATCTTAAAGACGATGCACCAGCCGATGCCCAGGTAGCAGATCATCGAGAAGACCGCGTACTTCTTCAGGTCGATCGCCGTCAGCGTGATGCCCAGCGCCGCCAGCGCCCAGACCGTGCCGAACAGAATCCAGCTCGTCCTGGGATCGATCGGCCGCATGGCGCTCAGCAGAATCGGCGTGTAGGTGCCGGCGATCAGCAGGTAGATCGTGCAGTGGTCCAGCACCTGCATCACCCGCTTGGCCATGCCGTCGGGCAGGCCGTGGTAGACGCTGGACATCGTGTAGAGCACGATCATCGACAGGCCGTAGACGATCGAGCCCGCCAGACCGAAGCCATTGTGGTGGATCGCGGAAACGACGATGCACAGCACCAGCGCCGCCACGCCGAGCGCGCCGCCCACGATGTGCGAGATCATGTTGAATCGCTCTTCTCCCCGGGTGTACACCGGCATCTGCCTGTCCTTGAGCTTCGTTCTCCTGCGCCTCTGCATCGTCATTCCTCCTAATCGGTTTTTCAAAAACCGATCAAAGCATATCACAAATCTCGACTGCTGTCAACCTCATTTTTGGCCCGGTCGGTCCAACCTGCGCTGAACCGCCTTCACCAGCTCCATG
Source organism: Candidatus Ventricola sp. (assembly GCA_051883735.1). GTDB lineage: Bacteria > Bacillota > Clostridia > Christensenellales > Aristaeellaceae > Ventricola. The sequence continues at coordinate 24,577 of JBJEUH010000082.1, forward strand.
ATGGGGATGATGAGCACCGCCAGACCGCCTTCAAGATATGCCTTCATGATTCTGCCTTCTGCTTTACATGTATATGAAATCAAAAACGAGACTTGCCTGCCGGTTTCCCGCCATGGGAAACAACAGATAAGTCTCGTGATTTCAAATGAAGCCAGGAACAGGCGTTCCAGGGATGGTGGCTCAATCGCGCATCGCGCTGGCTACTCCCTTACGAGCAGCCCTTCGTTCGCCGGTCAGTCCGGAGGGTACTCCCTCAGTCTGCCTGCGGCAGACAACTCCCTCAAGAGGGAGCCTCAAGGCGCAGACAAGCCTCCCCCCTTGAGGAAGGGCGGGCCGTGCCCGCTCCCACTTCCGAACAGCTTTGCAAAATCAAGGCACTCGGTGCCCGCTGTACAGTTTTGGGGCAGAATTTCCTGTAAGGAAAAAGCAGCCCTGCCAAGCGGCAGAGCTGCTGCAATTCTTCTTTCGGGAAAGAATTACTTGATCTCGACGGTCGCGCCCGCCTCGGTCAGCTTCTTCTTCATGGCCTCGGCGTCCTCCTTGGAAGCGCCCTCCTTCAGGGTCTTCGGAGCGCCCTCGACGATGTCCTTGGCTTCCTTCA
>JBJEUH010000083.1:0-66485 GCA_051883735.1 Candidatus Ventricola sp.
ACGGGTTCTCGCTCTTGCGGGCGATCTTGTCGATCTCGTCGATGTAGATGATGCCGCGCTGCGCCGCCTGAATGTCGTAATCGGCGTTCTGAATCAGGCGCAGCAGGATGTTCTCCACGTCCTCGCCGACGTAGCCCGCCTCGGTGAGGCTGGTCGCGTCCGCGATAGCGAACGGCACCTTGAGGATCTTGGCCAGGGACTGCGCCAGGAACGTCTTGCCGCAGCCGGTCGGGCCGACCATCACGATGTTGCTCTTCTGCAGCTCGACATCGCCGCGCTTTTTGGGCGCGTTGATGCGCTTATAGTGATTGTAGACGGCCACGGCGAGCGCGCGCTTGGCCTTCTCCTGGCCCACCACGTACTCGTCGAGCACCGCCTTGATTTCCGCCGGCTTGGGCAGATTCTGCGGCTCCTGGCTGGGCGCGGTGCCCAGATCATCGGAGATGATCTCCTGGCACAGCGCGACGCACTCGTCGCAGATATATACGCCGTTGCCCGCGATGATGCGGCGAACCTGATCCTGCGTCTTGTCGCAGAAGGAGCAGCGCGCCACGCGCGGCTGCCTGGTTTCGTCCTTATCTCTTGGCATGTCGCACCTCAGATTCTGATTTGATCGATAGAGAATGATTTCTCCCCCGGCCAGGAGGAGAAATCATGCGTAGGTCTTACTTTTTGCGCGGCTGGTAAATCTCGTCGATGATGCCGTACTTGAGCGCCTCCTCGGCGGTCATGAAGTAATCGCGCTCCACGTCCCGCTGGATCCTCTCCAGCGGCTGGCCGGTCATCTCCGCCATCAGGCCGTTCATCTTGTTCTTGGTGCGCAGCAGCCATTCGGCGTGCAGCTGCACGTCCGTCGCCTGGCCGCTCGCGCCGCCGCTGGGCTGATGGATCATGACCTCGCTGTTGGGCAGGGCCAGGCGCATGCCCGGCTCGCCGGCCATCAGCAGGAACGCGCCCATGGACGCGGCCATGCCCAGGCACACCGTGCGGACCTTCGGCTTGATGTAGCGCATGGTGTCAAAGATCGCCATGCCGTCGGTGACGCTGCCGCCCGGGCTGTTGATGTACATGGAGATTTCCGCGTCCGGGTCCTCCATCTCCAGGAACAGCAGCTGGGCGACGATGCTGTTGGCCAGCTGCTCGTTCACCTCGCCGCGCAGGAAGACGACGCGGTCCTTGAGCAGGCGGGAGTACACGTCATACGAGCGCTCGCCGTAGGGCGTCTTCTCGATGACGCTGGGCTCCATATAGTAGTTCTCGATCATGGGAATGCCTCCTCATCACCTGCGGATCGCAGGCGCGATTGGCTGTGCCAATCAGGCCTCGATCTTCGCGTTGTCGGCGAGGAACTTCACGCAGTTGTCGCGGATCGCGTCGGCCTTGAAGTACTCGATATCGCTTTCGGACAGGGACGCCTTGAACTCCTCGACGGTCTTGCCGGTCTGGGCGGCGAACGCCTCCAGCTGCTTGTCGATCTGCTCCTGGGTGGCGTCGATGGCCTCGGCCTTCTCGATCGCCTCGAGCACCAGGTGCGCCTTCACGCTCTTGATCGCCTGGCCGCGGTAGTTCTCGCGGAAGGCCTTCATGTCGGAGCCGGTGTACTTGAGGAAGTCATCCAGCTTGAGGCCGTTGCCCATGAGGCGGTACTCGAAGTCGCGCATCATGGAGTCGATCTGGCGCTCGATCATCGCCTCCGGGATTTCCACGGTCGCGTTCTCCAGCACCTTCTCGATCACCGCGTTGGTGAAGTTGTTGTTGTCCTTCTCGGCAGCCTGAGCTTCCAGTTTGGCGCGGATGTCCGCCTTGTATTCATCCAGGGTGTCGAACTCGGAGATGTCCTTGGCGAAATCGTCGTCAAGCGCCGGCAGCTGGGTCTCGGTGATGGCGTTCACCTTGACGTGGAACACAGCGGCCTTGCCGGCCAGCTCCTCGGCGTGGTACTGCTCCGGGAAGGTGACCTCAAGGTCCTTCTCCTCGCCGATGCTCATGCCGATCATCTGCTCCTCAAAGCCCGGAATGAAGCTGCCGGAGCCGATCTTGAGGGTCTGATCCTGCGCGGTGCCGCCGGCGAAGGCCACGCCGTCCACGGTGCCGGCATAGTCGAGGTTCACGGTGTCGCCATCGGCAACCGGGCGGTCCTCGATCTCGACCTCGGTGGCCTGCTTGTTGCGCTCCTCCTCGACCCGCGCGTCCACCTCGACGTCGGTCACAACGGTGGTCTCCTTCTTCACGGACACGCCCTTGTACTCGCCCAGGGTCACGTCCGGCTTGACGAAGACCTCGCAGGTGAACTTGAGGTTCTTGCCCGCGCCGATCTCCTGAATCTCGATCTCCGGGCGATCGACGACCTCGATCTTGTTCTCGTCCACGGCCGGGCCGTACACTTCGTCGAAGATCAGCTCAAAGGCCTCGTCATAGAAGACGCCCTCGCCGTACATGTTCTCGATCATCTTGCGCGGGGCCTTGCCCTTGCGGAAGCCCGGGATGGTGACCTGATTGCGGACCTTGAGGTACGCCTTGCCCATCGCCTCATCGAACTTGGCGCTATCGACGTCAAAGGACAGCTTGACCTTGTTGCTGGCAATCTTCTCTACGGTGGTGCTCATGTGCTTTTGCTCCTCCTGAATATCAATCATGGATGATGTTGTTCTGCTTTCTGTTCACAGCATCCCGGAAAACCGAAAACGCTATCCGATATTGTAGCACACCGATAAAAGAAGATCAATCCCAAAAAAGCGGGCAAATGCTCATTTTTTCCGGTTTTCACCGGATTGACGGGCGTTTTTTGCCGCCATTGGCCATCCTTATGACGGCCGGTCTGTTTTTATGCCGGGTCAGTGCACGCTTTTCACATAAGCGCGGCGCAATCCGCGCAGACTGACCGTAATGCCGGCATGCGGGGAGGGGTGCTCATGGATCAGTCGCTTTTGCATGTCGTTCACCTTGTCCTGCGCGCGCAGGAGGATGCGGACGATGCGCTCCGCCATCTGCGCCGCCTCTGCGCAGGCGAAGCCGCGCATACCCTGCTCCTCTTTGCGGATTTTCATGCGGCCGGCGCCGCAAAGCTCCCGGAGGACGAGCTCCTGCTTCGCCGCCTGCAGTCCGGCGTGATGGCGATGAACGCCCGCCGGCCCGGGCAGTTTCTGCTGCTCGCGCGCAGGCGCGTCTGGGATGACGCCGCCCGGCAATATCTGGGGGCGGAGCAGCCGCGCTCCTGCCGCGAGGTGATCGCGCAGCTCCTCGCGTCCGGCCAGACGACGGCTGTCTTCGATGCGGCCACCGTCTCGCCCGCCTCGCTGAAGGGGCGCTTTGACGCCGTCCTCTTTTCCGGCGCGGACCTCGCCTGCACGCCCGATACGCCTGCGCGCATGCTCTCCGCGCTCGGGCATTCGCCCTGCGGCCGCGTCGCCGCACCCGTCCGCTCTCCCCGCGCCTATCCGGAAACCGTGTTCGCGCGGCTTGTCCGCACCTGCGGCTTCTCCCTCTCGCCCGTTTCCGCCGCCCGGGAAGTGCTTCTGGCCCGCGACGGTCTCCTGCCTGCGGACAGCCCCACGCTGTACACCGCCGGTGCGCTGACCGCCTCGCTTGCCTCGCCCGCCGCCGCCTCGCCCATGGCGCAGGGCTGCTTCTTCCTGCGCCGCACGCCGCCGACCCTGCCGGCGTTGTTTTCCGCGCACCGCCGGCATGCGCTGCGCCGCGCCGATGTCCGGTCGCTCCTGCCGCTTGCCCAGCTTGCGCTGCTTGTGCTCTGCGCGCTGTCCGGCGCGCCGCTGCTCACGGCGCTTGCGCTTCTGCCGGAGGCCCTGGCCCTCCTGCGCCCGCACCTGCTGCCCGGCGCGCTGCTGCGCACGGCGCTGCTCCCGCTGACCGCCGCCGTCTCGCTCGACGCGCTGCTGTGCCGGCTGCTCGCCCGTTCCCGGTGGATTCGCCTGCGCCTGCCGGACAGCCTCGTCTCCGCGCAGGGCTGCATGCTCGCGGGCGCCGTGCTTCTGCCGCTCGCCATCGCCAGCGCGCAGGCGCTCGTCCCCCTGCTGCCCATCCTGCTGCTGTGGCTCAGCGCGCCGCTGCTGCTTTCCGCGCTCGCCTCGCCGACGCTCGAGCGCATCCCGCTGGCCGAGGATGAGCGCACGCAGCTGCGCACGCTGGCGGAAAGCGCGTACTTTGACGCGGCGCAGGTCACCCATGCGCCGCCCGCCCTGCGGATGCTCGCCGCCTGTGCGGGCTGCATGCTCGGCGTGCTGGAGCCCGACGAGGCCGCGCGGCAGACGCAGGCTCTCCTTGCAGCCGGGCCTTCCGTGGATTCTCCCGTGGAGCACGCGGCGCTCCTGGTCTGCGCGCAGTTTCTGCGCGAGCGCATGGCGGACTGCGACGCCGCGCTGCGCGCCCTGCCCGCACAGCTGGAGGACTGCGTGCGCGCCAAGGCCGGCGCCCTGCCGCCCCTTCCCGGCGCGCCGCAGGACGATCCGCTCTGCGCGCTCTTTCTTCCTCTCGGCCCCGCCAGGCGCATGGCGCAGCATGCCATCACCCTGCCGCTGACGCATCCGCACACCTACCTCAAGCGCCTTCTGCCCGACGGGAATCCGACCGGCGATCCGCTTGCGCGCTTTCTGGCGCTCGCCGCCGCTGCGCTCGATCATCCCTTCCATGCGCTGCTCCTGCGCTCTCCGGCCGCCGCGCCGTATGCGGTGATGATGTACGCTTAATGGCTTCTCAGGCCAAGCCGAACCACAGGCGCGAAGCAAGGCCGCAAAACAGAAAACGCAGGGCCGAAGCCCTGCGCAATGCATCAGAAGACGGTGAAGCCCGCCTCGCGCAGCGCCGCAATGATGCGCTGTGCGTGATCGCGGTCCTGCGTCTCCATGGTGATCTCCAGAATGGCGTCCCGGATATCGAGATCCACGTCCGTGCGGTCGTGGTGCACGGCCATGACGTTCGCGCCGCCCGCGCCGATGATGTGGGAGACCATCTCCAGCTGACCCGGCTGGTCCTTCATCAGGATGCGCAGCTTGCTCACGCGGCCCGCGCGCAGCAGGCCCTTTTCGATGATGCGGGAGATCATCGTCACGTCGATGTTGCCGCCGGAGATGACCGCCGCCACCTTGCCGGTCGTGTCGAACTTTCTGCCCATGATCGCCGCCACCGCGGACGCGCCCGCGCCCTCGGCGACCATCTTGCCGCGCTCCATGAGGAACAGGATCGCCTGCGCAATCTCGTCGTCGTCCACCGTCACGATCTCGTCGACGTATTTCTGGCACATTGCAAACGTCAGCTCGCCCGGCTGCTTGACCGCAATGCCGTCGGCGATGGTCTTCGCGCTCGTGAGCGCCACGACGTGCCCCGCCTCCAGCGAGGCCTTCATGCCCGCCGCGCCCGCGGCCTGCACGCCGACAATGCGCACGTTCGGGTGCAGCATCTTCACCGCCGCCGCCACGCCGGAGGCCAGACCGCCGCCGCCGATGGGCACCACAATCGTATCGACGTCCGGCAGATCGTCCATGATCTCCAGGCCGATCGTGCCCTGGCCCGCGATGACCATTGGATCGTTGAACGGGTGGATGAACGTCGCGCCGGTCTCCTTCTGCAGGGTGCAGGCCATGGCGTATGCGTCGTCATACACCGCGCCGTGCAGCACCACCTTCGCGCCCAGCTCACGCGTGGCCATGACCTTGGAAAGCGGCGCGCCCGCCGGCATGACGATCGTCGCCGGGATGCCGAACGCCTTCGCCGCCAGCGCCACGCCCTGCGCGTGGTTGCCCGCGGAGGAGGCGATCACGCCGCACGCGCGCTCCTCCTCGCTCAGGCTCGCGATCTTGATGTATGCGCCGCGCACCTTGAAGGAGCCCGTGTTCTGCAGATCCTCCGTCTTCAGGTACACCTGCGTGTGCTCGTCGGAGAGCGCCTTGAACTGCACAAGGCCCGTCCTCTGCGCCACGCCCTTGAGGCGCTCGCGCGCCTCCAGAATCATGCCAAGCGTAACAGACATCGTCAACTTCCTTTCGTATTCCCGGCAGGTCATGCGATCACGCATTTCCATCTTGTTCAGCATTCAAGCACCGTGCAGCGGGCACCGAATTACTCGACTTGTTCAAGCTGTTCAGAGGGGGAAGCGGGCACAGCCCGCGCCCGCGCCATCTCGTAGATCATGATGCCGGCCGCCACCGCCGCGTTGAGCGACTCCGCGCCGCCGCGCATGGGCAGCGCCAGGTGATGCGTCGCCGCGGCGCGCACCGCAGCGGACACGCCGTTCCCCTCGCTGCCGATGACCAGCACCGCCCTTTCATGCGGGCAGTGCGCGTAGAAATCCTCGCCGCCCAGCTCCGTCGCCACGATGGCATAGCCGCGCGCCTTCATCTCCTCAAGCGCGGCAGGCAGATCGCCCGTGCGCTTGGCCGGCACGCGGAACACGGAGCCCATCGTCGCGCGCAGCGTCTTTGCGCCGTAGAGGTCGGCGCACGCCCCCGACAGCAGCGCGCCGTCAAAGCCCGCCGCGTCCGCCGTGCGCAGGATGGTGCCCACGTTGCCGGGGTCCTGCACGCCGTCCATCGCCACGATCAGGCTGCCGGAAAGGCTTTCCGGCTCCTGTGGAATCTGCACCGTGCAGCAGACGCCCTGCGGGGTCTTCTGCTCGCTGATCGCCTGCATGACCGCCGCCGTCACCAGCAGCACCTCGCAGCCGGCCGCCTGCGCCGCCCCGATCAGCTCCGCAAAGGCCTCACGGCGGCTGCCGTCCGCAATCAGCGTGCGGCAAAGCCCGAGCGCCATCGCCTCGCGCACCATCTTGACGCTCTCCGCCAGAAAGAGGCCCGCCTCGCGGCGTCCCTTCGCCTTCTGCAGCTCGCGCAGCCCCTGCACCTGCGGATTGTGAACGCTCGTGATCTCCTTCATGCGCCCTGCCGCCTCCCTCAAACTGTGCAATACAGGTATTCTATCGCAAAACCTCGTCGAGTGCAAGGAAAAATACGGGCGGTGCTGTTTCCATGATATTTCAAATGGATTGGCGCAAAAAGAAGGCGCTTCATTGCCGTTCAAACCAGGACCGTTGACAAGTCAACCGGAGTTCCTAGCGGCAATCAAGCACCTTCTGTGCAAAGTATATTCAAAGATGTTCCTGGTGTCAAGCGAAAAAGGCTGCTCCTTTCAGTAGACCACGATATCGCCCTCGGACAGGCCGGAGAGGATTTCCACCTGGCTGTCCGTCATCAGGCCGATCTCGACCTGGCGGTATTCGCCGCTCTGCATCTGCACAAACCAGTCGTTTCCGCTCTTTTTGAGCGCCGCGCTGGTCAGCAGCAGCGCGTTTTGGGCGCCGGACACCTCGATTTCGCCGGAGACGTTCATGCCGCCCAGCACGCGGCTGTCCACCTCGCCGGTCAGCTCGATGTACACGTCATACGTCGTCACGCTCGATCCCGTGTTGCCCAGCGGCGCAATCTTCTGCACCACGCCGGTGAGCGTGATGTCCGGCAGCGCGTCCACGGACAGCGTCGCCTTCTGGCCCGCCTCGACCATCGGGATGTCCAGCTCGTCGATTTCAAGAATCAGCTGCATGCCCGCATCGCTCTCCACGATGCTCATCACCTTCGTGCCGGAGGAGACGCTGTCGCCCTTCTCCACATCGATGGACGCGATTCTTCCGTCACACGGGGCGACGATGGCCAGCTGCTCCTGCTTCTCCATCGCCTTTTCCAGCTCCAGCTTGGTCTTGGTGTATTCGCGCAGCACCTTGTCGTTGTCGTAGTACAGCGGAATCTCGTCCCAGTCGATGCGCGCGACCACGTCGTAGCGCTCAAGCATCTTGCCCACCTGCACGTTCCAGGCCAGGCCCTTCACCGTGCCGCCGTAGGACGACACCGCCATCGGCTTGTTGATCGCAAGAATGCCCTCGCCGATCACCTCGCCGTCCAGCGTCGTCACGGTCACGGGCGCGTCCATCGGGAATTCGTCGCTGCCCACCTGGATGACCGCCTCGGTGCCATAGCGCGTCAGGCTGACGACGTTTCCCGTCGTGTCGATGCCTTCGCCCACGACGCGCACCTTCTGGTCGTATTCCAGCTCCACGCCCTCGATCCCGCTGAGTTCCACCTTCATGCGTCCGTCCGTGGAGAGCATCACCACGCAGCCGTGCTCCCTGTACACCGCCAGCGAGTCGTCGCCCGGCTCGATGTACACCGCCATCACGCGCCCGTCGCTGGGCGCGCGGATGGTGATCTCGTCGGAGTACTTTTCCAGCACCGGCTCGCCGGTGTTCGGGTCAAAGCGTGGGGTACCGTCGTTGTAGGTAGCCTGTCTGTACTGGTACTGCGTGTGCGTCTCGGTGTAGAGCACGTCGCTCTGCGCGAGCTGAATCTCGTATTCCAGCTGCGCGACCTCGGCTGCCAGCTCGTCATTATCAAGCTTCATCAGCACGTCGCCGGCCTTGACCGTGTCGCCCAGCCCATAGTACCACTCGACCACCTCGGCGTCGATCTCCGCGTACACGCCCGGCTGGCTCGCCGGCTGAATCTCGCCCGTGCCGAACACGGTCTTTAAAATGCTGCCGCTGGTCACGCGGGCCGTTTCCGCCTGCGCGCCGTCGGCCAGACACAGGCAGAGCGCCGCGAGCAGAATCCTCAATCTCTTTTTCATGGCCGCACCTCCGCAGCTTAGCTGTAGTGCAGCGCGTCGATCGGCTTGAGCTTGGAGGCCTTGTTCGCCGGATACAGGCCGAACACCACGCCGACGAACATCGAGAAGCCCATGGCCAGCTGCGCCACGCCGACGCTGGCCGCCACCGACATGCCCAAATAGCTTTCCAGCATGTGCATCAGGCCGTAGCCCAGCAGCAGGCCCAGCAGGCCGCCCATGCCGGAGAGCACGACGGACTCGATGAGGAACTGCAGCAGGATATTGCGCCGCTTGGCGCCGATGGCCTTGCGGATGCCGATCTCACGCGTGCGCTCCGTGACGGAGACGAGCATGATGTTCATGATGCCGATGCCGCCGACCAGCAGCGAGATGCCCGCGATGCCGCCCAGCATCAGCGACAGCGTGCCCGCCGTCTCCTCCATGGCCGCCAGCATCTCCTCCTGGTTCATGATGGAATAGGTGCTGTCGTCCTGATACTTCTTGTAGAGGAAGCGCTCCACCGCCGTCTGCGCCGCGCTGACCACCGTCGAATCCGTCGCAGAGACGTAGAACGACGTGATCGACGTGGACTCGAGCATGCGCTGCGCCAGGGTGAAGGGCAGCACCAGCGTGGAGCTCGTGCCGTCCAGCACGCCGACGATGCTGAATTTCCGTCCGTTCACGTGCAGGGTATTGCCCACCACGTCCGTGTTGCCGAAGAGATCCTCCGCCAGATCGGGGCCGATGACGCAGACCGCGCTGCGGTTTTCCACGTCCGCGTCGATGATGTAGCGTCCGGAGGCCAGCTCGGTGCTGACGATATTGGCATAATCCGGGTACACGCCCATGATCGAGGCGGTGGTGTTCGTGCTGCCGGCCTTGACGGTCAAGCTGCCGGACACCGTCGGGGAGACATACTGGATGTACTCGCTTTCCTTGAGCGAGAGCACGTCGTCCGCCTTCAGGATGACGGTGCCCTTCGCGCTGGAGCTGCGGGAGCTCTTGTTCATGCCGAAGCCGAAGCGCCTCGTCTGAATGGTCACGCTGATCATGTTCGTGCCCATAGAGGCGATGGAATCGGTGACGGAGGAGGTCGTGCCCTGGCCGATGGCCATCAGCACGGTCACGCTCATGACGCCGATGATGACGCCCAGCATGGTCAGAAAGGAACGGATTTTGTTCGCCCAGATCGCCTTGAAGGCCATCTTGATCGTTTCCACCGGATTCATCAGATGACCACCTCGCTCTCGTCCATCGGCTCGAGCACCCGGCCGTCATGGATGTGGATGGCGCGCGGCGTCTGCGCCGCGATCTTCGCGTCGTGCGTGATGAGCACGATGGTGTTGCCCGCCTCGTGCAGCTCGTGAAAGAGCTTCATGACCTCCGCGCCGGTCTTGGAATCCAGGTTGCCCGTCGGCTCGTCGGCCAGGATCAGGGACGGCGCGCCGGCCAGCGCGCGGGCGATCGCCACGCGCTGCTGCTGGCCGCCGGAGAGCTCGGTCGGCTTGTGGTGCATGCGCTCAAGCAGCCCCACGCGGTCGAGCACCTCGCGGCTGCGCTTGTGGCGCTTGCCCGCGCTCATGCCCTGATAGATCAGCGGCAGCTCCACGTTCTCCTGCGCCGTCAGCTTGGGCAGCAGGTTGAACTGCTGGAATACGAAGCCGATCTTCCTGCCGCGGATGGTCGCCAGCTCATCCTCGGTGTAGTCGGTGATGTCCAGCCCGTCGAAGCGATAGACGCCGTCGTCCGCCGTATCCAGGCAGCCGATGATGTTCATCAGCGTCGATTTGCCGGAGCCGGAGGGACCGATGATGGAGACGAACTCGTGGGGCCTGATATGAATGTCCACGCCGTCCAGCGCAGCCACCACGTTGTCGCCCATGCGGTATTCCTTGCGGATTCCCTGCATCAAGATCATGTCCGTCCCTCCTTACCGCATGCCGCCGCCACCCGGCGCGCCGCCGCCCATGTTGCCGCCCATGCCGCCGAGCATGTTCATGCCGCCGAACATCGACGAGCTGCTGCTGCTCTCGCTGGCGGTGTACAGCACGACGTCGCCTTCGCTCAGGCCGGAGGTAATCTGGGCATAGTCGTCGTTCTGCATGCCGATCTCAACCTGAACCAGAGAGCCGGTGATGCTCTGGGCCGTGTTCATCTCCACGCCCTCGTACAGCCAGGCGCGCACCTTTTCAGCCACGCCGGCCGCCATGCTCTTCGCCCTGTCGAGAATGCCCGTCGTCTCCTCAGCCTCGGCGTTGGTCATGCTGTCCATCTCCGGCGTCTGTTCGCCGGAAGGCATGCTGCCCGTCTCCGGCGCCCTGCCGTCGGAGGGCATACCGCCCGTCTCAGCGCCCCTGCCGCCGGAGGGCATGCTGCCCGCATCAGCGCCCCTGCTGCCGGAAGGCGCGCCGCCCTCGCCGCGGCTGCCGCGCTGGCTGCCGGAGGATGCGCTCTGCGCCGCGTCGGCCAGCACGGTGGTGCCGCCGTCCGCGACCATGACGTAGGTGTTGTTCTTGATGGTCATCAGCGCTTCCACCGGCACATAGAGCACGTCGTCCGCAGAGGCCACCTCGATTTCGCCCGTGGCGTTCATGCCCGAGCGCACGCCCGTGCCCGCCGCGTCAAAGGTCAGCTCCACGTCGTAGGTGGTCACGCCGCCGGAGTTGTTGCCGACCGGGGCGATCTTGTACACTTCGCCGGCCAGCTCCAAGCTGCTGAGCGCGTCGATGGTGATGCTGACCGGCTGACCGATCTCAACCTCCACGACGTCCAGCTCATCGACCGCGATGGTCAGGTTCATGTCCTCGCCCTCAAGGATCGAGCCAATCAGCGTGCCGGAGGTGATGTCGTCGCCCTCCTGCACCTCCAGGGAAGCGACTGTGCCGTCGCACGGCGCCACGATGATCAGGTTTTCACGCTGCTCCTTGGCCTCGCTGAGCTCCTTGGCGGAGGCCTCGCGCTGCAGGCGCAGCTCCTCGATCGTCAGCGTGAGCGGGGAATCCGTCAGGCGGAACATGCGCTCGGTGCGGCCCACCTTGGCGCCCAGGATCGCATCGACATTGGTGATGGTGCCGCCGAACGCGGAAACCGCCATCGGCTTGTTCGGCTCCAGCGTGCCCGTGCCGATGACCTTGCCGTCGGCGTTGCGCACCTCGACGGTCACGCCCATGATCATGTCGGTCTTGCCGTCGCCGTCAAAGTCCTCGTTCATCGGCAGGTCGTCCTCCATGATGGTGATGGACGCCTGCGTGCCCTGGCGCGTCAGCTCCACGACCGTGCCCTCGGCGAAGACGTGATCGCCGACGACCGTCACCTTCTCGTCAAGCGACAGCCCCAGCACGCCCTCCGCGCTGGTCAGCTCTACCTTCATGCGCTCGTCCGTGGAGATGATGGCCAGCGCGCCCTCGCGGCGGAACACCGCCAGCGCGTCGTCGCCGGCCTTGGCGTAGATGGCCACCACGCGGCCGGCCACCGGCGCTTCAATGCTGGTCACCTTGGAGCCTGCGCGGGTGTCGGTGATCTGGGCGTCCAGATCCCACAGCGCGAACTCCAGGTCGGTAATGGTGTCGTCAATCTCGTCGTTGGTGAGCACGGCGAGGATATCGCCCTCCTTCACCTCATCGCCGACGGAGACGCGCAGGTCGGTCAGCGTGCCGTCCGCCTGGGCCAGCACATTAGGCTGATTGCGCGCAGAGGTCGTGCCCGTGCCGTAGACGGTTTCCTTCATCGCGCCGCGAAGCACCTGCGTCTGGGTGTAGCTGTCCTCCGTATTGGCGCCCGCGGCCTGATTCCTGATATATGCCTTCATGCCAAAGAGCGCCGCCGCCACCACAACGGCCAGCAGGATCAGCCTCTTGATCCACTTCTTCACGCTGCGTCCGGCCCTGCCCCGGCGCTTCTTCTGCTTGGTTTCGCTCATACATGTTCCTCCGCTCCGTTGAAATCTGGAAATCATTTCAGGACAGGGGTCATTGTAAAGGAACAACGTGACAGAAATGTGGCGTTCAGGAAACGCAAGTGCAAATCCTTTGCGCCCTTTTCTGTCCGGACAAAAAGAAAAAGCCCCTGCGCATGCAGGAGCTTTCATTATCTATTAATAGCGGGGAGCGCGGCGGGAAGCGTAGCACTCGCTGCAATAGATCGGTCGGTCGTTCTTCGGGATGAAAGGCACGCGGGTCGGAGCGCCACACTGCGCACAGGTGGTCTCGTACATTTCGCGCTGCTGAGCCTCACCGGTAGCCGGGCGGCTGTTCTTGCGGGCGATGCGGCAGGCCTTGCAGCGAGTCGGCTCATTCTGGAAGCCCTTCTCCGCATAGAACTCCTGCTCACCAGCGGTGAACACAAATTCCTGGCCACAGTCTCTGCAGGTCAAAGTCTTGTCCTGATACATGGGATATTCCCCTCCGAAAAAAATAGAGATCGGTATGACGCTATCGGCTGACCTGGTCTTTGACCCCACACTCGCCGTCTGGAGCGTTCGCTCATACACAATGCTGTGCCCCACTACTGACCCTCTCAGGAACCCCTGGACGGACTTACTTCTAAGCCGCACCATGCTCACCGGCGCTTTGGCCGCCTTACGTGGATCGTTTTGCCTGCGACTGGCATCGACTTGCAACCACAGACCCGACAGCTCATCCATCAATCATTATAAGCTCAACGTGGAAAAATTGCAAGTGCTTTTACAAAGTTTTTCCCGAATTCCCGTATATTCTGTCAGGATTTTCCTGATTTTTCCCATCGCTTTGCGCTTTTTCCGTCAAATCGAAGGGGTCCTGCTCCTCTCCAGTGCTGCCCGCGCGCGCCGCGGCGAACATGCCGACGCCCGCCGCGCCGGCCAGACGCAGCGCCCTGGCCGCCTCCTGCGCCGTCGCGCCCGTGGTGTACACGTCGTCCACCAGCAGCACCCGCTTTCCACTGACCGCGCCGCCGGATACCATGCAGCCCGCAAGGTTTGTGCGCCGCTGTGCGGCGGAAAGCCCCGTCTGCGGCCTGCGGCTGTCCACGCGCTCAAGCGCCGTGCAGACCTCCATGCCCAGCTCCCGGCCGATGTGCTCTGCCAGCAGCGTCGCCTGGTTGAAGCCGCGCTTTCTTCTTCTCCGCTTGTCCGTGGGTACCGGCACGATGATCTCCTCCTCGCCCGAGGGCAGGAAGGCCATCTGCCGGGCCAGCGGCACGCTTGCCGCGCGCACGCTCTCGTACTTGAGCCGGTGAATCAGCGTCCGCGCCTGGCCCTCGTAGGGAAATGCCGCGTGAACGTACGCCAGGCCCTCGGGCAGCGCTTCGCCGCCCTCCGCCTCGCGCGCCTCCTGCCTGCCCGCCAGCTGCGCGAGGGCGCGCGTGCAGGATGGGCAGATTCCGTCCTGCGCGTCATCGCCCAGCGCGCGCTCGCAGCACAGGCAGAGCACATCCCCGGGAAACAGCAGCTCGTCCAGCGCGTCAAGCAGCCGCCCGATCATCCTCTGTATCGCGCTTTTCATAATTCCATCAGCTGCGTCAGCCGCCAGCACAGCGCGCTGTAACGCTTTCTCGTGTTCACATTGGCGATCATCTGGTCGATCGCCGCCTCGCGGCCGACGATCATCACCAGCCGCCGCGCGCGCGTCACCGCCGTGTAGAGCAGGTTGCGCGTCAGCAGCATGGGCGGCCCGCCGACCGCCGGCATCACCACCACCGGGAACTCGCTGCCCTGGCTCTTGTGCACGGAGATGCAGTACGCCAGCTCCAGGTCGTCCACGTCCCCGCCCTCGTAGGTCGCGATGCGCTCGTCGTCAAACTGCACCTCGACGGTGCGCTCCTGCGTGTCGATGGCCGTGATGAAGCCGATGTCGCCGTTGAAGACGCCCTGCCCTTCCTCCCAGGCAAACACGCCCTCCTTCTTCCAGGCCAGCTGGTAGTTGTTGCGCGTCTGCATCACCTTGTCGCCCTCGCGGAAGACCGTATCGCCGCGCACGCGCTCCTGTTTGTGGGCGGCGGGCGGGTTGAACTGCGCCTGAAGCATCTGGTTGAGCATCCACACGCCGCAGTCGCCCTTTTTCGTGGGCGAGAGCACCTGCATCTGCTTCACCGGATCGAGGCCCAGGAAATTCGGCAGGCGCGTCGCGCAGAGGTTTACAATCTTCTTCGCCGCGTCCGTCGGCGAGGCGGCGCGCTCGAAGAAGAAATCGCTGCCCTTCGCGTTCAGCCGCGGGGCCTCGCCGTGGTTGATGCGGTGCGCGTTGTAGACGATCATGCTCTTTTCGTCCTGGCGGAAGATCTCCGTCAGCTCCACCGCCGGGATCGCCTTGCTGTCCAGAATGTCGCGCAGCACGTTGCCCGCGCCCACGCTGGGCAGCTGGTCGCTGTCGCCGACCATGATCAGCCGCGTGCCCGGCACCAGCGCCCGCAGCACGCTGCGCATCAGGAAGATGTCGACCATCGACATCTCGTCGATGATCAGCGTGTCCATTTCCAGCGGGTTGTCCGTTCCGCGGGCAAAGTCGCCCTCCTCGCCGCCGTACTCGAGCAGCCTGTGCAGCGTCTTGGCCTCCATGCCGCAGGCCTCGCTCATGCGCTTGGCGGCGCGGCCCGTCGGCGCGGCGAGCGCGATCTCGCCGCCGACGCTCAGCAGACGGATGATGCACTTGATGATCGTCGTCTTGCCCGTGCCCGGGCCGCCGGTGATCACCGTCATGCCGCTTGACACCGCCGTCTCGATCGCGCGGCGCTGCTGCTCATGGAAGGTCACGCCCTCAAGGCGCTCCAGCTCGTCGATCTGCGCGGACAGATCCGTCGCCATGGTGCTGGGCATCGCATCGATCATCTCGCGCAGCCTGCGCGCCACGTCCACCTCGGCATGGTAGGTCTGCGGCAGATACACCGCCACGATCTCCTCGCCCTCGCCCGGCAGCATCTGCGCGATCAGCCGGCGCGAGAGGATCAGGCTGTCGATCGTGTGCTCGATCAGCTCAGGCTCGTTGCCCAGCAGCCGCTGTGCGTACAGAGAGAGCTCCCCGCGCGGCAGGTAGCAGTGGCCCGTGCCGTTCGTCGCCTCCGCCAGCGTGTGCTGCACGCCGGCGCACAGCCGGTACTCGCTGTCCGGCTCAATGCCCAGCGACGCAGCGATCTTGTCCGCCGTCTTGAAGCCCACGCCCTCGATGTCCTCCACCAGCCGGTAGGGATTCTGGCGGATGACCTGCTGCACATTCTCACCGTATTGCTTGAAGATCTTCACGGCCAGCGAGGGCGTCACGCCGTAGCTCTGCAGGAAGACCATCGCCTCGCGCTGCTGCGCCTGCTCGGCATAGCTCTCCATGATCATCTTCGCGCGCTTGGGGCCGATGCCCGGCACGTCCATCAGCTTCTGCGGCTCGGCGTACAGCACGTCGAGCGTCTTTTCGCCGAAGGCCTTGATCAGCAGCTTCGCCGTCGCCGGGCCGACGCCGCGGATCATGCCGCTGCAGAGGTATTTCTCGATGCCCGAGAGCGTCGTCGGCTTCTCGATCTCGCAGCCGCTGACCTTGATCTGCTTGCCGTAAACCGGATGCTCCACCCATTCGCCGGTGATTTTCAGCTTTTCGCCCGGCGCGATGGGCGGCATGATGCCCACGGCGGACACGCGCGTCCTGCCGGACTTGACGACCAGCACCGTGTAGCCGTTCTCCTCGTTTCTGAATACCGTCTCATCCGCAAAGACCTCGATCTCTTCCATCCGGGCACCTCCTCTCAAGTACAAAATCCCACGAAAACCGCGCGAAACATTTTTACATTACGCCCTGTTTCTCACCGGGCCCCGGAGCATATCGCCCGCCCCGAGCTTTTCGCCGCACGGAATCCGCACCAGCGTGTTCGGGATGTTGACCACGCCGACGTGCTCGCCGGTCGCGTCCAGCACGATGTCCTCGATCACCAGCGGCTCGCTGCCCCTCGGCGTGACGGTTTCAAGCCGGTCGCCGACGAAGAACCGGTTCTTCATCTCCACCAGCGCGTCCCCGCCGGACACGTCCACGACGTAGCCCATGTACTCCGCCGCCTGCTGCGTGCCGACGGCCTCGCCGCAGACCTCGGGCTGCCCGAAGTAAAAGCCGGTGTCGTAGACCCTGTGGCTGATCTTGTCGAGCTCCCCGCGCAGTTGCCGGCGCAGCGCCCCGTTATCAACATACGCCGCCGGATCGGCCGCGTACGCGTCCATCGCGCGCCTGTACGCGCCGACGACCGTGCCGATGTACAGCTCGTTCTTCATCCGGCCCTCGATCTTGAAGCAGCACACGCCGCTCTCCATCAGCCGCGGCAGGTGCTCCATCATGCACAGATCCCGGCTGGACAGAATCGCCGTGCCGCGCCCATCCTCCTCGATGGGCATCGGCTCGTCCGGTCTCGTCCGCTCGGTCAGCGTGTAGGTCCAGCGGCAGGGCTGGCTGCACGCGCCGCGGTTCGCGCTGCGCCCGCTTAAAAAGCTGGAGAGCATGCAGCGGCCCGAGTACGACATGCACACCGCGCCGTGGATGAACGCTTCCAGCTCGATCTCGCCGTGAAGCGCGCGCGCCATCGCCTCGATCTGCTCAAGCGTCATCTCCCGCGCCAGCACCACGCGCTTCGCGCCGAGGCTCCGGTAGACCCGCGCCGTCTCGCTGTTGGTCGCGTTCGCCTGTGTGCTCACATGCACGTCCAGGCCCGGCGCCTCGCGCGCAATCCTCGCGATCGCGCCCAGGTCGGACACGATCGCCGCGTCCACGCCGATCTCCTGCGCCTGCTTCGCCGAGCGCACCATGCCCGGCAGGTCGCCGTCAAAGGCAAAGATGTTCAGCGTCAGGTTCACCTTCGCGCCTGCCGCGTGCGCCAGCTGCACGGCCTGCGCCAGCTGTTCCTCGTCAAAGTTGCCGGCCTGTGCGCGCAGGCCGTATTGCTTGGCCCCACAATAAACGGCGTCTGCGCCGAAGCGCAGCGCCGTCATCAGGGGCCTCATGCTGCCCGCCGGGGCGAGCAGCGTCGGCATCTTCTTCATTCGGTTGTCCCCTTTGAATCACGGACTGAGCCCGCGGCTCCTGTCGTATTCCTCCCACAGCGGGCGGTACATCGCCACCGCCGCGTCATGCTCCTCCTGCGTCCTGGAGAAGTACAGCTCGCCGGAGTCCGGGTCCTTCGAGCAGAAGTACAGGTACTTCTGCGCCAGATACTGCTCGTCCGGGTACAGCGCGGCAACCACCGCGTCCATCGACGGATTGCAGATCGGCCCGACGGGCAGGCCCTTGCGCGTGTAGGTGTTGTACGGCGATTCCACGCTCAGATCGCTGGAGGAGAGCACCATCTTCTCCGAGCCGGAGGCATACTTGACCGTCACGTCCGAGCCGAGCGTCATGTTCTGCTTCAGGCGGTTGTGGAATACCGCGCTGACCTTGGCGAAGTCCGCCGTCTTGGCTTCCTTCTCGATCATCGACGCGAGGGTGAACACCTCGTCCATCGTCATGCCCAGCTCCTGCGCGCGCTCGTCGTAGCTCAGGCTGTACGCCGCCTCCGTCTGGGAGAGCAGGCGCTTGATGATCGTATCCGCGCTCGAGCTGGTGTAAATCTCGTAGGTATTCGGCGAGAGGTAGCCCTCCAGCGCATACAGACGCTGATCGCTGTCCTCTTTCTTCAGCATCTCCTCGATGAAGTAGTACCCGCTGTACGCCTCGCCCGTCTTGCACAGGCTCAGGAATTCGTCGGCGCTTTTCAGAATCTTGTGCTCCACGAGGTACTCCGCGATATCCTCCACCGTCCAGCCGGGGATGATCGTGATCCTGGCCGTCAGCGGCTTGCCGTCGCCGGAGACCAGCTCGTCCAGGATGTCGGTCGCGCTCATCGCGCGGGTGAGCTCGTAATCGCCGCTCTGAATCTTCTGGCCCATGCCCATGAAGTCGGCCATGTACTTGAAGACGGAGTGGTTGTGAATCAGGCCCGCCTCCTCCAGGTTCCGTGCAACCGTCGCCAGCGAGCTGCCGGAGGCGACCTCAAACTCCACCACGGTCGTATCTTTGGCGTCAACCGGCGCGAAGAACATCGCGTCGATCTTTCTGTAACCCGTGTAGACCAGACCGCAGACGATCACGAACGACGTCAGGAACACCAGCGCCGGCCGGAGAATGCGCCACAGCCAGTCATACCAGAAGAAGCCGTAGCGGCGGCGCTCATGCAGCTCGCGCTCCGTCAGCCTGCCGCTGCGCTTTTTTTTCTTCGCCAAATCTCCGTTCCTCCCGTTACGCGTTTTCCGGCAGATCGAAGTTCACGCCGGCCGCCTCCGTCAGGATCTTGAATACGTCCGCCAGCGTCTTCTGCATCTGCATCTCCGCCATCAGATAGGCCTGCACGTCGCTGTTCATGTACAGCAGCGACGCCAGCTGCTGAAAGCGCTGCATGTCCTCGCCGGGCATCTGCCCGGCCGCGCCGACCATGCTCATCTGCAGCTTCACCTGCAGGCGCTTGTATTCCTCCAGCAGCACGCGGTTGGTGTCGTCTGCGTAAGCGCGCTCGCGCAGCTCGCGCAGGCGCACGCACTCCTCGCTTGAGCGGATCTCGCCGGCGAGGCGGTGCGCGGTATCGTAAATGTTCATGCTTGTCATCCTTCTTTAAGCGATTGCGGTTTCCCGCATGCCTGCGGCCCCGCCCTCCGGGCGGCCCTTCCGGGTTGCCCGTCGGGAGCAGGCCGGCAGCATGCCGGTCAGGTTTCCATGATGATCGGCAGGATCATCGGGTTGCGCTTGATCTGCGCGAGCAGATAGGTGTGCATCTCGTCCTTGATGCCGTTTTTGATGCTCGTCCAGTCGCTCTGCTCGATACGCTCGTAGCGCGAGAGCACGTCCATGGCCACGCTGCGCGCGCCGGAGATCAGCTCCTCGTTTTCGCGCACGTACACAAAGCCGCGGGAGATCAGTTCCGGACCGGAGGTCACCTGGCCCGTCTCCTTGCTCACGCCGACGATCACGATGATCAGGCCGTCCTGGGACAGATGCTTGCGGTCGCGCAGCACGACGTTGCCCACGTCGCCCACGCCCAGGCCGTCGACCATCACCGAGCCGGTCGGGATCGGTCCGGTGATGCTCGCCTCATCCTGGGAGAGCTCCAGCGCCTGGCCCAGCTCCAGGATGATCGCGTTGTCCTGCGGCATGCCCATCTTGATCGCGATTTCGGCATGGCGCTGCAGCATCCTGTATTCGCCGTGCACCGGGATGAAGTACTTCGGGCGCACCAGCGCCTGAATGAGCTTGAGCTCCTCCTGGCAGGCGTGGCCGGAGACATGCACGTCCGCGATGCGGTTGTACACCACGTTCGCGCCGATGCGGTAGAGTTGGTCGATGATGCGCGAGACCATGATCTCGTTGCCCGGGATCGGCGTCGCGGAGATGATGACCGTGTCGCCCTCGCGGATCTGCAGCTTGCGGTGCTCGCTGTTGGCCATGCGGGTCAGGCCGCTCATCGGCTCGCCCTGGCTGCCCGTGGTCAGCACGACGATCTCGTCGTCATCGTAGCAATCCAGATCGCCCGCCTCGACGAGCACCTCGCGCGGGATCTTGATTTCGCCGATCTCCATCGCCAGCTTCGTGACGTTCACCATGCTGCGCCCGACGAAGCAGATCTTCCTGCCAAACTCGACGCACAGATCGACCACCTGCTGGATGCGGTGCAGGTTGGAGGCGAACATCGCGATGATGATGCGCCTGTTTGCGTCCTTGAACAGCCCGCGGAACGTCTCGGCGATCTTCTTTTCGCTCATCGTATAGCCGGGACGCTCGACGTTGGTGGAATCCGCCAGCAACGCGAGCACGCCCTGATTGCCCCATGCGGCCAGCGTGCCCAGATCCGTCACCTCGCCGTCGATGGGCGTATAGTCGATCTTGAAATCGCCCGTGACGATCACCGTGCCGGCCGGACAGGTGATGGCCATGGCCACTGCGCCGGCGATGGAATGGCTGACCTTGATGAACTGTACCGAGAACGCGCCGATTTGCACCGTTTCCCTCGGCTTGACCACATTGAGCTGAATGCCCGAAATATTATGCTCCGTCAGCTTGCCGCGTATGAGCGCGCAGGTGAGCTTCGTGCCATACGCCGGCGCGGGTACGCGGGGAAACACATACGGCACCGCGCCGATGTGATCCTCATGTCCGTGAGTAAACAGGTACGCGCGAACGCGTTCGCGGTTGTTCGTCAGATAGGCAATGTCGGGAATCACCAGATCGATGCCCAGCATATCCTGCTTGGGAAAAATCGAGCCGCAGTCGACCACGATGACGTCGTCGCCGTACTCAAACGCCGTCATGTTCTTGCCGATCTCGCCGATGCCGCCCAGCGGAATGATTCTCAGCTTCGCCATGTTCTTCATCCTCCCCCCATTTCGTATTTGCAAATCGATACTCTATGTTTCAAAAGCCATCTGCACCATGTGCCAGATGCTTTGAATAGACACACAAAACGAACCCCCATGGCCCTATGATAACCATTTTCGATTATAGCACAATTTGTCAGCCAATAAAAGGGGAACATGAAGAATCCATCCGTGTTTTTGGAGGCGCATGCCCCGGGCGGATGCAAAAGACGCCCGGAATTTCCGGACGTCTCCTGAAACATGGGAATTTTACAGGTGACGGCTCACCATCGCCGCCACATCGGCCTTGCCGCGGGCGCCGACGGCCTGCTCGACCACCTTGCCGCCCTTGAAGACGATCAGCGTCGGGATGCTCATGATGCCGAAGCGCTGGGCCAGGCCCGGCTCCTCGTCCACGTCCACCTTGCCCACGATCGCCTTGCCCTCAAACTCGCTGGCAATCTCCTCGATCACCGGCGCGATCATGCGGCACGGGCCGCACCAGGTCGCCCAGAAATCCACCAGCACGGGCTTGTCGCCCGCAATCGCCGCCTCAAAGGCCGCGGTGTCAAAATGCTTTGCCATATTCGTTTCCTCCTGTTTCTGGATGCGTTTTTATTCCTTCTCCGGCTTGCTGACGGAGACGATCCTGTGCTCCCAGCGGCCCTTGGAGAGGCGCGGGTCGAGCATGCGCATGATCATGTAGGCAACCGCCGTGCCCGCCAGAGCGCACAGCGCCATCAGCGGCTCGGAGAGGCCCAGCGCGTAGCTGCCCAGTATGCCGATCATGAAGCCCGCAAACGGAATCATGTAGGCCGTAGCGGACGCCGCCATCACATGCGATTCGTCCATCTCCACCACGATCTCGTCGCCCACGTCGGCCTGCCCCTTGATCGTGATGGTGTGCTTGGCGCAGTCCGTGCTGCCGTGCATGCAGGCGTGGCAGTCGCCGCAGGCCTCGTGGCGCTCAAACTCGACGGTGAGCATCTCGCCGCTCACTTCCTTGACAATTCCCTTGTTGGTCATGCTCTGCTCCTTTGACTTAACATACGCCGTTTCCGCGTTTTTACCCGGTCACTCGTAGATTTTTTCAAACCTGGTGAAGCCCTCGGCCTCCAGCAGGCTGATCTGGTGCTTCATGTTCTTGGCCATCGGCATGACGGTCACCACGGTGCCGTCCTCGCGGAGCCTGCGCGCGGTGGCGAGCACCTCGGCCTTGCGCTCCAGGGAGACGCGGTTGCCCAGCAGATAGGCCGTGGAGCCCTCGGGCAGCTTGCTGGCGTCCTGCATGTGGTCCTTGAGGATCGTCACGATGCGTTCAAAGCCGATGGAGAAGCCGCTCGCCGCCACGTCCTGGCCGGAGAACTTGCCGATCATCTTGTCGTAGCGGCCGCCGCCGGCGATGGAGAAGTTGTAGCCGTCCATGGTGACCTCGAAGATCGGGCCGGTGTAGTAGCCCATGCCGCGCACCAGCGTGGGATCAAAGACGATCTTCACGCCCTCGGCGAGCACAGGAGCCACACTGGCAATGATGTCGTCCAGGTTCTGCCTGACCGCCTGCGGCAGATACGCCTCGTCGATGTCCCTGCAGAATTCCTCGATGGAGATGCCCTCCTTCACCGCACGGTAGACGGCCAGGTACTTGTCCACCGTCTCCTGCGCATAGCCGTTATCCAGCAGCTCCTTCTCGATGCCCTCCAGGCCGATCTTGTCAAACTTGTCCAGGCTGATGAGCACGGAGCCGACGTCCTCCTCGGCAAAGCCCGCGCACAGCGCCACGGCGCCCAGGATGCGGCGGTCGTTGATGTGGATGGTGAAGTCGGTGATGCCGATCTCGGCGAAGATCTGCGTGAGCATGGACGCGGTCGCCGTGATCAGCTCGATCTCCGCCAGGCTGCTGTCGTCGCCCAGGATGTCGATGTCGCACTGGGTGAACTGGCGGAAGCGGCCCTTCTGCGGGTTGTCCGCGCGGTAGACGTTGCCCATCTGCAGCGCCTTGAACGGGGACGGCAGCTTCTCCTTGTTGCAGGCGTAGTAGCGCGCCAGCGGCAGCGTCAGGTCGTAGCGCAGGCCGTTGTCGGCGTATTCGCCGTCGCCCTTGTCGATGGCGCGCTGCAGCTCCGCGCCGCGCTTCATGACCTTGAAGATCAGCTTCTCGTTGTCGCCGCCCTGCTTGCTGGTCAGGTTCTCGATGTGCTCGACGATCGGCGTTTCGATCTGCATGAAGCCGTACTGGCCGTAGCTCTTCTTGATCATGGACAGCACGTGCTCGCGCAGGCGCATGTCGGAGGGGAGCATATCGCACATGCCCTTGACGGGCGTCTTGATGAACTTCATTGGCAACTCTTCCTTTCCCGGATCGCCCGCAGGCGATTCAGATCGATTGACCTTTTTTAATTCTGCGTCATTCCTGATTTTCCTGCATGCGCCGCCATTCCTCGCGGGAAATGAGCACCGTGCGCGGCTTGGTGGGGCCCTCGGCCTCGGCGGTGATGCCGCGCAGGGTCATCTCGTCCACCAGCCTGCCCGCGCGCGCATAGCCCACGCGCAGCCTGCGCTGGAGCATGCTGATGGACACCTGGCCCGCCTCGATGGCCAGCTCGATGGCCTTGCTGAGCATCTCGTCCACCGGCTCGCCGCTCGCAGGCGTGTCGCCCCCGGCGGCCTTTTCCTCGTCCGCGGCGGCGTTCATCTGCTCCATCACGTCCTCGCTGTACTCGGCCGTGTGCTTGCCGCGCACGAAATCGACGATGCGCTGCACCTCGTCGTCGGAGACGAAGCAGCCCTGCACGCGCGTGGGCTTGCCCGCGCCCTGCGGCGCATAGAGCATATCGCCCTTGCCCAGCAGCTTTTCCGCGCCGCCCGTGTCGAGGATGGTGCGGCTGTCGATCTGGCTGGACACCGCGAACGCGATGCGGCTGGGGATGTTCGCCTTGATGACGCCGGTGATGACGTTGACCGACGGGCGCTGCGTCGCGATGACCAGATGGATGCCCGCCGCGCGCGCCAGCTGCGCCAGGCGGCAGATCGATTCCTCGACCTCGCCCGGGGCGACCATCATGAGGTCGGCCAGCTCGTCGATGATGACGATGATCTTGCTCATCGGCTCCTCATCCGGTCCGATCGCTTCGTTGTAGCCCTTGATGTTGCGCACGCCCATCGTCTCAAAGCGCTTGTAGCGGTGCTCCATCTCCACCACCGCCCACGAGAGCGCCGCGGAGGCCTTCTTCGGGTCGGTGACGACCGGCACCAGCAGGTGCGGAATGCCGTTGTACACCGACAGCTCGACGACCTTCGGGTCGATCAGAATCAGCCTGACCTCCCTGGGGGAGGCGCGGTAGATGATCGAGTTGATGATCGTGTTGATGCAAACGGACTTGCCGGAGCCGGTCGCGCCCGCGATGAGCACGTGCGGCATCTTCGCCATGTCCGCGATCACCGGCGCGCCGGAAATGCCCTTGCCCAGCGCCACCGCCGTCGGGGACTTCTCGCGCGTCATCTCCGGGCTTTCCAGCACGTCGCGCAGGGAGACCGTCTCGATCTTCTCGTTGGGGATCTCGATGCCGACCGCCGGCTTGCCGGGGATCGGCGCCTCGATGCGCACGCCGTCGGAGGCCATGTTCAGCGCGATGTCGTCCACCAGGTTCACGATGCGCGAGACCTTCACGCCCGGGGCCGGCTGCAGCTCGTAGCGCGTGATCGCCGGGCCGTGCGTGACGTGCGTGAGCTTCGCCTGCACGCCGAAGCTCTCCAGCGTGGACAGCAGCTTGCCCGCGCCCTGCTGGATCTTCATGCTCATGTTCGGGTCCTGCGTGCTGTTTGTCCGGTTGAGCAGGTCGATCGGCGGATAGACGTATTCCGGCCCCTCGACCTTCGGCGCTTCGTGCGCGTCCTTTTTGGGCAGCACCAGCGGCGTGCCGTCCGGCCGCGTGCCGCGCAGCTGCACGATCGTGTCGTCCTTTGCCGCCGCTTCCTGCGCGGCCAGCACGTTCTGCACCCTCGGCACGTCGCGGTTGGCCGCGGCCTGCGCCGCCGCGATGGAGCGCGAGAGCGGCGTGGAGCCCGCCCCTGTGCCCGTGCCGGTCACGTTTGCCGCCGGTTCGGCCACGGGCGCACGGCGCACCGGCGGCGGCGTCTCCGGCTCGTCCGCATCGCGCACGATCACCTCGTCGTCCTGCTGCGCCTCGTAGTGCTCGATCACCATGTCCGGGTTTGCCTTCCAGAACGGCACGTCGTCCTCCGGCTCGTCCTGCTCGGGGTACGTCTCCTGCTGCAGGGGCTCTTCCGGCTCGGCTGCGGGCTGCGCCGCCTGGGCCCAGGGCTCCTGCGCATACGCGGGCTCCTCCTGCGCAAGCGTCTGCGCGTCGTATTCAGGCGTCTGCGCCGGATAGACCGGCTCCTGCGCGGGAGGCGTGCTGTCCATGCCGTAGAGGAACGCGTTCTCCGCCTCCTCGATCGTAAAGCTGTGCCTGCGCCTCGGTCCGCGCGGCTCCGCGCGCGTCTCGATGCTCTCGCGGGCGAACTCGTCGTCCCGCTCGATGTACAGCGGCATGTCCTCCCGGATCGCCGTGCGCTTTCGCGCCTGCGGCGCAGCCTGCCGGGCCGTCCGCTGGGCGGGGGGCTCCGTCTGGATCGGCGGCACGTCCTGTTCAGGCGCCTGCGCCGCCTCCGGCGCCGGCCTGGCCTTGCGCTTGCGCACGGGTTTGTCCTCCTGCGCTGCCGCCTGCCCGCCGTATGCCTCGGCCTCGAGGCGTTCCCGTTCGGCGGCCTCCTGGCGCTCGCGCTCGATGCGCTTGGCCTCGCGCTGCTCGGCCAACTCCGTCTCCCGGCGGAGCGCCTCCTCCTCGCGCCGCTCGCGCAGCGCTTCGCGCTCCTCCCGCTGCTCGCTGCGCGACGCGCGCAGATCGTCCAGCAGCTCGCTCAGGTACATCCCCACGCCGTTCAGGGACACGCCGGTCAGCACCATCAGCACGATCGTGCAGGCGAAGATCAGCACGATCACCGCGCCCCACACGTCCAGCGCCTTGTACAGTGGCCAGGCCAGCAGCGCGCCGATCAGGCCGCCGCCCTTGCAGGTGAGCATCGCGCTCTTGTACGAGCGCAGCAGGAACGTGCCGTAGGTCGCCTGCTGTCCGTCGGCAAAGATGGCGGAGGTCACCGTGCCGATCTCAAAGAGCTGCAAAAGCGTCTCCACAAACAGGAACACCAGCGCGCCGCAGATCATCGTCCGGGCGCTCATGCGTCCGCTGGAAAAGAACACCAGCGTCACGCCCGCCCAGCACAGCACCACCGGCAGGAGCAGGCACAGCGTGCCGCCCAGCCCGCGCGTCAGCATCGTGGCGCTGTTGAGCAGCCCGCCGCCGGAGGGGATAAACTGGCTGATAAAGGCGAGCAGCCCCACGCACAGGACGGCGATGCCCGCCACGCCGCGCGGATCAACGCCGCTTTGCTTTTTCCTGCGCCCCGCCGAGCCGCGCTTGCCGCTCACCTTTCGTTTGTTCTTTGCGCTCTTTGGCGCCGCCTTTTTGGCCATTCTCAAGCCTCCCGGATTCCATAAGGCGATACCGTTGCCGTTGATCGCCGGATTGTATACAAAATAATCTGCCTGAGCAGATTCAGGCAGATTATTATATCACAATTCCATTTTTCAGTAAAGCCCTTCCGGCATCGCGCTGCGCAGGATCACGCAGGCGAGCACGCCGTCTTCATCAAAATGCGTCTCAAGCACGCGCCCGGCGATCTCAAAATACAGGCTCCTGCCCGGCACAAGCAGCGCGTCGAGCGCCGCGTCCTCGTCAAAGGCCGTCTCCTTTGCCGGTTCGCCCAGCAGCGCGAGCACCTCCGCATCCGTGGTCTTCCCCGTGGTCAGCAGGCCCGCCATGCTCACGCGCGAGGCGCGGACGGCGGAGACGGGCGTTTGCTCCTCCTCTGTCTCGGCGTACTTGGGAATCTCCACCGCAAAGCCGCGCATGCGCTCCAGCGGATACACCAGCGCGTCGGTCGTGTAGTCGGGATCGGCCAGACGATACCGGCTTGCGGTGTCGCCCAGCAGCTCACCCAGCTTCAGCGTCAGCATGGACGTCACCTCGCCGCTCATGCACAGCGCCTCGATCTCCGTGGCGTTGTACGGCGCGTCCGGGTGCGCCAGCGCACGGACCGGGCTGTTTTCGTCGATGTAATCCGCCAGCTCGTGCCAGTAGAACGTCACGCTGCCGCTCGTCCCGTCGAAATAGCGGTAGCGGTCCTCCGGCCAGTACACCGTCAGGCCGAAATCGTCAAAGGAGTAATTGTCCGTGGGCATGGGCAGCAGCTCGGCGTATTCCATGTAGTCGCTCATGCCGTCCAGCACGTCGTCCGTGATGATCGTCTCCATCGCCGCCAGCGCGGCGTCCCAGTCGGAAAACAGCTGATGAAGCAGGATCTCCTCGCCGGTTTCCAGGCTGACGTTCAGGCCCATGGACGCGCAGCCGTCGCTGCCGTCTATCTGCTCGCCCTGCCAGGTGAGCGCCATGGAGGCCGTCTTGCCGTCCTGCCAGACGCTGCCCGTCTGCGTGACCGTCCCGCGGTTCACCGCCACGGCCGCCTTCTTCTGCGCAAAGCGCGCCTCGATCTGCGCGTCGATGGCCAGCATCACGGCGTCAGGCTGCGTCTCCTGTCCGGGCACGGTGTCGATCGTGTCCGCCGCCGCGGAAAAGACAGCCAGACTGCTTCCGCCGATCTCGTCGTCCTGTACTGCCATCACGATCTGCGTTGCCTGCGCGCACGCGGGCAGCAGCAGAGCAGCCATCATCGCTGCAAGGATTCGTCTCACTGTCCATCACCTCTTCGTCTCATAATAGGTCAAAAAACTCCTTTTGTCAACAAGACGAATCATCCGCGCGCTTTCTTCCCGTCCTGATCAAAAAAACATCGGCTGAAGCTGCCTTCCGTCCAGCGCCGCTCCGACCGCAGGGAGGATTTTTTCAAAGTCCGCCACGCAGCTGGTCGGCTTGCCCCTGAAATCGTCCTGCTCAAAGGGGACGAAGAACACGCCCCGCCGGGCCATCAGCGCGCCAATGTTTGCGGCGGAGAACGCCAGCGCGTCGTTGGTCGAGACCGCGATGAGCACCGGCCCGTCGTTGCGCCGGTGGCTCTTGACGGCCAGCGTCGGCGCGGTGTCGTAGATGCCGCACGCCAGCTTGCCCAGCGTGTTGCCCGTGCACGGCGCGATCACCAGCAGATCGAGCAGCTTCTTGGGCCCGATGGGCTCCGCCTGCGCGATCGTGTGAATCACCGTTTCCCCCGTGATCTCCTCCGCCTTCCTGATCCAGTCCTGCGCGCGGCCAAAGCGCGTGTCGGTCGCGTACGCGTTCTCCGACATGATCGGAATCACCCTGTAGCCCTTCTCCGCCAGCAGCTGCATCTGCGGAAACACCTTCGCAAACGTGCAGAACGACCCCGTCACCGCAAACCCGATCCGCGTCTCAGCCATCGCCGCGCCCTCCTTCGCTGCACCGCTCGGTCACCTTCCGCTCAAGCGCCTCAAACAGGGCCGCGCCCGCGTCCATCGGCGCGTACCGTCCCGGCAGTCCGCCCAGGAGCACCATGCTCACGTTCAGCCGCCTCGCCGCCTCCGGGTCCGCGCCGTACGGCGGGCTCGCCAGCTCGATGAGCAGCGTCTCCCGTCCGATGCACGCGAGCGCCGTCTCCTGCAGGATGCGCGCCGGCACGGTATTGAAGATCACATCCGCCTGCGCGCACGCCTGGGCAATCCGCTCCAGCGGCAGCGGATGCGCGCCCAGCTCATGCGCCCTTCGCATCTGCGCCTCGTTTCTCGCGCATACGATCACAAACGCGCCCAGCGCCGTCAGCCGCACAGTCAGCGCCTGGCCGATCCGGCCAAAGCCCGTCACCACGCAGGTGCTGCCCAGCAGCGCGCGCCCCGGCCGCTGCATCGCCCGGGCAATCGCGCCCTCCGCCGTCAGCTGCGCATTCACGCGCAGCAGCGCCTCGTCGTGCGCGGGATCAAACGCCAGCCTCGCGCCCGGCATCTCCTGCCCCGTCACGCCGCCGCCGTGCAGCGCCACGCCGCACGATGGCAGCAGTTCAAGCGTCCGTTCCCGCAGGAGCTCCGTGCCCGTCAGCTTTCCATCCCGGAAGCTGTGCGGCCAGGGCAGCATCACCGCGTCGGCCCATACGCCCTCCTGCGGCGCGTCCTCCTCCCGGCAGACGTACTCCGTCTCCCATCCTACCCGCTTTGCCGCCTCCAGCGCGCCCAGCATGCGCGCGTCTCCGCCAAAGGCTACCAGTCGCATTCTCATCCCCTCCCGGCGAAGGTATGCGAAAAGAAGCCCGGGCATGCAGCAGCGGGCCGGGCCCGCTCCCACTTCCGAACGGCTTATGAAGGCCATGTCTCCCGGTGCTCGCTGCACGATTCTTTGCGTAATTTCCTAATTGTACAAAAACTCCCTCCAAATCGCTTGGAGGGAGCCTGCATTTTTCATCTTACTTGTCCAGCACGCTGGTGCAGTGGCCGCAGCGGGTCGCGTCTTCCGGAATCTCCATGCGGCAGTACGGGCACAGGCGCGGCTCCTTCACCGGGGCCGGGGCCGGTTCCTCTTCCTTCTTCTTCAGGCTGTTCATCAGCTTGATGACCAGGAACATGCAGAACGCGA
This sequence comes from Candidatus Ventricola sp., assembly GCA_051883735.1. Taxonomy (GTDB): domain Bacteria; phylum Bacillota; class Clostridia; order Christensenellales; family Aristaeellaceae; genus Ventricola. The sequence goes on from JBJEUH010000083.1 coordinate 29,578, forward strand.
CCAGAATGAAGTCGATGACATACTGGATGAACGCGCCGTAGTTGAGCGTGCCCACGCCCGCCTCGGCAGCCGCCTCGATGCTGGCATAGTGGTTGCCGTCCAGCGCATAGAACAGACCGCCGAAGTTGACGCCGCCGGTCACAATGCCCAGCAGCGGCATAAAGATGTCGTTGACCAGGGACGTGGTGATCTTGCCGAACGCGCCGCCGATGATCACGCCGATGGCCATGTCCACGACGTTGCCGCGCATGGCAAACGCCTTGAATTCCTCAAAGAACTTCTTCATCACAGATTTCCTCCTCATGTACAATGGGTTGGGTTATTGATTGCTCAGCGGCTGTGCCGCTGTCAATGTCCTCTTGATGCTCTGGCAGCTCGTCCTGCCCGGCCGTGCCCGCTTCCAGCTTCGCCGCCAGCCTGGAAAAGTCGATCTCCGGCAGCTCCGCGAGCGAGGAGATGCAGAAATGGCGCAGGAACGCGTCCGTCGTGCCGTAGAGGATCGGGCGGCCCAGCGCTTCCTTGCGTCCGACCTCCTCGATGAGCCCCTTCGTCACCAGCGACTGCACGGAGTAATCGCACTTCACGCCGCGCACCTGCTCGATCTCCGCCTTGGTCACCGGCTGGCGGTAGGCGATCACGGCCAGCGTCTCCATCACCGCCTGGGAGAGCGACTGCTTCTGCACGGGCTGAAGCAGCTTTTCCACATACGGCGCGTAATCCGGGCGCGTGGCCAGCTGCACGTGCGCGCCAAAGCGCAGAAGCCGCAGCCCGCGCCGGTCAAAGTCGTAGCCGCTTTCCAGCGCGTCGAGCGTCTCCTCCAGCTCGCCCTCCGTCAGCTCCATCGCGCGGCAGATTTCCCTCTTTTCCACCGCGTTGCCGGTCACAAACAGAATCGCCTCCACGACGCCCACGCGCTCCTTGAGCTCAAGCCTCGGCTTCGCCTCGTCCAGCGGCATCGTCGTCTGCTCCGTCTTCTCCATCTTCTCCATCCCTTCTGCCGGGCAGTATCAGTATGTCGTCATAGACCTTCTCCTGCTGCGCGTGCAGCTTGCCCAGCTTGAGCAGCTCGAGCATGGCCATGAAATACGAGACGATCTCATCGCGCGTCACCTGATCGGAGAGCATGTCCGAAAAGAGCACCGGGCCCCGCTTGAGCCTGCTGGTCAGGTTGAACGTGCATTGCTCGATGGTGAACCGGTCGCGCGTGATCGCGCGGAACACGCGGCCCGGCTCGTCCTGCATCGTCTGCCGGGCAATGATGCGCTCCAGCGCGCGCACGAGGCCCTGCAGGGTGAGGCCCGTCAGCTCCACCGGCTGGGGCGGCAGCGGATATTCCTCCGGCAGCTTGGAAAAGACCTGCATGGCCGCCTGCTCAAATTCCTTCATCCGCCCGGCGCTCTCCTTGTAGAGCTTGTACTCCTCGAGCCTGCGGATGAGGGCCTGCTCCGGCGTCTCCTCGCCCTCCTCCTCCGCAGCAGGCGGGCGCGGCAGCAGCGCGCGGGACTTGATCTCCAGCAGCGTCGCCGCCATGGTCAGAAACTCGCTGGCCGTGTCCATGTCCAGCTCGTCGATGCCGTCCAGCGACGCGAGGTACTGCTCGGTGATTTCCGAGACGAAGATGTCCTTGATGTCCACCTTTGCGCGGGTGATCAGATGCAAAAGCAGGTCGAGCGGCCCCTCAAACTGCTTGAGTGAGACAACATACGCCATGCCTTACCCCCAGATCATCCGGATCGGCCAGAGCAGCAGGTCCTGCGCCGGATAGACCACCGCGGAGATGATTCTGCCCAGCAGGCCCTGCGCGGAGAGGATCAGCACGATCAGCATGCCGATCTGAAACGCCCGCGGAGACAGCCGGATGCGGCCCTTGAAGACGATGTCGTTGAACACATGATAGCCGTCCAGCGGCGGCAGCGGAATGAGGTTGAACACCGCGAGATTCAGGTTGACCAGCGCGGTATAGGCGAACAGGCGCACAAACGGCACCAGCGCCGGATGCGCGATCAGGCTGCCGAAATCCTGCATGCCGTAGCCGGCGATGATCGACCAGACGGCGTTGTAGCGGTAGCTGATGACCGTAGACAATCCCACCTCGGAAACCACCTGCGGATACCACATGAACGCGCTGCACGCGGCGGTGAGCGCGGTAAAGAGCACAAACAGCAGGATGTTGATCGTGATGCCCGCGAGGCTGACCGCAAGGTCCGCCTTGCGCCTGTCGCCCTTGTAGTTCCAGGGATTGACCGGCACGGGCTTCGCGTAGCCGAAGCCCACAAAGAACATCAGCAGCGTGCCGACGGGGTCCAGATGGCGCAGCGGATTGAGCGAGAGCCTGCCCGCGCGCTTGGCGGTGTCGTCGCCGCAGCGGTACGCCACATACGCGTGGCCCCACTCGTGGCAGCACAGGCCGATGAGCACGGCCAGCACGCGGTAAATCGCCTGATCAAAAAACGCCAGCGGCTCCGCAAAGAGCGTGGACAGATAATCAAGCATCGCAGGCGCCTCCTTCGTTTTTTCGTCATCCGACATCGTGTAACCTGATTATTGTAGCGCAGGCCGGATTTTCTGTCAAGCGGTTTGAGGGAGCGCGGTCAGGATGTGCCTGCAGGCGGCAAAGACAAACCCCTCCTCCGCCGCCGGAAGAGGGGTTTGCCGATGCCCTTGTTTAGCCCATCTGCACCATGTCCTTGTGCAGCCGCATGAGAATCCGCTTTTCGAGCCGGGAAATGTAGCTCTGGCTGATGCCCATGATGTCCGCGACCTCCTTCTGCGTCTTCTCCGTGCCGCCGCCCAGCCCGAAGCGCAGGCGCATGATCTCCTTTTCCCGCATGGACAGCCGCGAGAGGGCGCTGGCGAGCATCTGCCGCTCCACCGTCTCCTCGATGCTGCGGTACACCATGTCGCCCTCCGTGCCCAGGATGTCCGAGAGGAGCAGCTCGTTGCCGTCCCAGTCGGTATTGAGCGGCTCGTCGAGCGACACCTCCAGCTTCTGGCGGCTGGTTCTGCGCAGGAACATGAGAATCTCATTCTCGATGCAGCGCGAGGCGTACGTCGCCAGCTTGATCTTCTTCGTCGGGTCGAACGTGTTCACCGCCTTGATCAGGCCGATCGTGCCGATGGAAATCAGGTCCTCAAGCCCCACACCCGTGTTTTCAAACTTGCGCGCGATGTACACCACCAGCCGCAGGTTGTGCTCGATGAGCGCCTTGTGCACCGAATCGGGTTCCTCCGGCAGGCGCGCAAACAGTGCGCTCTCCTCCTCCTTGGTCAGCGGCGCGGGCAGCGAATCGCTCCCGCCGATGTAGGCAACTGTTCCCTCCGGCCGAATGATCGTCCAGTTCGGTCTTGCTGTCCGCTGCCTTGTGTTCCCGTTTCTCGCCTGTTCCATAGCCTGATCCCCCTCTGTCCTCGATCCCCATTATTCCTGCGATTCGTCCGGCTCCATCAGCGACGCCGGTACGAGCGCGGGCGCGCCCTCTCTCATGCCCGGCGAAAGCGCCACCACCGCGCGCACCGCGCGCCGCCGGCCGTCCGCTTCCACGATGATCTCCTGCGGCGTGAGCACGCCCATCATCTGCCGCCCGCCGGCCGTGTCCGCGAAGATCGGTCGCAGCGGCGCGTCGCCCAGGCGCAGACGCCGCCGGCCTGTCTCCTCCGGCAGCACGATCACCGGCAGGCGCGTCAGATAATCCCTGAGCGTGTTGCCGCTGTCGATCATCGCGTCAAACGCCGCCATCACGCCGTAAGCCCTGCAGACGACCCGCGCATGCCGGACCGCCTGCGCCTCGCGCCGCGCCTTGACCGCGTTGGCGGCGATCAGAAGCGTACAAACGCCGCCAAGCGCATATGCTGTCATGAGCGAGCCCGTCGCGCCGCAGAGCGCCAGCATGACGCCGCCCAGCAGCCCCGCCGCACACAGCAGCAGCGCGCCGGCACGCACGGGACGGCGGGCCGCGCTGCGCCCGCAGGCGATCGCCATCATGCCCGCCGCGGCAGGCAGCCACAGCGCGGCAGCCTGTCCGCGGGAGAGGCCCAGCTCCCTGACCGCCTGCGCGAGCAGCGCGCCGGTCAGCGCCGCCGCCAGTATGCGCCGGGGGCGGATCGCGCCGCCCGCCAGCCTGACGGCCACCAGGAGCATCGCCGCGTTCATGCCCGTATCCAGCAAGATGAGCGCTGTGGTCAACCCCCTTTACAGGTGCAATTATAGCGCCCACGGCTTTGATCCATTGTCGTTTCAGGGCGCGAAAAAAGAGGAAAGCTCGTCCGGGTTCGACAAGCTTTCCCCGATATGATTCATTTTGTACGCAAAAGCGCGCCCTGTGTACGGCAAATTCGCCCCCGCCGCGCCCCGGCAGGCTCACTCCATCCTCGCCTGCATCAGCGCAAACAGTTCGTCGTTGTTCAGATGGTTTTCCATGTTCAGGATGAGCATGACGCCCGCGTCCTCCGGCGCGTCCAGAAAGCGCCGCTGCCATTGATAAAAGTGAGGCCCGTCTCCGTGATTGCGCAGGACGCCCATCAGCACGCCCATCAGCCAGGCGGACTGCTTCACGTCGGCCAGGCAGTCGTTCGCGTAGAACAGGCGCCAATGCCCATGCTCGCGGTCGCGCATGGTCTGATCCGCGGCAAGATAAGCCGCCCTGCTCTTGCCCGCCGCATAAAACGCCTGCAGCCAGTCGCGATCCATGGCCAGCAGCAGGCTCTCCATCGCCAGGCGCGCGCCCTCGTAGGTGTGCAGCAGCAGCCCGGCCTGCATCATCACGCTGTCCTCAAGCAGCGTGCGTCCCGGCCCGGTGAGCTGCGGCAGCGTCCTTTCGCAGGTCTGCCAAAGCGCTGAATAGCCCCGCACCGCCTCTTCGCATTTTTCCCGATACCAGACCACCTGCCCGCGCAGCGTCGGCGCATCCGTCGCCCAGCGCATGCCGTCCGCAGGCTGGTCTGCGTCGCGCATCCATTGCGACACCAGCATGCGCGCGCCGTGGTTGCCGAACTGCTCGCCCGCGCGCTCGTCCGCATGACAGCCGTAGGGCAGCGCATGCGCATAGTAGGCCGCAAAGCAGTCCGCCACCCGCTGGGCGTTTTCCTGGCCATAATAGCGCTCGCAGTACGCCAGCCTGTGCCGCCGGGGGTCCATATCCCCCTCGCGCCAGAGCGCGGCAAGATAATCCAGCAGATAGACATGCGGCTTGATGTTGGAGCAGTTGACGATCCAATACGCGCTGACGCCCAGGCGCATCGCCTCCTGAAGCTCCCCGCGCACAAACTCCGGCGAATTGGGCAGCAGGGTCATGTGGCTGGCCGCCTGGAGATCGTAAAACGACGCGTGATAATACAGGCCGTGCGCGCCGGCGCTTCCCTGCGCCGGCAGCGCGCGAACGCGCGGATTGTGGTTGCCCTGTCTCCTTGTGACCATCCTGCCATAGCCGTTGTCCGCCCAGACGCGGATGATCTCCCCGGGCAGCTCGATCAGCCCGTCCCTGTAAAGCTCCATGACCTCGCCATACAGGTTGGTGCAGCAGGGTGCGCCGGGCAGCGCCTCCTGAACCATTTCGTACTGCCTGCGGATCAGCGCGGAAATCAGCGCCCCGCGCTTGGCCGGCGTGTCGTATTGCGGCTCGTCCTCCCAGAAGGGGCGGTCCCCCTGTCCCCGGAAGCCGAGATTCCAAACCACCTTCATGTCCTTCTGAGCCTGAATCGCCTCGCGCCAGAGCTGCTCAAACAGCGCAGGATGCGCCTTGTACGACGGGATCAGCTCCGGATACGCCCGGCGGAACATGGCCGCGCCCAGGGGCTCAGCGTGGTGGTGCGTCACATACAGGCCGAACGAGGCCGCAAGCGCCCGGTAACGGTGCGCGTTTTTGTCGGTTCCGGGAATCACCAGGTTGCCGCCCAGGCGCAGGAGCGCTTCAAACGCCATCTCCCACGGCTTGTCCCTGCTGCCGTCCAGCGACCAGGCGCTCAGCAGCACCTCGTCATTGATGAACCAGCCGCGGTAGCGCACGGCGGCAGGCCTGCTGCCGCGTTCTCCGCAGGGAATCCGCACGGTTTCGCGCCTTTCCAGCCTTTGATCGTTCCAGAACCAAAGCGGAGCGACGCCCAGCGCCGTCTCCGACAGGGTCAGCAGCGCGTAGACAGCGCCCAGATCATCGGCATAGGTCACCGTGACGCTGTCCGGGGAAACCGCCATCCGCCAGGCCTCCGGCGGCAGCAGCGCGCTTCGCCTGAGGACGATCTCGTTTTCCGGTCCGCATGCGCCGAGCACCTTCCGCATGTCCCGCCGGAGCATGTTCGCGGCCCTCTGCTGCGCAGCCGCCGTCGAATCCAGTCGGATTTCCGTCGCCAGGGAAAGCTCGAACGCCTGCATGTTCATCCCTCCTCATGCTGTGGATGACGCTCAGAACTGCCGCTCGGCGATCAGCTCGCCCGTCTCCGGGTCCGTGACCCGGATGCGGATTTCCTTTCCATCCTCCCAGGCGCCGAATGCCTCCTCTGTCCTCGTTTCGGCCTCGCCGCCCACCAACTCGGTGAACGTTCCCTGCGCCCTGTCCAGCTCCAGGAAGTACGCCTCGTCCGCCCAGACCGCCTCGTCGAGGCCCTCGAGCGGGAACATGCTGTTGGACCATTTGCTGTACGCCTCCGCCTCGAGGACGTGCTCCCGGACGGTGTTGTGCAGCAGGGTCAGCGTCTGATCGTCCCAATACAGCTCCGCCTGCGCCCGTATGGCGATGCTGGCGCTCACGCTGTCGTCGTGCAGCAGCATCAGCAGATTGGGCAGCTCGTCCTCCCCGCGGATTTTGTCGCGCTTGTAGGCCGCGTAATCCTTCCCAGCCTTTTGCCAATCCGCGTAAGCCGCCTCGCCGCGGCGATCCTCGAGGGCAAAGTGCTCCGCCAGATACGCGCCGATGAAATCCGTCACCTTCAGGCCGCCGGAGGGATTGAGGTGCGCCAGCTCATCGTAGCAGTCCGTCGCGTAGTCCACCACGCTGTCCAGCTGGATAAAGTTGATGTAGGGCACGCCGTATTCCTCTGCGATGCTGGAGACGGTGTTGGCGTGCATCTGGGATTGCTCGGAGGCCGGATACGGCAGATACACCAGCAGAATCCCGATGCCCCTGCGCCGGCATTCCTCAATCGCCATGCGCATGTAGCGGTAGCCCGCGCCCTGCTCCTCGGCGTACTGGTCGTCGTCAATGAGATCGTAATCCCTCGCCGGCGCCACATCGATCATCATGTCCGCGCCCTTCTGGACGTTCAGCCTGCGCTTAAAGTCCTTCGGCGTGAGCTTGCTCCAGCGGTCGTGATACTTGCCCAGCGTGAAGTAATACTCCCACCTCATGTCCGCATAGCGGTTTCCGTCGTCGTCCATGGCATGGGGATCGTCGGTGAGATCCTCGATCGCGCGCGCCTTGGTGCGGCTCAGCGGCCAGAAATCCAGCGCCGTGTGCAGGTCGCCGCTGCTTCCCGTGACCTTGATGTCCTTGCGCACGTCGTTGACCGCGAACACCACCGCCTTGGGGCTCGCGTAGTCGAGCGCGTTCATCATCGTCCAGTAGCTCACCGCCAGCGTATTGCCATAGCAGGAGAGGTTATAGCCGGGAATGCCGTAATCCTCCCAGATTTCCATGGGATACAGGCAGTTGACAAAGCAGCTGTCTCCAAAGAACAGCACGTCGTACTGCTGCGGATTTTGGAGGAACGGCCCGAACTGATCGCCGCTCTCCTTGCGCTCCAGGAGCCCAGAGAGCGCTCCCAGCACGGCGCAGAGCACGACGCAGAAGAGGACGGCCTCCAGACCGCGCAGAAGGTTTTTTCTTTTCATTCCGAACCTCTCCTCAGAACTGGTAGTAGATAAAGGCCGCCTCGTCAAAGCCGGAGCCGTACACGCCAAGCACCAGCACGGCCGCCACGCCCAGGATCAGCACCAGCCAGCGCAGCGGCAGCTGCTGCCGGCTCACCCAGTCGCGCAGCACGACGCCGCGCTCCTGCACGAGCGAGACGGCAAACAGCAGCGCCGTGCACAAGAGCAGCAGCGCCGCATCCGCCCGCGGCAGGCCGATCGTGCGCAGCAGCTTCTCCGTCAGTTGGGCGGGGCGCGGATCGCAGAGCGTCGTGCGCAGCATCCGCAGCGCATCCGCGCCGTGCGCGCAGCGGTCAAAGTACCAGCCGATGTTCACGATCAGGAACGTGCGCAGCACGCGGAAGACGTGGAAGGGCTTTGACGCGGCCAGCCCCGCGTGCGCGGCGTTCCAGGCCTTGTAGGCCGGCTCCATCGGCGCGGAGAAGGCCAGGATCACGCCGTTGTACAGGCCCCAGAGGATGTAATTGCTCGTCGCGCCGTGCCACACGCCCACCAGCAGGAACACGAGGATATTGCCCAGCGCGGCGGGCAGCGCGCGGCCAAACTCCGCGCCAAAGCGCGCCTTTGCCGCCTTGGACAACCGGGAAACCGGCCGGGTCAGCGCAAACGGATAGAACACATAGTCGCGCATCCACGCGCCCAGGCTGATGTGCCAGCGCCGCCAGAAATCGCCCAGGGAGACCGCAAAGTACGGCCGCTTGAAGTTCGGCGCCAGCGCGATGCCCATCTGCTGCGCGATGCCGGCGACCAGATCGATGCCGCCGGAGAAATCGCAGTACTGCTGCAGGGAATACAGCAGCACGCCCAGCACCGTCACCGCGCCGCCGTACACGCCCGCCTCCGCGCCGAAGATCGCGCTGACCGCCGGCAGCGCCCGGTCCGCGATGACCAGCTTTTTAAACAGGCCCCAGAGCATCAGCAAAAAGCCGCGCTGCAGGTTCTCCCAATCGAAGTCATGCCCCGCCTCAAGCTGCGGCGCGAGCTGATCGTAGCGGCCGATCGGGCCCTGAATGAGCTGCGGAAAGAACGAAACAAACAGCGCGAATTTTGCCGGATTCCTCTCCGGCGCATACTTGCCGTTGTACACGTCGATCAGATAGCCCATCGACTGGAACGTGTAAAACGAGATGCCCAGCGGCAGCAGCAGCCCCAGCGGCGACGCGCCGAACCAGCCGAGCACGTCGTCCGTGTACTTGAGCACGGCGAGGATCGCAAAGTTGAGCGCCAGCACGCAGAAAAACCATGCGCGCTGCCGGCGCTTTCCTTCGGCCCTGAGCCGCTTCTTCTCCTCCTGCGTCATGGCCGCCTTTCCGGCCTTGATGCGGGCCTTCGTCTGCTCGGCGATGGCGCCGATGCGCAGCGCAGCCAGCCAGGTGGTCAGCGTGGTCAGCAGGATGAACGGCAGACCGGTCAGCGCCCGCGACGCGTAAAAGCCATAGCTGAACGCAAGCAGAACCATCCACCTGAAGCGCTTTGGCACGACATAATACGCCGCCATGCAGACAAAGCCATACGCGGCCAGACGAAACAACGACATAACCGATCCCCTCGCAACTCAAAAAATAGGTTTTGTCCGGCGTTCAGGCGCTTGTCCCTTTCCGGTTTTCCGCGCGCACCATCACCATCTCCGCCGCGATGCTGACGGCAATCTCCGCCGGGGTGACCGCGCCGATGCTCAGGCCGACAGGCGTGTGCAGCCGGTCGATCCGCGCCTGCGGCACGCCTTCCTCCAGCAGCTTCCCGGCGATAAACGCCCGCTTGTGCCCGCCGCCGAGCATGCCGGTATAGGCGTGCTCCGCCTGCATGACCTGGCGCAGGACGCACAGGTCGGCGTCATGCGTGCTGGCCATGGCGAGGATGTAGTCCTCCTGCGTGAGCGCCATGCGCTCACCGATCCGGTCAAACGGCGCGCAGATCACGCGCTCCGCCTGCGGGAACAGCGCCACTGCGGCCAGCTCCGGCCGGTCATCATAGACCGTCACGCAGAAGCCCACGGAGGCCAGCAGCGGCGCAAGCGCCTGCGCGCAGTGGCCCGCGCCAAAGATCACCGCCCGCTCGCCCACCGCAAGCGGCATGACCAAGGCGTTTCCCTCCCGCCAGGCAAACGGGCGGCAGAGCGCCGCCGCATCCGCCGGTGCCTCGCCGCAGACGGGCAGCCTGTCCTCGTCCAGCAGCGCGGGCGCACCGCCGTCGAGCCGCAGCACCAGCCAGCCGCCTCTGCGCTGACCGATGCGCCTGAGCAGCGCTTCCGCCAGCGCCGTCCATCGCGGATCATCCGCCGCAATATATTGAAAGAACACCGCAATCTGCCCGCTGCACGCGGCGCCCGGCGCTTCGCCGCGCTCTCCCTCCGGCCCGCAGACATGCAGTCCGGACCGCCCGCCTTCCAGCAGCGACAGGCCGAAGCGCGTCATTTCCTTTTCGCGGAGCCCGCCGCCGACCGTGCCCGCCGCGAGCCCGTCCCGGGTCAGCACCATCTGCGCGCCCACGCTGCGCGGCACGCTGCCCTCGTGTGCGACCAGCGTCGCCAGCATCGCGTCGTGCCCTGCGCGCATCTGCTCAAGCAGCGCGGCAAAAACGTCCTTCATTTCTTCTCCACATCCTCGCTTCACGCTGTACTCAGGGCGAAAAGAATGACCACCGGTCGTGCCGGTGGTCATAAAAATACCCTATATCATGGATACCGTTCTCCCACTCTCTGAGAACAGCACTTTTTCTTCAGTACCTGCGCAGCGGCTGCTGCCCGCGGCCGATCCGGAAGCCAAAGAGATCACCGTATTTGTATTGTATCTGTTTCTTCCGCTTTTTTCAAGCCCTGTTTTCAGGGTCTGCGTCCTCCTGCTGATAGCGGATCAGGCGGCGTGCGCGTGCGCCCGCCTCCTCGCCGCAAAGCGCGCCGACAGCGGACAGCGCCGCGCCCCAGGCCGCCTCCTCGCGATGCACGGGTACCCTGATCTCCATGCCGAAGCGCTGCCTGAGCACGCGGCGCAGCGCGGGATTCCTTCGCACGCCGTTGCCCGATCCGATCATCACGCGCACGGGCTGCGCGCCGGCGGCGGTCATCTCGCCGTAAAACGACCAGAGCTCATCCGCCATGCCCCAGAGCACGCCCGCCGTCAGATGCGCCGCGTCGAAATTCCCGTCTCCGATGTTCCCGATGCTGCCCCGCTCCTGCGGGTTGCTCCGGCTGCCGCAAAAGCGCGTGTTCACGCGCAGCGACGGCGCGTCAATCGCGCGCAGCGCCGCCTCGTTCATCTGCTCGTAGAGCGAATCCGCTTCGCGGCCCGCCAGCCTCGCGCAGCTCAGAAAAAAGCGGTGCAGCAGCGCATACGCGCGCCCGCCGCACAGGGACGAGCCGACGAGCAGCATGCTTCCGCCCTCCAGCGGCCTCTGCTCGCACAGCGCAAGCGGCCTTTGCGCGCGGCCCGCCATGGAGACCTGCGCGCCCGTGCCGACATTGACCAGCACGCTGTGCTCCGGCTCGCTGACCGCGCCGAGGAAGCTCGCCTGATTGTCGCCGATGGCGCAGGCCACGGGCGTCCCGTCCGCGTCCTCGCCGAGGATCGCGCAGGAGAGCGTCGTATCGGGCAGGATCTGCACCGCCAGCCCGGCGCGCGCCATGGCCGCCCCATCCCATTCGCCGCGCGGCGCATGGAACAGGCCCATGCTCGCCGCATTGGAGGCGTGGCAGAGGGGCTGCGTCCGCCCGGTCAGCCGCATGGCGGCGTAGTCCGCGATCGTGCAGAGCTTTGCCGCCTGCGCGGGGACCTTGCCCAGGCGCGTCAGCGCGAAATGGGTGGTCAGGCCGTAGCCCGTCGCCATGGGATAGCCCGTCAGACGCGAGAGCGCCTGCGCCATGGTCTCCCCGCCCGCGTCAAGCTCCCCGTGCCCATCCTGCCAGGTGTACAGCGGGCTGACCGCCCGCCCCTGCGCATCCACATACAGCATGCCGTGCATCTGCCCGTCCAGACCGATGACGCCGATGTGCGCATGGCGCTTTTTCAGGCGCTCCAGCTGCGCGCTCACCTGCGAGACGATCGCCTCCGGGTCCTGCACGCGCTCAAACGGATGCCCGCCCGGATACGCCGCCGGATTGGGCGCATTGACGCACTCGAGCGCCTCTCCGCTGTCCGTATCCAGCACGACGAGGGAAATCGTCGTCGTGCCGATGTCCACGCCAATGGCCCGCATGGTGATTCTCCTTCAGCTCTTTATCGCTGATCAACTGAAAGAAGGGAGAGCCCGGATGAACTCTCCCTTCTGCTTTATGATGCTTGATGAGCAATCACGCCGGGATCTTCCCGCTGATTACTTCGCCAGCGCCTGCGCCACCGCAACGGCCACCGCGACGGTCATGCCGACCATCGGGTTGTTGCCCGCGCCCAGGAAGCCCATCATCTCGACGTGCGCCGGGACGGAGGAGCTGCCCGCGAACTGGGCGTCGCCGTGCATGCGGCCCATGGTGTCGGTCAGGCCGTAGGAAGCCGGGCCAGCCGCCATGTTGTCCGGGTGCAGGGTACGGCCGGTGCCGCCGCCGGAGGCCACGGAGAAGTACTTCTTGCCCTGCTGGACACATTCCTTCTTGTAGGTGCCGGCGACCGGATGCTGGAAGCGGGTCGGGTTGGTGGAGTTGCCGGTGATGGACACGTCGGCATTCTCGTGCCACATGATGGCCACGCCCTCGCGGACGTCGTCAGCGCCGTAGCAGTTGACCTTCGCGCGGTCGCCGGTGGAATACGGGGTGCGGCTGACGATAGTCAGCGCATGGTCTTCCTTGACGTCGGCGGAGAGGTAATCGTACTTGGTCTGCACATAGGTGAAGCCGTTGATGCGGGAGATGATCATCGCGGCGTCCTTGCCCAGGCCGCACAGGATGACGCGCAGGGGGTTCTTACGGACCTTGTTGGCGTTGAGCGCGATCTTGATGGCGCCCTCAGCCGCGGCGAAGGACTCGTGGCCGGCCAGGAACGCGAAGCACTCGGTCTTCTCGTCCAGCAGCATCGCGCCCAGGTTGCCGTGGCCGTAGCCGACCTGACGCTGATCCGCGACGGAGCCCGGGATGCAGAAGGCCTGCAGGGCCTCGCCGATGTACTCGGCGGCCTTGGCGGCGGACTCGGCGTTCTTCTTCATCGCGATCGCGGCGCCCAGCTCGTAGGCCCACTTCACGTTCTCAAAGCAGATCGGCTGGGTGCTTTCCACGATGCCGTAAGCATCCACGCCCATGGAATTGGTGTAAGCCTTGACCTCGTCAAAGTTCGCGAAGCCGTACTTCTCCAGAACCGGCTGGAGCTGGGGCATACGACCTTCATAGTTTTCAAACAGAGCCATTTTACGTACGCCTCCTTTTTATTACTCGTTGCGCGGATCGATCCACTTCACGGCGCCGTCCTCGGCCTTGAAGCGGCCGTAGGTGCCGATGTTCTTCTCGTACGCCTCGTTCGGGGCCATGCCCTTCTTGATCGCGTCCATCATCTTGCCCAGGGACAGGAACTGATAGCCGCAGACCTGATCGTCCTTGTCAAGCGCCATCTTGAGCACGTAGCCCTCGGTCATCTCCAGATAACGGGTGCCCTTGGCCTTGGTGCCGTACATGGTGCCGACCATGGAGCGCAGGCCCTTGCCCAGATCCTCCAGACCGGCGCCGATGCGCAGACCGTCGTCAGAGAACGCGGACTGGGTGCGGCCGTAGACGATCTGCAGGAACAGCTCGCGCATGGCGGTGTTGATCGCATCGCACACCAGGTCGGTGTTCAGCGCCTCCAGGATGGTCTTGCCCGGCAGGATCTCGGACGCCATCGCGGCGGAATGGGTCATGCCGGAGCAGCCGATGGTCTCCACCAGGGCCTCCTCGATGACGCCGTTCTTCACGTTCAGAGACAGCTTGCAGGCGCCCTGCTGCGGCGCGCACCAGCCGATGCCATGGGTGTAGCCGGAGATGTCCTTGATCTCCTTCGCCTGCACCCACTTGCCCTCTTCCGGGATGGGCGCCGGGCCATGATTCGGGCCCTTGGCAACGCAGATCATTTCTTCCACTTCACGGGAATACTGCATATTGTTTGTCCTCCTTATCCTGATGATTGGAATGGAAAAATGTTGAGTATATGCAACCATCTCATTATAGCACATCCCCCCGTCAAAAAGAAACACCTTTCGCTCATTTTTTCACAAGTATGCCAATTTGCGCATCGTTTTTTGCCGTCTGCACAGAGAGAAATATACGGAAAACTCCATACGGGGACAATATTTTTGACCGGGGCTTGCTTTGAATTCGCGGGTATAGTATACTACCGTATTATGGATACTAGGGATTACCATACCCACCCTGTATTCCAAGGAGGGATTCCCATGGCGGAAGAAATCAAAGAGAAGAGCAACTTTATCTGGGAAGCAATCAAGGCGGACCTGGCCGAGGGCAAAAACGGCGGCCGCGTCCAAACCCGTTTCCCGCCGGAGCCCAACGGCTATCTGCATATCGGCCATGTGAAGGCGCTCACCGTAGACTTTGCCACCGCCGAAAAATTCGGCGGCGTCTGCAACCTGCGCTTTGACGATACCAACCCCACCAAGGAAAAGGAAGAATTTGTCGAGGCCATCAAGGACGACATCCACTGGCTTGGCTTTGAATACGGCAGCGTGTACTATGCCAGCGAGCAGTACGACCAGATCTTTGAGTATGCCTGCGATCTGATCCGCCGCGGCCTGGCCTATGTGGACGACCTGTCCAAGGAGGAGATGCGCGCCTACCGCGGCACCCTCAAGGAGCCGGGCAAAAATTCTCCCTACCGCGACCGCACGCCCGAGGAGAACATGGACCTCTTCCTGCGCATGAAGAACGGCGAGTTCCCGGAGGGCTCCCGCACCCTGCGCGCGAAGATCGACATGGCCTCCCCAAACATCAACCTGCGCGACCCGGCGATCTACCGCATCAAGTACGCCACGCATCACCGCACCGGCGACAAGTGGTGCATCTACCCGATGTACGACTTCGCGCATCCCATCGGCGACGCGCTGGAGGGCGTGACCCACTCCTTGTGCTCGCTGGAGTACGAGATCCACCGCCCGCTGTATGACTGGGTCGTCAATGTGTGCGGCTTTGAGCAGAAGCCGCGCCAGATCGAGTTCGCCCGCCTGAACCTGACCAACACCGTCATGAGCAAGCGCAAGCTGCGCTACCTGGTGGAAAACCACATCGTCAGCGGCTGGGACGATCCGCGCATGCCCACGCTGGCCGGCATGCGCCGCCGCGGCTACACCTCCGCCGCCGTGCGCGACTTCATCGACCGCGTCGGCGTGGCGAAGACCGACTCCATCGTCGATCACCGCATGCTCGAGTTCTGCGTGCGCAACGACCTGAACGAGGTCGCCCCGCGCGCGATGGCCGTGCTCGATCCGATCAAGGTCGTCCTGACCAACTTCCCGGAGGACAGGACCGAAATCTGCACCATCGAGAACCACCCGAAGAAGCCGGAGATGGGCACGCACGACGTTCCCCTCACCCGCGAAATCTACATCGAGCGCGAGGACTTCATGGTCGACGCGCCCAAGAAGTACTTCCGCCTGAAGCCCGACGGCGAGGTCCGCCTCAAGGGCGCGTACATCATCAAGTGCGATTCCTACGATCTCGACGAAAACGGCACCGTCACCTGCGTCTACTGCACCGTGGACTTTGACACCAGGAGCGGCATGCCGGGCGCGGACCGCAAGGTCAAGGGCACCATCCACTGGGTCAGCGCCAGGGAGAACATGCCCTTTGAGGCGCGCCTGTACGACGTGCTGTTCCTGGATGAGGACACCGCGGACGAGGCCGAGGAGACCGAGGACGGCGAGGAATCCGCCGCGTTCGGCGGCCAGAAGCTCAACCCGGACTCCTTCAAGGTGGTGCGCGGCTACGCCGAGCCGTGGCTGAAGGAGGCCCAGGTCGGCGAGAACTTCCAGTTCATGCGCACGGCCTACTTCAGCAAGGACAAGGATTCCACCGACGATCTGGAGGTCTTCAACCGCGTCGTGACGCTCAAGGATAGCTTCAAGCTCGACTAAGCGAGAGAAGGGAACGCCGGGCGGCTGACCCGGACCCGCTTGAGGGATTTCATCCCTCAAACTCCCTTCATCGCTTCGCGCTGATCCAAGCTGCCTTTCCATGGGGCGGCATTCGCCGCCCTACGTATCATATCTTAAAACCGCCGCGAAGCGGAAATGGGGTTTGGGGATGAAATCCCCAAGCAGGTTTGGGCGGCAGCCCAACGTTCCCCTGCTTCGCAAGAAAGAGAGAGTTCGTATGTCTACCGAAGTCCGCACGCGCTTTGCGCCGAGCCCGACCGGCTACATGCATCTGGGCAACCTGCGCACCGCGCTGTATACCTATCTCTGGGCGCGCCGCAACGGCGGCAAGTTCATCCTGCGCATCGAGGATACCGATCAGGAGCGCGAGGTGAAGGGCGCCGTCGACGTCATCTACAACTCCATGAAGACCGCCGGTCTGATCCACGACGAAGGCCCGGACGTCGGCGGCCCCTGCGGCCCGTACGTCCAGTCCGAGCGCAAGAACCTGTACCTGCCCTACGCGAAGGAGCTGGTCGAAAAGGGCGGCGCGTACTACTGCTTCTGCACCAAGGAGCGCCTGGATGAGGAGCGCGCCAAGGCGGAGGCCAAGGGCGAGACCTTCAAGTACGACAAACACTGCCTGCACCTGACGAAGGAAGAGGTCGAGGCGCGCATCGCCGCCGGCGAGCCCTACGTCATCCGCCAGAACATCCCGACCGAGGGCAAGGCGAGCTTTGACGACGTCATCTACGGCCACGTCGAGGTGGACTGCGACACGCTGGATGACAACGTGCTCATCAAGGCGGACGGCCTGCCGACCTACAACTTCGCCAACGTCATCGACGATCACCTGATGGGCATCACCCACGTCATGCGCGGCAACGAGTACCTCTCCTCCGCGCCCAAGTACAACCTGCTCTACGAGGCCTTCGGCTGGACGCCGCCGCTGTACGTTCACCTGACCCCGGTCATGGTGGAGGGCACGCTGCGCGACAAGAAGACCGGCGTGTACACCATGGAAACCGACGAGAAGGGCAACGTCGTGCTCGATGAGAACGGCGAGCCGAAGAAGGCGATCGTCAAGCGCAAGATGTCCAAGAGCCAGGGCGACCCCTCCTTTGAGGACCTGATGGCGGAAGGCTATCTGGTGGAGGCGATCATCAACTATCTCGTGCTGCTCGGCTGGAGCCCGCGCGGCGAGCGCGAGTTCTATACGCTCAAGGAGCTGGAGGAGATTTTCGATCTCGAGGGTCTGTCCAAGAGCCCGTCCTTCTTTGACTACGGCAAGATGAAGTGGTTCAACGCCGAGTACATCCGCAAGCTCACCCCCGAGCAGTTCAAGGAGAAGGCGACGCCGTGGCTTGCGAAGGTGCTGGACCCGGCGAAGTTTGACCTTGGGCGCATCTGCGAGCTGACGCAGGCCCGCACGGAGGTGCTCTCCCAGCTGCCGGGCATGGTCGATTTCCTCGCCGAGATGCCGGAACTGGACATGGCGCTGTTCACCAACAAGAAGAGCAAGTCCACCCCGGAGACCTCCAAGGCCGCGCTTGCGTTTGTCCGTCCCCTTCTGGAGGGCATCACGGACTGGAGCGAGGCCAACCTGCACGACGTGGTCATGGCGGCGATCCCGCAGTCCGGCATGAAGAACGCCACCGTGCTCTGGCCGCTGCGCATCGCGATCACCGGCCGCGCGGCCACCCCGGGCGGCGCATTCGAGATGGCCTATCTGCTGGGCAAGGATGAGACCATGAAGCGCCTGGACGCCGCGATGGTGAAGCTGTAAGAATCATTGCACAAAACAAACGCTCTGACATCAATCAGGGCGTTTGTTTTTATGGAGTGATACAATTTACGTCTAAATCCTTACAATGCAAATCAAACCCGTTTCAATCGCAGGCTGCTGTGCAGCCTGCGATTGAAACTGCTTTCTTCTTGAATCTATTGGATACGTTGGGCTGCCGCCCAAACCCGCCTGGGGACATTGTCCCCAGACCCCTTCTTCGCTTCGCGCATGGACCAGCCAGATTACAGCTTCTCCATGATGCCGTCCAGCAGCCCCTTGAACCGCTCCTTCACGCGGTTGGCCGTCGCGGTGACCTCCTCGTGGCACAGCGGCTGATCGAGGATGCCCGCGGCCATGTTGGTGATGCAGCTGATGCCCAGCACGCGCATGCCGCAATGCCGGGCGGCCTGCGCCTCCGGCACGGTGCTCATGCCCACCGCGTCCGCGCCGAGGATGCGCGCCATGCGGATCTCCGCCGGCGTCTCGTAGCACGGGCCGGGGAACTGGCAGTACACGCCCTCCTGAAGGGCAAACCCCTGCGCCTTGGCCGTCTCGTGCGCCAGCGCGCGCAGACCCTTGTCAAACACGCAGCTCATGTCCGGGAAGCGCGGGCCGAGCTCGTCGAGGTTCTTCCCCATCAGCGGGTTTGTGCCGGTCAGCGTCAGGTAATCGGAAATGACCATCAGGTCGCCGGGCGCAAAGGACAGGTTCACGCCGCCGCAGGCGTTGGTCACGATCAGCGTCTTCACGCCCATCCTCTGCATCACGCGCACCGGCAGCACCACGTCCTGCATCGTGTAGCCCTCGTAGTAGTGGAAGCGCCCCTGCATCATCACCACGCGCCTGCCGTGAAGCGTGCCGCATACCAGCATGCCCGCGTGGCCCGGCACGGTCGAGCGCGGAAAGCCGGGGATGACGCTGTACGGCAGACGCAGGGCGTCCGCCATCGACTCGGCGTAGTCGCCCAGGCCGCTGCCCAGAATCACGCCGCTTTCCGCCGTGCCCAGCACTGCAATCACCGTTTCGGCCGCCGCTTCAATCCGTTTCATTTCGTCCATCAGATGGCCTCCTTTGCATCCGCCCAGGGCGGATACGCCTCAAAGCTCCTCATCTCTCCCCTGTGCGGGAACGTCAGCCGGCAGGAGAAGAGCATCGGCGCGCCCGCCTCGTCACGGGAGCCGTACTTGTGATCGCCCACCAGCGGATAGCCGCGGCTGGCGAACTGCACGCGGATCTGGTGGCTGCGGCCCGTGTGCAGCCGGATGCGCACCAACGAGGTCTCCCCCGCGCGCAGCAGCCGGTATTCAAGCCGCGCCTTCTTCACGCCGCCGCGCATGCGCCTGACGACGAACACCTTGTTCTTGCCCGAATCCTTGAAGAGCAGATCCTCCCAGTCGCCCGTTTCCGGCGGCGCGCCGTGCACCATGGCCACGTATTCCTTGACCATGCGCCCCTCCTGAATCGCCCGGGACAGGCTCGCCGCCGCCTGCTTCGTCCTGGCGTAGACCATCACGCCGCCGACGTTCAGGTCGAGCCGGTGCACCGGATAGAACGCGCCGCCAAGCTGCGCCTGCAGCGCGGCCGGAACCGCCGCCTGCGCATCCAGGCCCACCGGCTTGACGAGGACGGCCACGTCCCGGTCTTCATACAGTATCTCCACCGGCTGCGCCTCACAGAATCTGATCGAGCATCGAGGCGCCCTTGAGCGTGTTTTCAATGCCGAAGAAATCGAGCACCGTCGCGCTCAGATCGGCATACGTCTCCCGGATGCCGAGATTCACGCCGCGTTTGGTGTGCCTGCCCCACATCAGCACCGGCACATGCTCGCGCGTGTGATCCGTGCCCGTGTGGCAGGGATCGCAGCCGTGATCCGCCGTCAGGATCAGCAGGTCGTCCTCGCCCATCAGTTCCATGAGCTGCGGGATCTGCGCGTCGAAGGTCTCCAGCGCCCTGGCGTAGCCCTCCACGTCGCGGCGATGGCCGTACACCATGTCAAAGTCCACGAGGTTCACAAACAGCAGGCCGTCAAAGTCCTCCCGCATCGCGGCGAAGGTCGCCTCCATGCAGGCCGCGTTGCCCGCAGCGTGGTTCGACTTCGTGATGCCGCGCAGGCAGAAGATGTCCTCGATCTTGCCCACGCCGTAGACCGTCTTTCCGCTTTGGCTGAGCAGGTCGCACAGGGTGGTCGGCGGCACGGCGCTGTAATCCCTGCGCCCGCCGGTGCGCTTGAACGCTCCGGCCCTCTCCCCCACGAACGGGCGCGCGATCACGCGGCCCACCTCCAGCTCGCCGGTGAGCATTTCCCGCGCGATCTCGCAGTCCCGGTACAGCTCAGCAAGCGGTACGACCGCCTCGTTCGCCGCGATCTGGAACACGCTGTCCGCGGAGGTATAGACGATCAGCTTGCCGGTCCTCATGTGCTCCTCGCCCAGCTCGTCGAGGATCGCCGTGCCGGAGGCGGGCTTGTTGCCCAGCGTGCCGCGGCCCGTCGCCTGCTCAAAGCGCGCAATGAAATCCTGCGGGAATCCGTTCGGGAACGTCGGGAACGGACGCGAAAGCTGCACGCCGGCGATCTCCCAGTGGCCGGTCGTCGTGTCCTTGCCTGCCGAAACCTCCTTGAGCTTGCCGTAAGCGCCCTCCGGCGCACCCACGCCGCCAAAGCTGATGTCATCGATATTGCCCAGGCCCAGCCGCATCATGTTCGGAATCTGCGGATGGCAGGCGTGCACAATGTGGCCCAGCGTATCCGCGCCCGCGTCGCCGTAGTGGGCCGCATCCGCCAGCGCGCCGATGCCCACGCTGTCCAGCACAATCAGAATTGCCTTTTTGCCCATGTTCTTTCCTCCTTTGAAAGCATCGCTCGGGCATCCTGCCGCATAGCCTGTACACGCTGCGATCCCTTGCTTTTTCGCTTTACCTATGGGCATTATATCACACTTCAGCTGCTGAATTCAGGTTTTTCAAAACTTTTGTGGCCCTGCCAGGCGGCGGACGCGAAGCCGAAAGATCAAAGAAAATCCTCAAAAACGTTTGCAATGGGGTACGGACTATACTATAATGGATAGGCAAATATCCGTCTTCAAACGGATACAAAAAAAAGGGGGAATGAATCATGAAGAAGTTCCTGGCTCTGGTTCTGGCCCTGGCTATGACGCTGAGCATGACCTTCGCTGCCGCGGAGGACTTCGACGTCGAAGCCTATGGCGCCGTCTCTTCTGAGCTCTACACCCAGGTTCTGGGCGAGTTCTACGATGCCTACATGGCCGGCCGTGACGAGGTGGACAACCTGTCCCTTCGCTATGCGCAGATGGCCGTGGCGGAGGCAAAGCTGATGGCCTCTGCCGTGTATCAGCCCGGCACGGCCAAAGGCGGCAACTACGCCATCAGCCGCGTGGCGCCCTACACGGTCAGCTCCGTGCTGTGGGGCCTGGATAGCTATCGCTTCCATCAGGCCCTTGTGGTGAATGAGGATCCCATCACCACCGAAGAGCGTGAAGAGATGAAGGCCAAGTTTGCCGAGCTGAAGGGCACCGGCACCTACGAGCAGTGGGCGAAGGACTACCTGCTCGGCAAGGGCTACACCCTGAGCACCGAGTACGGCTACGGCCTCTACTCCTCC
The DNA here is from genome assembly GCA_051883735.1 of Candidatus Ventricola sp. GTDB lineage: Bacteria > Bacillota > Clostridia > Christensenellales > Aristaeellaceae > Ventricola. Next base: position 50,878 of record JBJEUH010000083.1, read on the forward strand.
GATCCCAAGACCTGGGATACCCTGGCCACCTCCCGCGCGGCCGACAACGAGGCCATCGTCAATACCTACGACGGCCTGATCGAGTATGACATCGAGAACGTGATGCAGCCCGCCCTGGCCACCGAGTGGTCCGTGGACGAGACCGGCACCGTGTACACCTTCAAGCTCCGCGAGGGCGTGATCTGGGTGGACAGCCAGGGCCGCAAGGTGGGCGACGTGACCGCCGACGACTTCGTGGCTGGCATGAACCACATGCTCGACGCCATGGGCGGCCTGGAGTACCTGGTGGGCTCCGACGGCGGCTGCGGCATCCTGAACGCTCAGGCGTACATCGACGGCGCCATCACCGACTTTGCCGAGGTCGGCGTGAAGGCTGTGGATACGTACACCCTGCAGTACACCCTGGAAGCCCCGGCTCCCTACTTCATGACCATGCTGAGCTACTCCGTGTTCGCCCCCATGAACCGTGAGTACTTCCTGTCCCAGGGCGGCGGCTTCGGCGCCGACTATGCGCCCGACAGCGAGACCTACCTGTATGGCAAGGATCCCGATCACATTGCCTACTGCGGTCCGTATGTCGTCACCAACCTGACCCCCGAAAACACCATCGTGTTCTCCGCCAACGAGAACTACTGGAACAAGGACGCCATCAACATCAAGACCATCAACTGGAAGTTCAACGACGGCTCCGATGCCCTGAAGGCCTACAACGACATGAAGGCCAATGTCATCTCCGGCACCGGCCTGAACGCCTCCGCCCTGGAGGTCGCCAAGCAGGACGGCATGTTTGAGAAGTACGGCTACACCGCCTCCACCGACGCCACCTCCTACGGCACCTTCCTGAACATCAACCGCAACGCCTTCGCCAATGTGAACGACGGCGCCGTGGCCTCCCCGCAGACCGAGGAGCAGGCTGCGCGCACGCAGGCTGCCATGCGCAACGTGCATTTCCGCCGCGCCATCGCCATGGGTCTTGACCGCGCCACCTACAACGCGCAGTCCGTGGGCGAGGAGCTCAAGCTCACCTCCCTGATCAACTCCTACACCCCGGGCAACTTCGTGCAGCTGACCGAGGACGTGACCATCGCCATCAACGGCGTGGACACCACCTTCCCCGCCGGCACCTTCTACGGCGCCGTGATGCAGGCCCAGCTGGACGCCGATGAGATTCCCGTCAAGGTTTGGGATCCCGACGCTGAGGGCGGCATGGGCGCTTCCTTCGGCTTTGACGGCTGGTACAACCCGGAGGCCGCCAAGGCTGAGCTGGAGCTGGCCATCGCCGAGCTCGCCGCCGAGGGCGTTGTGATCGACGCCGAGAATCCCATTTATCTCGACCTGCCCGTGTATGTCGCCTCCACCTCCTATGCCAACCGCGGCGAGGTTGTCCGCAAGAGCATCGAGGAGTCCCTGAACGGCCTGGTGAAGGTCAACAAGACCGAGTGCCAGACCTCTCAGGAGTGGTACTATGCCGGCTACTACACCGACTACGGCTATGAGGCCAACTACGACCTGTACGACGTGTCCGGCTGGGGCCCCGACTACGGCGATCCTCAGACCTACCTGGATACTTTCCTGCCCGACTACGCCGGCTACATGGTCAAGTGCACCGGTATCTTCTGATTCTGATGCGATAATCCTTCCCGGCACCAAATTCTGCGATACGGGAGCGGCCTTCTGCGCCGCCCCCGTATCGTGCTATTGAGAGATGAGAGTATGACAAAGTATCTGATCAAGCGTATTCTGCACGGGTTGGTCTCTGTGGTGATCGTTGTCGGCATCGTGATGCTGCTGATTTACTCCGCACTGGATCGACAGCTGATTTTTGCCATGGACCCCACCTACAAGCAACTGGGCAATAATCAGAAGGAAGCATACATGTACCGCAAATGGGAGGAGTACGGCTACATCGACTATGTACCCTACACCGAGTATTTGCTCGAGCTCACCGCAAAAGACGAAATCACCGAGGAAGAGCGCCTGTCCGTCGCCAGCTTCGGCAAAAAGCCGGAGAACGACAGCGAGGACGTGGCGAAGTACGTTCAGCAGTTCACCGAGACCTATGAATCCAGGGGCTACACGGTGATCCGCAGGGATGCAAAAATGCAGACCCCGAAGAAGTATGTCTCCGGCGGACAGCAGCAGCTGTTTGCCTACAAGGACAAGCCCCTGCTTGCCCGCCTGGTGAATTATTTCACCGGCATTCTCAGCGTTGACAACATTCACTATGTGCAGGAAGACATCGAAAACCGCGGCCTGACCTTCACGCTGCATGACCCGCTGTACGGCGGCGAGAAGTTCTCCCCCGCGATCATCGGCAATGGCACCAAGCACAAGTATTTATTATATTTTGACAATCGGTTCCCCTTTGTGCACCAGAACCTGCTCCAGGTCAACCTGGGTAAGTCCTACGCCGTGAACCTGGGCGTGGACGTGTTTGACACCATGACCATGCCGCAGGGTTCCTACGTCCTGTCCACCGTGGCCTATCCCACCGGCCTGGTGGAGGAGAGCGCCGACGACCTGCATTCCGCCGTCTATATCGCCGGCTCCCAGCAGACCAATATGGTCTCCACCGCCCGCTTCACCGACGACTACACCTCAGTGTCCACGGTGAAGAACGCCAAGTCCAAGGTGGGCTTCTCCTTCGTCATCGGCATCCTGTCCTCGCTGATGGCCTACGCCCTGGGCGTGCCGCTGGGCATCGCCATGGCCCGCAAGAAGGATGGGCTGCTGGATAAGCTGGGCACCCTCTACATCGTCTTCATCATCGCCGTCCCCTCGCTGGCCTACATCTTCCTGTTCAAGGCCATCGGCGGCGCGATGGGCCTGCCGACCACCTTCGACATCGACAAGAGCAGCTGGCTGATGTATGTGCTGCCCATCGTGTCCCTGGCGCTGCCCTCCGTGGCCAATCTGATGAAGTGGCTGCGCCGCTACATGATCGACCAGATGAACTCCGACTATGTGAAGTTCGCCCGCAGCGGCGGCCTCTCCGAGAACGAGATCTTCACCAAGCACATCCTCAAGAACGCCATCATCCCGCTGGTGCACGGCATCCCCGGCACGGTGCTCTTCGCCATCACCGGCGCCATCATCACCGAGCGCGTGTATGTGGTACCCGGCGCGGGCAACCTGCTCACCAAGGCCATCAACATGTACGACAACGGCGTGATTGTCGGCGTGACGCTGTTCTACGCGCTGCTGTCCATCGTCAGCCTCATCCTGGGCGACGTCCTCATGTCGCTGGTGGACCCGAGAATCTCCTTTACATCGAAAGCAAGGTAAGAGACCATGAAAAACGAACAGATGAAATTCGATGAACTGAACCTGTCTGATGAGGAGCTCTTTTCCCGGGTTAACCACAGCGACCTGGAATCCGAAAAGATCACGGCTCCCCGGTATTCCTATTGGCGCAGCGTATTCCGCGTGTTCTTCCGCAAGCGCTCGAATGTGGTGATTCTGACCCTGTTCGCGCTGCTCCTGCTCTTCATCTATGTGTATCCGGCGATCGTCCCCTACGACCAGTTTGCCAACCTGATGGACTCCTCCGCCAAGCACCTGACCCCCTCGGCCGCCATTGAGAAGTATGGCTTCAGCCTGGAATGGATCTTCGGCTCCGGCAAGTCGGGCGAGTCCACCTTCGGCGCGGTCTGGAACGGCGCGAGAATCTCCATCACCATGGCGTTCATCTGCGCGCTCATCAACATGACGGTGGGCATCCTCGTGGGCGCCGTGTGGGGCTTCTCCAAGAAGGTGGATATCGTGATGACCGAGGTGTACAACATCATCGGCAACGTGCCCTACATCCTGTTCATCTCCGTGCTGGTGCTGATCTTCTCCGCAGGCTTCTGGACGATGGTGTTCGCGCTGACCGTCACCGGCTGGCTGAGCATCGCGTACTTCATCCGCACCCAGGTCATCATCATCCGCGACCGCGAGTACAACCTGGCCTCCCGCTGCCTGGGCACGCCCATTCTGCGCATCGCCACCAAGAACATCCTGCCCTTCATGACCTCCATCATCGTGACCCTTGTCGCCACGGAGATCCCCTCCTACATCAGCTACGAGGTGTTCCTCTCCTACATCGGCATGGGCATGTCCGAAATGTCCCTGGGCAAGATGATCTATGAGGCGGAGAACGCCATGCTGACCCCCGGCTGGCAGTTCGAATTCTGGACGCCGGTCGCCGTCGCCTCGATCATCACGGTGGTGCTGTACGTGGTCGGCCAGAACCTGGGCGACGCGTCCGACCCCAGGACCCATATGTGAGGTGCGGTATCATGGAAGAGAAGAATGTGCTCCTGTCCGTCAGGGACCTGGAGGTCAAGTTCAATGTCCGCGGCCGCGTGCTGACGGCGATTCGCGGCATCTCGCTGGACATCCTGGAGAACGAGTCCATCGCCATCGTGGGCGAGTCCGGCTCGGGCAAATCCGTGTTCACCAAGACCTTTGCCGGCATGCTGGACGCCAACGGCTTCATCAGCCAGGGCGACGTGATCTTCAACGACGCCGAGCTGGTGGATACCGTGGTGCCCATGACCGACAGCCGCTGGAAGGCCGTGAAGGGCATCCGGGAGAAGCTCGATCAGTATGCCCGTCTGGAAAACGGCGCCGCGACCTACAACGCGATGCGGGCGCTGAACGCCGAGCTGGAGGCCCGCGCTTCCCTGAGCCCCGAGGATGCGCAGAAGCTGGACGACGAGATCAGCGAGCTGGTTTATCAGCGCACCGAGGCCTTCAACCTGAAGCAGACCCTCGATCCCCACAACGAAAAGGCCAAAATCCGGGAGACTGCGGCGCAGATCGCCGAGCTCGATGCGAAGATCAAGGCGCTGCAGAAACACAAGGCCGATATGGTCGAGGCCCGCAGGAAGGCCGCTGCTGCCGATACCGCCTACCGCCAGCAGCACGCGAGCCGCATGTCGGCGCTCAAGCAGCGCTATCACAGCGAGATTCAGCAGCCCATCAGCGAGGACGTCCGCCGCCGCAACGAGACGCTCGCCTATGAGGTCTATCTGTCCGTGGGCCGCTACGGCACGGTCAAGCGCAGCAAGTGCATCCGCCTGCTGCTGGAGGAGCTGCGCAAGGCCATGCTCACGGGCAGGGATCTGCGCGATGACGCCGTGCTCAACGCGGTGTTCGACGCGGTGACCTTCCGCGTGAAGTACCTGGACAGGACGGAGACCCGCCTGCACGGCACCTGCGTGATCAACCTGGCCAAGGTCAAGGACGCCAACGACTGGACGCAGATCCGCGGCAAGCGGATCGCCACCGTATTCCAGGACCCCATGACCAGCCTGAACCCCATCATCACCATCGGCAAGCAGATCACCTCCGTCATCCTCAAGCACCAGCAGTGCTCCGAGGCGGAGGCCCGCCTGCGCGCGCTGGAGCTGATGCACAAGGTGGGCATCCCCAACGCCGAAAAGCGCTTTGACGACTACCCCTTCCAGTATTCCGGCGGCATGCGCCAGCGCATCGTGATCGCCATCGCGCTCTCCTGCCAGCCCAAGATCCTGATTTGCGACGAGCCGACGACCGCGCTGGATGTGACCATTCAGGCGCAGATTCTCAAGCTGCTCAAGGATTTGCAGAGGGAATTCAACTACACCATCGTGTTCATCACCCATGACCTGGGCGTGGTGGCCAACATCGCCGACCGCGTGGCCGTGATGTATGCCGGGCAGATCGTGGAGCTGGGCAGGGTGGACGAGGTATTCTTCGATCCCCGCCATCCCTACACCTGGGCGCTGCTCTCCTCTCTGCCCCAGCTGGCGCAGAAGAATACCGTGCTGTATTCCATCGCCGGCACGCCGCCGTCCCTGTACAACAAGATCGTCGGCGATCCCTTTGCGCCGCGGAATCCGTATTGCATGAAGATCGACACCCTGCTCGACCCGCCCATGTTCCAGATCACTGAGACCCATTTCGCCAAGACCTGGCTGCTGGACCCCCGTGCGCCTAAGGTGGAGAAGCCGGAGATCATCCAGAACATCCACGAGAAGCTGATCGAGGCTTTCAACATCTGACAGGAGGTAAGACTGATGAATACGAGCGAAAACGCCGCCAACGTCAAGGCCTCCCATCTGCCGGAGCACGGGCCCGTGGACGAGAATGGCCGCGAGATTATCCTTTCCATCAAGAACGTTGACATCACCTTCGGCAAGGGCGAAAACGCCGTCAGGGCGGTGAAAAACGCCAGCTTTGACATCTACAAGGGCGAGACCTTCTCCCTGGTGGGCGAGTCCGGCTCCGGCAAGACCACCATCGGCCGCGCGGTCATCCGCGTGAACCCCTGCGCCGCCGGCGAGATCCGCTACAAGGGCACGCGCATTTCCGGCAAGATCCCCCGGTCTCTGGACAAGGAGGTCATCCGCAACATCCAGATGGTGTTCCAGGACCCCGCCGCCTCGCTGAACGAGCGCGCCACCGTGGACTACATCATCTCCGAGGGCCTGTACAACTTCCATCTGTTCAGGAACGAGGCTGACCGCGTCAGCAAGGTGGAGACCATCATCAACGAGGTCGGCCTGCTGCCCGAGCACCTGACCCGCTATCCCCACGAGTTTTCCGGCGGCCAGCGCCAGCGCATCGGCCTGGCCCGCGCCACGGTGATGGAGCCGGAGCTGATCATCGCCGACGAGCCCATCTCCGCGCTGGACGTCTCCATCCGCGCTCAGGTGCTGAACCTGATGAAGAAGTTCCAGAAGGAACGCGATGTGACGTACCTGTTCATCGCCCACGACCTGTCGATCGTGCGCTTCATCTCGGACCGCATCGCCGTGATCTACAAGGGCAACATCGTGGAGATTGCCGAAACCGGCGAGTTGTTTGACTTCCCGCTGCACCCCTACACCCGTTCCCTGATCTCCGCCATCCCGATTCCCGACCCCATCCTGGAAAAGAGCAAGGTGCTCTTTACCTACGATCCCTCCGTTCACGATTACAGCGTGGACAAGCCGGAGCTGACGGACATCGGCCACGGCCATTTCGTCTTCGGCAACAAGAAGGAAATCGAGGCCTACAAGGCCCTGCGCGAAAAGGGCGAGGTCATCAAGTCCATCACCATCCTCAAGCCGGGCGAGGAGCCGCCCGCCGCGCAGGAAGAGGCATGGAACCTTGACGCGGAGTTCATCAACGCCCCTGTCCACGACACCGGCAGCAAGTGGCTGAGCTTTCTGTCCTTCCTGCTGCCCCTGCTGGGCCTTCTGGCCGGCGTGCTGTTCAGGAAGAAGAACTATATCCGCAACTACAAGGCCTGCAAGAAGGGCGCGCTCGTCGGTCTGGCGCTGTGGTGCGTGATCCCGCTCCTCTTCGCGCTGCTGCTGCTGCTGGCGGTCATATGACCCGCCTGAGGGAGAGATCGGCATGAAACGAACAGCTCCGGACCGTACCGCCTTTCAGCCCAGGCCCGTAGATCGGGTGGAGGTGCACGACAGGCATGCAGGGGTACGGATCATTCTAGCAGCCCTCGCCGTCGTCATCGCGGTGGCCGCCTTCGCCTGGGCCATCGGCGCCCTCACGCGCGTCGATCAGGGCTGGCGCGAGATCGAGGTCAGCTCCTCGGGCGAGATGAACTGCAGCCAGGACTTCATCTTCAGCTATGACCTGGGCGGCAGCGGCATTTCCGCAGCGGCAGAGCTCAAGGCCATCACCGCGCTGTACAGCGAGGCGACAGAGCGTGCCTACCGCGTCTTCAGCGTCTATGAGCCCTGCGAGGGAGATAACAACCTGTACGCGCTCAACCGCAGCGTCAACACGCCCGTGCAGGTGGACCCGCTGCTGTACCAGGCGTTTGAGCTGGTGGAGCGGCTGGGCAGCCGGTATGTCTATCTGGCGCCGGTGTACGCGGAATACCACAGCCTGTTCTTCTGCAGCGAGGACTGGGAAACCCAGGGCTTTGATCCCTATCAGAACGAGGACGTCCGCCTCTTTATGGAGCAGGCGGCGGCGTTTGCCCGCAGCCCCGCGGACGTGCGCGTGGAGCTGCTGGGGAATTCCACCCTCCGGCTGACGGCGTCGGACGCCTATCTGGCCTTTGCCGAGGAATACGGCATTGTGAACCTGGTGGACTTTTCCTTGATGAAGAACGCCTTTGTCATCGACGCGCTGGCCCAGGTGATGGAGGATGCCGGCTACAACCGAGGGGTCATCTCCAGCTATGACGGCTTTGTCCGCAGCCTGAGCGCCCCGCAGCTGAGCTATGCCTACAACCTGTATGATCAGCCGCAGGGGCAGCCGGTGTGCAAGGCCGCCCGCCTGAGCTATGGCGGCGGAACGAGCCTGGTGAACCTGCGCAGCTTCCCGCTGAACCGCCAGAAGGAAATCCATTTCTATGTGTTCGCAGACGGGACGGTGCGCACCGCCTATGCAGACCTGAAAGACGGCATGAGCCGGAGCGCCCTCCCCTCGCTGCTGGCCACCTCCCACAGCGCCGGCTGCGCCGAAACGCTGCTCCGTCTCCTGCCCTTCTACGCCGCCGAAACGCTGGACGAAGCGGGCCTCCTGACCCTGGCGGAGCAGGGGATCTTCCCCCTGTATCCCCTGAACGGGCGCATCGTGGCGACCGACAGCGGCGTGACGCTCGACGAGGTTGCCGAAGGATATCAGGTGATCCGACCTGAATACTGATTTCATCCTGAGTCGTTTCTATGCGCGCGAAGCGAAGAAGGGAGTCTGAGGGATGAATCCCTCAGGCGGGTTTGGGCGGCAGCCCAACGTTTCCCATCATATCGGAAAAAGTAGTTTCAGAGCAGGCTGCGTAGCAGCCTACGATTGAAACGGGTACGATTAACAAAGTAAAGTAAGTAAGTAGAGTAAGAATTTAGGAACAAATTGGTATAAGACTGCGCACAGAAAAAGCGCCTTCCTTGTTCGCTTTCATACCGACTACCGGGCACTGAAAAGCGAACGCCGCAAGGCGCTTTTTTCATTTGGCCAAATTGCTGCTGACAGGTCTGCCGCGCAATTCTCATCCCTTCATCCTACGCCACCCGCATCCGCTGCACGAGCATGCCGATGATCTGCGCGTTGGTGGGCTTGCCCCTGGCGGGGTCGAGCGTATTGCCAAACAGCCCGTACACGCCGCGCGCCGCGGCCGCGTCCATCGTGCTCTCCACCGCGTGACGGATGAGCCGCTCCACGCTCTGCGGGGTTGTATGAAAGCGCTCGGCGATCGGCTGATACAGGCGCTTGCCCACGGCGAACAGGCGGGCCTCGTTTTCATACGCCAGCGCAGACGCCCAGGCCAGATAGGCAAATCCCCTGAGCTGCGCATTCATGCCCATCGCGCCAAGCAGCGCGCAGGCCTGCTGATACGGCTCCTGCGCCGCCTCCCAGTCGATGAAATGATCGATGGCATCCATCTGCGTCACCAGCGCGTCGCGCAGCTGATCCTTTTCCCAGGGGACGCGCACCACCGCGTGCGCGCCGCGCCTGCGAAAGCCCTCGTCAACAGACGGCATCATGGAGCCGCCGATGACCCGCGGCATCCGATCGCCCAGCATCTCGCGCAGGCAGTCCACCACGCCGAGGCCGTCCATGCCCGGCAGCACCGCGTCGATGACCAGGATATCCGGCGCGAGCCTCCTGCTGCTCTCAAGCGCCGCGCGTCCGTCTGTGACGATCTGCATCGTGCAGCGCTCGCCGTCATCCAGCTCCCGCTTGAGGTGCTCCGCCACGCGCCTGTCGCGCACGGCGCACAGGATGTTTACCTTGCCCAGCATCGCCTTCCGCCCGCCTTTCGTGCCTCACGCAGCCGCCTGCCCGCTCACCATGCCGTCGCTTTGCTCCAGCATCCATTCGATGTACATGCCGTATCCCTGAGCCGAGTCGCTCAGGTACACGTGCGTGACCGCGCCGATGATCCGTCCGTCCTGAATGATCGGGCTTCCGCTCATGAGCGTTTTCCCATAGAGACAACGTTTTTTTGAAATGTTCGGGTTCATTTTCCATCTGTATTGTATTCGTCACTGCCGGTATACATTCGTCATTTTTCGTAGAAATGAGCAATTCAACAGCCCTATGCTTTCTCATTATCGCCTTACTCATTATACCACAGCCATCCAGCACCGTCGATACTCAATCAAGGCTGCTTTCCCGCTCTTTCTCCGGTTCCTGTGATTCATTGTTCCTTCCCCTGTACAACCCGTTCTACCTCCAGATAGCGGATCATGTCATCCCGGAAATTCCACTCAATAGAAATCCTGTTATCCGGGAACACCACCACCCGCTTGATGAGCTTTCGCATGATGCCCGGCGTCAGCTCGTCGATCTCCGCGTACCTTATGATTCCGTTCGCGCTGCTCCTCGTCTCCTTCATCTGCGCACAGGCGGATCTGGTATTTTTCAGGCTTTCCTCAAGCAGATGCAACTGCGCTTTCGCACTTTCCTCATGCTCGGAGAGTGCTGTCTTTACCCGCAAGTATTCCTCCTTCCCAACCTCAGCGCTAGCGTACCGCTCATACGCAGTCATCTTCTCCGCCCGAAGACTCTCAATCTGCCTTCTCAGCTTTCGGATTTCCAGCCCAATGATTTCTGCTTCGCTCGTTTTGTCCTTTTCGCTTGCCGCAAGCCGCTCAATCCTGGCATTCAGCAAGCGCGCCTGATTTTGTATAGCCCGTAGTAACACATCCTTCATCTTCGCGTCGTCCGCACGGGCTTGCCCACATGCAAGGCTGCCTGAATACCTTCCGGAAGAACAGCGCCATATCCTGTTCTGGCTTTTTCCCTTCGCCAGCCGGTTGCCGCAGCACCCGCACACAAGATAAGAAGTAAGCGGATTCTTCTCCGCAGATGGTTCACTTTTCCTGTTTGACTTCACAGCGCATTTCGCCTGCTCATACATTTTTCTCGAAACAATGGCCTCATGCGTGTTTGGAATAACCATTCGCTCAGCTTCCGGGATATGCCTGACATGATTGCTTCCAACTTTGACCACATTCGATTTGAACGGCTCCGTATCGCCTGTATAGATTCGGTTGTTCAGGATATTCCGAACTGATTCATACGTCCAGAAGCTCCTGGTCCTGTACTTGCCGCGCACAGCCGCCAGATAGACAGAGGGCGTCTGTACTCCGGCATCATTCAGGCGATTGGCAATCTGCGTGATGGTTGCTCCTTCTGCCGCCCATTCAAAAATACGCCGCACAACTTTGGCAGCCGGTTCGTCTATGACGATGGTATTTTTCTTTTGCCCTTTTTTGTATCCATAGGGTACAGCTCCATAGACATATTCACCATTCATCTTCTTCAGATTCACGGCACTTTTGATTTTTCGGGAAATATCGCGGCTGTACATATCGTTGATCAGATTGCGGATTGCCAGCTCCAGTCCGCCGGTTTCCTCACCTAATGCCTTGCTGTCGAAATGATCGTTGACCGAAATAAACCTGACCCCATACGCGGGAAAGATGAACTCCAGATAATGACCTGCTTCCAGATAATTTCTGGAAAAACGGGAGAGGTCCCGGACGATGATCGTCTTCACCTCTCCCGCTTCGACCAAACCTATCAGATGTGTGATACCCGGCCTGTTCATATTCGTTCCAGAATATCCATCATCGACAATCTCCATAAATTCGTCTGGCTCCAGCTCGGGTTGACTGGCCATGTAGCTTTGCAGGCACTGCCTCTGCGATGCGATGCTGCAGCTCTCCTGAACGTTTCCTTCCTCTACATCTCCATCCTCCTTGGACAAACGGAGATACATGATCTTCTTTCGATTATCCGGCATGCGTCTTTCCCTCCGGGTGCTGATCCAGCATGATTTGGAGCTTTGCCAGCGGGTCGGCGCAGCGCAGCTCGATCATCACACGCTTGTCGTCTCCTACCACAATTCTGTCAATCAACAGCTCCATAAGCTCCCGATCCACATGCGGCAGCTTCCGATACTTCATCATATTCTCCAGCCATGCCTGAGATGTATTCAGCGCCTGCGAAAGTGCAAGGTTTTCTTCCTGAGCCTTCTTCTCCTTCTGCGAGAGTGCGGCAAGCTGTTCTCTGTACGCTGCCTTCATATAGGCGTATTCCTCACGGTCGAGGTTGCCATCCATCAGATCCCGCAGCAATCGCTCCATTTTGTCCTCTATGCTCCTCTTTCTGGCCCGAATACTCAACAGCTCCTCCGTATCGTCCCGCTCACAGCCTCGACCAAGCGGAGATGAACGGATTTCTCTGATAAGCTGCTCAAGGTCGACAGCAACCTGAAGCTGCAAATCCAGCACGTTCTTCACCGCGCTCATGATCGTCTCCTGACGGATATAGTGACTGCTGCAAAGCGTGTGAGCCGATGTCCTGTATGTATTGCAATCGTAAAACACCCTGCTCGGCGTCTTTGCACCGCGCCTGGCGCATCCCTTTGCCGGTACCATCCTGCTGCCGCATTGCGCGCAGTAGATCTTTCCCCGGAAGATGGAGCGGTAATCCAACCCCACAGAAGCCGTCGGCCTGTACGCCGCCCGAATCGCCCGTTCCTCCCGGTTGACCTTTTGCACCCTTTCAAACAGTGTCTCGGAGATAATCGGAGGATGCGCGTGCTCAATCACCGTCCAGTCCTCTTGATTTCTGCTTTTCTTGTCCTTCCCCAATGAATCGCGTCCGAGCCTTCCGTGCACGCGTCTGCCAGTATAGACCACATCCTGCGTGATTCTGCCGATTGTCCTGCGCTGCCAAATGGCCGATTTGTTTTTATCCGCATGACTGCTTCCCCGGAGAAATCTCAGCCTTCCCGGGCAGGGTACACCCTCATCATTCAGCCGCTTTGCGATTTCATTCAGTTTCTGGCCGGATGCCCTCATTTCATAAATTCTGACCACAACACAGGCAGCTTCAGGATCAACATCATAGGAAACGGACTGTGCATTTCGGATGTATCCATATGGAACGCTACCCGCCGCCGGCAAGAACTCGCCGCGATTCATCTTGGTGTGGATGCTGGAACGAATCTTCTTCGAGATGTCCCGCGCATAGGAATCGTTCATCACCATCTTGAACGGGAGCATCAGAGAGGAAGCATCCGCATTCATGTCCTCACTGTCATAATCGTCTCCGAGGCAGATGAGACGCACGCCCATCTGTGGGAATGTCTTCTCGACAAGCTCACTGGTCAGGATAAAGTTCCTTCCCAATCTGGAAACATCCTTGACGATGACGCAGTTGACGTTCCCTGCTGAAATCGCTTCCATCATTCTTTGGAACTCTGGGCGATCATAGTTCATCCCCGTATATCCGTGATCCACAAACGTATCCACCAACGTCATATCGCCTCGACGCTTCAGATCATCCTGCACGATCATCTTCTGATTGCCGATAGAGTTTTGCTCAATATCGTCACCATCTTCAACGGACAGCCTGCCATAGAACGCTGCGCGCCAGCCTACCTCTGCCATCTGCGTTCGGAATTGCGCATCTGTTCTGCTTTTTCGAGCCATTTATCCCACCTCCTGTTCCTTTTGAAGAAGCTCACGATAAGCTGCCAGCTCATCACGATAATTGAAATCTATGCAGATGGATTTATCCCTGCAAATCAATACCCGGTCAATCATTGCAACCGCCATCTCCCGATTCAGCTTTCCAAAGCCTTCAAAGCCGGAAAACCAGTCCATCCATCCGCAGTCTGCGTCAGCCTCCTCGCTCATCTGTTTCTTTTCCTGGCACAGCTTATCAATGGCCGCCTGCGCCGTTTCAATCCGCTGCGTATAGCTCTGCCACATTTTCTGATATTCTTCTCTGCCGATCAGCTCGTCGGTTAGTGCCTCGATCAGCTTCATCCGGTAGTTCTTGTTTCTCTCAATTTCCCGGTTTTTTTCTGTAATCATCATATCCAGACGCTTCAAACGCGAAGCCATCAGATTGCTTTGCCCAATCTGTGCAAGCAGCTCCTTTGTCTCCACGACAAGGTGAACCTGCTCAACAAGCGCTGTTGCCACCAGACTTTCCAGCTTCTTCTGCTCCATGCTATGGCTCGTACAGCCCTCTTTGCGCTTATTCGTTGAACAGATGTAGTAGGAGAACCTCCGTGCTCCCTTCGTCACGCTTCTTCTGGACATAGGCCTTCCGCAATCCGCACAGTACAGAAGCCCAGCCAACGGGAAAACCACATCCTCCTTTGGAGATGTTCTGGTATCCCGCTTCATCATGCTTTGAACCGTCTCAAAGACCAGAGGATCAATAATTGCTTCGTGTGTAGCCTTTGCCACAACCCACTCTTCCTCATCTCGGAGACGAGATTTTTTGATCTTATAATTCGGCGTTCCGCGCTTTCCCTGCACCAGATCGCCCGTGTACACTCGGTTGGTCAGGATATTGGTAATCGTCACAGCACTCCATTTGCCCTTGCCAGCACCTTTGAGACCACACTGGTAGGACAAGCCCAAGTGCTTCTTGTACTCAGCCGGCGGAAGAATATCACCCGCATTGAGTTCATCTGCAATCGACTGCTGGCTGTATCCTTTCATTTTCATGCTGTAGATAGCTTTGACGACTTCTGCAGCGAATTCATCAATCACCAGCTTGTGCTTATCCTCTTGGGACTTCAGATAACCATAGCAAGCAAACGCACCGATAAACTCCCCGTTACTGCGCTGAATCCGGAATTGCCGCCTGAGCTTCTTGGAAAGCTCTCGACAGTAGGATTCGTTCATGATGTTTTTTACAGGGATAATGATATCATCCCCAGAGGATCTGTTCTCACTGTCCACATCATCGTTGATGGCAATAAACCGAACGCCCATCGCCGGAAAGACCATTTCCAGGTATTTACCTGTCTCAATGTATTCCCTGCCCAGTCTGGACAAGTCCTTGACGATGACGCAGTTGACACGCTTTTCCTGAATTGCATCCATTACCGCCTGAAAGCCTGGTCTATCGTAGTTGGTTCCTGTGTAGCCGTCGTCGAATGCCTCATCAATCAATTCGATGTCCACATGCTTGGAAACATATTCATGAATCAGCTTTCGCTGATTAGAAATACTGTCGCTTTCATGCTTTGTTCCATCGTCCTTGGACAGTCTGTAATACGCCATCGCATGATACATCTGTTTCTCTGCTGATTCTTTTCTCTTGTCATGAATACTCCTATTCACGTTTTCAAGCCTCCCTGCCAGAGAAACAGTCTCTGCCGATTGCGTTTATACCTTGAGTTCACCTTAATTATGGCTCCAAAACAGATCGACGGTCAAGCATACGGCTTCATTTGCAAATCATTTCCAATTCAGCGAAGACTGCAGGCATAGGCCTTCAGCCTTTCCTGGAGCGAGACGTCGGTATCTGCATATCCAATGCAGACCATGATGCCTTGATCCATATAGCAATATGGATTTCCGCCCATCTGCCTGACATAGCTTTCAATTCGCTGTTCACAGGGAATCGACGTGTCGATCACGATATCGCTGATGTTTTTCAGCTTTGATCGATCCACATTCCTGAATCTTGCAGCGTCAAACTCCATATCTGCATCCCTCCATTCTTTTGCTGTATTGTGTCCCATTGTTTTCCAGCTATTCAGCGGCATCAGAAGGATGCGGCAGAAATCCACTCTGCCGCATGGCTTCTGATGCCCGTGCAGCCGTCGCTGCACGCCAAAGTCAGGCAGAAATCCTTCTGCCCCG
>JBJEUH010000084.1:0-24902 GCA_051883735.1 Candidatus Ventricola sp.
CCTGGAAGGAGTCGGTGCCCATCAGGCTCTGGGGCACGTTGCCGGTGATGAAGACGACCGGGCTTGAGTCCATGTAGGCCGTCGCAATCGGCGTCACCAGGTTCGTCGCGCCGGGGCCGCTGGTGGCCAGGCACACGCCGGTCTTTCCGCTGGCGCGCGCATAGCCGTCGGCCGCGTGGCCGGCATGCTGCTCATGCGCGGTCAGGACGTGGTTGATCCTGTCGGCGCGCTTGTACAGCTCGTCGTAAATCGGCAGCACGGCGCCGCCCGGAAAGCCGAACACCGTGCCCACTTCCTGCTCGATCAGACATTCGATCAGGATGGCCGCTCCGTTGAGTTTCATCCGCTCATCCGCTCCTCTGCGAAATACCCGGCCTTTGGCCGGTCGATCCTATAAAAACAGCCTTCCTCCCTCGTTTAGGGCGAAAGGCTGTTTCGCGGTACCACCTAAATTCCGTGCCTGCGCACGCTCATCGGGCACATGTGAATGCCCTCTCCCCTGTAACGGTGGGCCTCCGGCCAGCCTACTTGATCGTTCATCGTTCAGCTGACAGCTCCGAGGCGACAAGCCCGCGCTTCTTTCGCAGGAGCCTTCCACCATCGCTCCCTCGCTTGGCGCTTCCCTGCGGGCCCTTCCTCTTCATCGCGGAAAGTATGTGCGACTATATTATCACGACGGCCATTTCATGTCAAGCGTTTTTCCGGCAAAAAGTGAGCAATTTTGCACGTTATGGTGAATGCTTTTCACTTTTCGATCCCCGGATCACGATTTCCGCTCACATCTGCGGCTGTCTGCTCGCCCGCCGCACGGGCCTTCCGGCGCCTGTGCAGGCACAGGCCGATCAGCGCAGCCAGCGTGAGAAGCGACACCGCGTCCGCAACTCTCCAGATGGGCTCGCCCGCAAACCAGACCGTGAGCGTGCCGCTCGTCCCCGCGGGCACGGCGACGGTCAGCCGGTTGTTTTCGCCCAGCGTCCAGGCGACGTCCTCGCCGTCCAGCTGCGCCCGGTAGCCCCTGAAGCCGAACAGCGGCAGCGCGATCTGCGCGTCCGTCTTGGCGTCGATCTGCGCGCTGATGTGCGCGCTCTCCTTTTCGTAGGCCGTGATGGTCACGTCGCCCTGCGTGTGCACGCTGCGGTCCGTCGTCGCCGCCAAATCCGTGCCCGGCAGGTTGTATTCCGGGTAGGTGGAATTGGCATAGCCGCCCTGCCCGAACTCCACATAGTCGAAGTTGAAGGTCTGGTCGGTATACGACGGCAGGCCGGCGATCACCGCGACGACCAGCACGGCGATGACCAGCCGCTCCTTTTGCTGTCCGTCAAACACCCGCAGATAGCCGTATGCACCCGTCAGCGCCGCGAAGAAGCAGGCGAGCATCATCAGCCGGAACGGGAACTGAATGAACGACGCCAGACCGCCGGTGAGCTTGTTCAGATGCGCCCAGGGGAACGCCGTGGTGGACATGAACGCGAAGAGCGCCGCCCAGGCGAAGGCCAGCTGCGCGTCGCGCGTGCGCGCATCGCGCCTGTGCGTCACCGCGCTGTACAGCGTGAGCATCATGCCGATGATCAGCGGCAGGCCCATTTCGATCGCCATGCCGTGCAGGTGCGGATCGCGCGGGTCCACGGCCATGTCGCCCGTGCCCAGCAGGAACAGCTGCGCCGGGGCCATCGCCTCGGACATGAACGTCTGCAGCACCTGCGCGCCCACGCCGTCCGCGTTGTACTGGATGAACGGCGCCAGCTCATAGGCGCACAGCAGCGCCGTGCACGCGCACGCGGCCATCAGCGCGCCCAGACGGCGCTCCCGGATCAGCCGCACAGCGCCCCAAACGCACATGCAGGCGGCGCACAGCGCGCACATCAGCGTCGCCAGCATGTGACTGAGGAAGATGCCCGCCGCGCTGAAGACCAGCAGCGGCCAGCGGCGCTTGTCGCCGTAGAGGATTTCCCACAGGCCCAGCACGAACAGCGGCAGCAGGCTCATGGCCGTCGCCTCGCCGATCGCCCCGCGGATGTACACGTCCGTGAAGCGGTAGATCGCCAGCGTGTAGAGCACGCAGGCGCAGGTCGCCATCCACTTGTCCCCATAGATCCGCTTTGCGCAGATGTACATCGCCGCCGCCGCCAGGATGTTCAGCGCGATGCAGTACACGTTGAGCACGTACTGAATCGACGCGCCCGCCATCATCAGCAGCGCGCAGGGGTAGAGCAGCAGGTCGGGATAGAGCACCGACGTCACCGCGCCGTAGCCGTTGTAGGAATACGCGCCCAGGCGCACCGGGAACTGGCCCATTTTGAGGCCGTCCGCGAGGTTGCAGATGCGCGCGATGTGAAACGGCGTGTCATAGACCAGATTGAGGTTCTCCTTGAGCGACGGCGTGCTGGCGTAGATGACCGCCATGGCCACGAGCACCAGCCTGCCCCGGCGCTCCGCCGTCAGGGTTCCCCTCTGCCAGAGCACCCACAGCACGCACAGCCCCAGCGCTGCAAAGGCGAACGTGAACGCGTCGTCCCTGTAAAACGGGGTATACAGCCGTCCGTCCAGCACGCTCAGCGAGGTGCCGTTTTCAAAGACGAACCCGATGTTCACGTCGTCCGCGTCGTCCAGGATTTCAAAGACGAGCTCGTCCTGATAGCCGTCCGCCCGGATCACCGCCTCGCGCGGCTCGATCCGCGCGCCGTTGGCGCTGGTGATGCGCACGCGGTTGTCCGCGTCCGTCTGTGCAATCCATTTGAAGCGGTAGGTGCCCGCCGGCAGGTCGAAGCCCGGGCCGCCGTTCATCACGCCGTAGCCGTCCCCGCGCTCCAGGCTCCATGTCGTGCCATGGCTGAACGAGAGCAGTCCCTCCGTCATGTTCACCCAGGTCTTCTGCTTCTGGCCCAGGCCCAGCGCGAACACCAGCGCGACCAGCAGCGCCGCCAGCGCGACCGGTCCCCAGCGTCTGAGCTTTCCGTCAGCCCTCATCGCCCTTCTCCTTTCGTGCGCCGCGTCTGCGCGCCGCCTGCGCGAGCAGCCCCAGCAGCGTGACAAGCGATACCGCCTCCGCGATGCGCCAGCTCATCTTTCCCGCGAACCACACGCGCAGTTCGCCCCGCGTGCCCGCAGGCAGGGTCACCGTCAGGCGGTTGTTTTCGCCCAGGCCGGTCTCCATCCTCTGTCCGTCCACCTCCGCGCGGTAGCCGTCGTAGCCAAAGACCGGCAGGGTGATGACCGCATCCGTCTGCGCATTCACCTGCGCGGTCATTCTCGTGCCCGCCTTGCGGTAATCCGTCAGCTCCGCCTCGCCAGCGAGCGCCACGCTCTGGTCCTTCGTCGCGCCCGGATCGCTTCCGGGCATGGTGTACTCCAGATAGCTGCCCGTGATGACGTTCGTGTAGCTCTTGAAGCGGATGTTCGGGTCGTCATAGCGCAGCCCGAATTCCGGCGGCTTTTCATCCTGAACGGCGTATCCGCCGATCTGGCCATAGACGCCCGTCACGCACAGCACCAGCGTGAGCAGCGCAGCCAGCTCCCCGTGCGCCGTTCCCTTCGCCAGGCACGCCGCGCCGTAGCCGCCCGCCAGCGAAAGAAAGAGCTCAGCGAACATGAGCAGCCGCGAGGGGAACTGCAGATAGTTGATCAGCCCGCGCGTCAGGCGCTCCAGCTGCGCCCACGGGAACAGCTCCGTCGCCATCAGCGCGGCCGCCGCGCCCGCCAGCGCAAAGCCCAGCGCCGCGCGCTTGCCCGCGCCCTCTGCGCGTCCCGTCAGCGCCGCATAGAGCAGCGCCGCGAGGCCGAGCAGCAGCATGCAGCCGACGCCCTTGGCCGCATTCGCCTGCGTGACAAACAGCTCCATCACCTGCATCGCGCTCTCGCTGCACGAGGTCATCAGCGTGCCGCTGTCGCCGATGCCCTGCAGGCTGTAATCCAGCATCGGCACGAGCAGGAACAGGTTGACCAGCACGGCGGCAGCCGTCGCCTTGAGAATCGCCGCCAAGCGTCTCTCGCGGACGATCCTTCCGATATTGAGCGCGCAGACTGCCACGGCCAGCGCCGCGCACAGCGCCGTTGTCAGCATGTGGCTCATGAACACCAGCGTCGCCCCAAGCGTCAGGGTGCGCCAGCGCTTCGCGTCGCCGAAGACGGCCTCCCACAGGCCCAGCACAAACAGCGGCAGCATCGCCATCGCCGTGTACTCGCCCAGCGCGTCGCGGACATAGACGTCCATCAGCCTGTAGCTGGCGAGCGTGTAGAGGATCGAGGCGCAGGTGCCCGCCGTCCTGCTGCCGAAGATGCGCCTGCCGCATGCGTACATCGCCGCCGCCGTCACCGCGTTCATGGCGATGATGTACGTCCGCACGGCGCACTGCACCGTCGCGCCCGTGCGCATCATCAGCGCCGGGAAAAGCAGGAAGACGTCCGGATAGAAGATGGATACCGCCGACCCGTAGCCGTTGTAGCCGTAGCCGCCCATGCGCACCGGAAACTGCCCGCTGCCCAGCGCGTCCGCCACATTGTACAGGCGCATCTGGTGGAACAGCGTGTCGTGCCCGCCGTAGAGGCAATTCCGCAGCGCCGGCACGGACGCCATCAGCACCGCCGCGCCCATCAGCAGCAGCCTGCCAGGAGCCCCGTCCTTCAGCACGCCCCGCAGATAAAGCACATACAGCGCGCAGCACAGCAGCGCGATCAGCGTCAGCGTCCAGGTGCCGTCCGTCCGGTCCAGCATCACCAGGTCTATGCCATGGATCTGCAGATAGGTGCCCTGCTGAAAGTCGATCTGCAGCTCCAGATCGCGCGCGTCCTCCTTCAGCTCAAACCACAGCGTGTTATTCCAGCTCTGCGCGGGCAGCGCCAGCTCCGCAGGCTCCGCCTTCGCGCCGTTGCTGCTCACGATGCGCAGCGCATTGTCCCCGTCGGAGGCAATCGTCACGTTCAGCTTGTAGCGTCCCGCCGGCAGCGTGAAGCCCGGCCCGCCGTTGAGCACGCCGTAGCTGTCGCCCCCGGCGAGGGAATAGCTCTTGTTGCCGCCCCGGTAGAAGGTCAGGCCGTCCTTTTCCAAATCGGTGATGGCCATCTCGCCCCGTCCGATGCCCAGTCCCCAGCACAGCGCGATCAGCGCCGCGCACAGCACGACCGCCCAAAGCGCCCTGCTCTTCCTTCTCACGCTCACCGCGCCGCCCTCCGTTCACGCCTTCTTCTCACGCACAGCGCGGCGCACAACAGCGCCGCCGCAAGCGACACGGCCTCCGCAATCCGCCAGCTCGTCTTCCCCGCGAACCACACGCGCAGAGCGCCCTGCGTGCCCGCCGGCAGCTGCACCGTCAGGCGGTTGTTTTCGCCCAGGCCGGTCTCCAGCTCCTGCCCGTCCACCGCCGCGCGGTAGCCGTCGTAGCCAAACAGCGGCAGGGAAAGCGTCGTGTCCGTCCTCGCGTCCACCTGCGCGGTGATCGTCGTGCTCTCCTTCCGGTAGGCCGTCACCTCCGCGTCGCCGTCCACCAGCACGCTCTGCTCCATCGTCGGCGCCGTCCGCGTGCCGGGAATCGTATACTCGGTGTATTGCAGGTTCGGGCTTACCGTCTCGCCGAAATCGATGTATTCCGGGTTGCGCGCCTCGTCGGTCAGCGTCGGCAGCGCGCACAGCGCCGCCACGGCCAGCACAGCCGCCGCCATCTGCTCGCCGTGCCCGCGCGAGAACCGCGCGCAGCCGTGGCCGCCCGCAAGCGCCAGCAGCACCGCCGTCATCATCAGAAAACGCCACGGGAACTGCAGATAATCCGACAGCCCGCGCGTCAGCACGCGCACATGCCCCCAGGGGAACAGCGTCGTCGCCATGAACGCAAACGCCGCGCCCGCCGCCGTCAGCAGCACGGCCAGGCTGTTCTTGCCGTCCTTCCTCCCCGCCGTCGCCGCGCCGTACAGCGCCAGCGCCGCGCCCATCAGCAGGGGCAGCCCGATCTCCAGAGCGAACGTCGAGAGCGTCCTGTCCCTGGGGTCCAGGCTCAGCTCGCCCGCGCCCAGCAGGAACAGCTGCGCCGGGGAGATCGCATAGAACGCAGGGTCCTTCGCCAGCTCCTGCGCGCCGATGCCCTGCATGCTGTACATCACAAGCGGCACGAGCTGGAACGCGCACAGCGCGCCCGCCAGCGCGGCGGCCTTGAGCATCGCGCCCAGCCTGCGCTCGCGCACGATCCTCACGATGAACAGCACGCACATGCCCGCCGCCGCCAGCGCGCAGATCAGCGTAGAGAGCACATGGGACAGCGCGATGCACGCCGCGCTCACGCCCAGCAGCGGCCAGCTGCGCTTCTCGCCCAGCACGACCTCGTACAGCCCCAGCAGGAACAGCGGCAGGAAGACCATCGCCGTCATCTCGCCGAATGCATAGCGCGTGAACACGTCGGAGATGCGGTAAATCGACAGCGTGTAGAGGATCGAGGCGCATACCGCCGCCCAGCCGTCCCCACACATCCGCCTGGCCGCAGCGTACATGGCCCATGCGGACGCCGCGTTCACCGCGATGAAGTACACGTTCACCGCATACTGAAGCGACGCGCCCCAGTTCATCAGCAGCGCCGGGCCGTAGAGGAAGAGGTCCGGATAGAACACCGACGTGATCGCGCCGTAGCCGTTATAGGAGAAGCCGCCGATGCGCACCGGGAGCTGGCCCGCCGCCAGCCCGTCCGCCAGGTTGCACAGGCGCACCAGGTGGAACGTCGTGTCGTGGCCGATGCAGATCGTATCCTTGAACGCCGGGCCGCTGGCGATGAGCACGGCCAGGCCGATGAGGATCAGCTTGCCCCGGCGCATGGGCGTGAGGAAGCCGCGCCGGGCCGCCGTCCACAGCGCGCACAGCAAAAGGGCGATCAGCGCGAACGTGAACGCGTGATCCCGGTATTCCGGGCTGTACAGGCGCATGTCCCTTACGTCAATGCGCGTGCCGCCCTCGAACATCACGGCGATGTCCACGCCCTGCGCGGCGTTTTGAAGCGTGAAGGTCACCTCGCCCGCCGTTTCGCCCGCGGCCAGCGGGATCTCCGCCGGCACGGCCACCGCGCCGTTCTGCGCGGTGATCACCAGCCGGTTGTCGCCGTCGCTCTCGATGGCCCACTTGAGGCGGTAGGTGCCCGCCGGCAGGTCGAGCCCCGGCCCGCCGTTCATCGCGCCGTACGCGCCGCCCGCCTGCGTGTCGCGGCTCAGTCCGCCGTCAAAGCGCATCAGCAGGTACGGCATGTCCTCCCAGGTCTTCTGCCGGTTCAGCACGCCCGTGGCAAACACAGCCGCGATCAACAGCAGCGCAATCAGACACACGCCCCATTCTCTGATCCGTTTTACACCCATTTCTGCTTCCTCCTGATCAGCACGAACGCAGCAAGCCCCATCGCCGAGGCTACGGACAGCACGTCCATGACCTTCCAGCTCGTCTTTCCTTCATACCAGATCCGTAGCTCGCCCTGCGCGCCCGCCGGAAGCGACACCGTCAACCGGTTGTTCTCCCCGAGCGTCCAGTCCATGCGCTCGCCATTGAGCTCCACGGCATAGCCAATAAAGCCGAACATCGGCAGCGTAACCTGCGCATCGCTCTGCGCCTGTACCTGTGCCGTCACCCGTGTGCCGTCCTTTTCATACGCTGTCAGCGTCACGTCGCCCGAAAGCAGCGGCTTTCTCGAGCGGGTGGCGTTCACATCCGTGCCCTCGATCTGGTATTCCGGATAGATCATGTAGGTCTTCGTGCTCTGTCCAAACTCCAGCATGTCTCTAGCGTACACCGTGTCGTGGATATAGGGCATCCAACAGATCAGCCCCAACGCCAGCGCACATACCACCGCACGCATGCCCTTCCCCTTCTGCATCCGGGCGATTCCATCGCCACCGACCAGAGCAAAGCACGTCGCAGCCAGCGACAAGAAACGCCATGGGAATTGCAGCATGTCCACCAACCCGCCAGTCAGCTCAGAGATATGCCCCCACGGAACCATATTGGTCGCCAGGACCGCGTACATCACGCCTGCTCCAAGGATCAGCCAGAGCACGCGGCGGGCAGCCTTCTCTTCCTCCGGCACATCCGCAGCGACAAACGCTGCCACGCCGATGATCAGCGCCATACCGATGCACCAGCTCGGCTCAAGCAGTGCACTAAGTCCCATCGCAGCGTTCGCGAAGCCAAACTGGCACACTGTCGTATTGACGCCAGCGCTGAAGCTCATGAGCATCGGGACGATCTGGTTGAGATTGATCAGCAGCGTAGCCATCATGGCTGCACAGATGGAGGCAATCCGCTTTTCGCGGACGATTTTCCCAAGAAAGAGCAAGCCCACCATCACTGACGTACCCGCGCAAAGCACCGTAGAAGGCATGTGGCTGCGGAATACGAGCGTCATCCCGAGCACAAGCGTCGGCCATCGGCGCTTTTCGCCCAGCACCACCTCGTACAAGCCCAGGAAGAAGAACGGCAGAAACGTCATCGCCAGCATTTCGCCGAGCGCAAAGCGGTTGTACGCATCAGCAACCCTGTAAATCGAAAACAGATACAGCAGGCTTGCGCACAGTGCTGCCTGCCGATTCCCGAGAAGCCGTTCGCCTGCCTTCCACATGCACCAGACGGTGAGGGCATTGATCACAATGGTAAGGGAATTGAGCACATACGCCATCGACGCGCCACCCAGAAGCATCAGCGCCCAGGGATACAGCAGCAGATCCGGATAAAACACCGACGTCACTGCACCGTATCCATTATAGGAAAAGCCGCCCACGCGCACCGGGAATGATCCGCTGCGAAGACCATCCGCCAAATTCATGATTCGCGCAGCATGAAAATGGGTATCCGTGACCATCATGCTGTCTTTACGCAAGCATGGTATCGACGCGAGCATCACCGCAATCGCCAGCACCGCTAGCTCCCGCATCCCCTGAGAAGACAGCCTTCCGCGTAGATACAGGGTCGCCAGCAGACACAGCACGATCAACGCCGCAGCAAACGTAAACGCCGAATCCGTATAAAACGGGGAATAGAGGCGGATATTGTCAACCCGCATAAAGCTTCCAGATGCAAATTCCAGGTGGATGAAAAAGCTGTGTGTAGGATCTTTGATTTCAAACCATGCTTCGTCTTCCCATTTGCCGGGCTCGATCGTGATTTCTGCCGGCGTAATCCGCGCATCATTGGCGCTGGAGAGGACCATTCGATTCGCTCCGTCTCCATCAATCTGCCATTTCACACGATAGGTGCCCACCGGCAAATTGTAATATGGCCCGGAGCCCACATAACCATATTCATCACCATTCTCGATCCGCCATTCCTGCTGTGAGCCGCCCGTATAATCCAACTGCACATCTGTCCAGACCTTCTGTTTGTTCAGCACGCCCGTGGCAAACACAGCCGCGATGACCACAGCGCACAGCGCCCACATCGCGAGAATCGTCGCGCCGCTCTTCTTCCTCTTCATGCCTCTCTCCTCAGGTGTCAAAATGCGCCCCGCACGGCTTTGGGTGCGGGGCGCATCGTTGGGTTATGCAAGTCTTTTTTTAAGTACCGGTCTCGGCCGCCATGCTGTGCGCCCGGGGTCGTTCGTCGGCCATGCCCCCGGCAGCATGCCGGTTTGCTGACATTATAAGCAATTCCGGGGGCCCTGTCAAGGGTCAGCTGCCCAGCAGGCGGCTCATCTCGCAGACGGCCTGCGCTTCGTCCTCGCCGCCGGCGATGATGGTCACGCCCATGCCGTCCGTCAGCTTCAGGGAGAGCAGGCCCATCAGGGACTTTGCGTTGACCGTCACGTCTCCTCTGCGCAGGAGCACCTGCGCGCGATAGTCCGACATCTTCGCCGCAATCTCTGCCATCTTTCGCGTCGTCGGAACGCCGTTCAGCTTCACATGCACCGTCAGTTCCATCCGTTCCCATCCTTTCCGTCCGTTGCGTCCGTTTTTGAGGCACATCGCGCTCAGTATCCTGTCAGCTTCACCAGCAGCCTGCCGTCGATCATCCTGCAGCATCCCTGCGCGGGGAAGGACGGCATGGCCTTCACCTCCTCCATGGAGGCATAATCCGGCAGACCGGAATAGTCCAGCGGAATGTTCATCCGCTCGCCCATCATGTAGATGAACGAGCGCAGCACCTGCAGGTAGGTGATCGACGAGTTGTTCATGCCCTCCATCCATTCCCATCCCTCCGGCTCCTTCAGGTTGCTCAGGCCGGCTGAGGAATAGCCCGTGAAGACCACCTCCGTCTTGCCCCGCTCATACGCCGGCACGCTGTCAATGCGCTCCAGCAGGCGCGTCACATAGGAGATCGTCTTGTCATACTGCACGGCGCGGAAGGTATACATCTCATTGCTGAAACGGATATTGCCAAAGAGGATGCAGCCGCACAGCACAAACACGCAGGCTCTGAGCGCCCGGCTGCGCGCAAACGGGCGGACGCTCTGTCCGTCCTTCGCCGAAAACCCGAGCCGCTCCAGCATGGCCAGCAGCGCCGGATACATCAGGAACAGCGCGTGGGCCGTCAGGAAGTAGATCCTGCCGTGCTGCGCCAGAATGCTGACCGCCAGCGCCGCGCCCGGAAAGAGCAGGACGCCCGCCGCGGTCAGGAGCACGCTGGATACCGGCAGCCGCTCCTTCACGGCATACACCGCAAACAGCACGCCGCCTAGGGCGAACAACGCGATATCGCCCTTCTGCATCAGCGTCAGCTCGCCGCAGCCCGCGCCGAAGAAGTATTCAGCAAAGCTGGCATAGGCCGCACAGATCTGCTGCTTCAGGCTCTCTGCCTCCAGGAAGGCCAGCCGCGCCGGGCTGTTGTAGGAGCTCGCCGGCGCCATTTTCGTTCCGTACCGGTACAGAAACAGCTTGTACGCCGCAAAATAGACGGCCGCCGTCATCGCCACGGCCGCCGCATAGCGCAGCCAGCTGCGCGCCTGCTGCGCCATGGTCTGCCGGCCGCACACCGCCTGCAGCATGGCATAGAGCACCATCAGCAGTCCGCCGACAAGCGCATAGCTCTGATACAGGCCCATCGACGCGGCAAAGCATCCGCTGGCCAGCAGCACGCCCGCCGCATCCGGCAGCCGGATCGCCGCATACGCGCCGGCGCACGCCAGCAGCAGCGCCAGGGCAAACGCATCCGCCGCATAGGAAAAGACCATGGTCAGGTTGGTCATCGTCGCATTGGCCGACAAAAAGCCCGCCGTCAGCAGCGCAACCCACCGGTTTTCCACGTCAAACAGGTCGTTCACCAGAAACGCCGCGAGGCCGATGTACAGCATGCTGAGCACGCCGCCCAGCCACGGCATGGTGTATTCTCCGCGCAGATTGCCGTACATCGGCTGCAGGAAGCGCCCCAGCGAGACCTCCCACTTCCCGGCAAAATGCGACACATAGTTCACGCCGTCATGAACCGGCGCAAAATTGAAGTACGCAAACGCGTGCGCCGCCATGCAGAACACGAACGCGCCCAGCAGAGAATACCGCAGCCGCTCGATCGAGCGCTCGCTCCTCAGGCTGCTGTATACATCTTTCGCGTCGCCGATCATTCTCCGCGCAAACCGCGGGCAGGAGCATCGCATAAAGTTCCTCCTCGTGCCTGGGCGCGCCGCCGTCATGCCAGGCCGGTTTTGTCCAACTCTGCCGCCATCTGCTCCAGCCGTCTCAGCCTGTGGTTCACGCCGCTCTTGCCCACCGGCGGGTCGCACATGCGCCCCAGCTCCTCCAGCGAGACCTCCGGATTGGAGAGCCGCAGCTTCGCCGTCTGCAGAAGCGCCGGCGGCAGGCTGCTTTCGCCCACCGCGGCAAGCAGCCGCTCGATCACCTGCGTCTGGCGCGAGGCCGCGATCACCGCGCGCTCCATGTTCGCGCTGTCGCAGTTCGTCGCGCGGTTGGCGTTGTTGCGCAGCTCCTTGCGGATGAACGCGTCCTCCATCGCAAAGCGCGCGCTCTGCGCGCCGATGATGCTCAGCATGTCCGTAATCGCGCTCTGCCCCTTCAGGTACACGAGCGTCATCTGCCGCCTGCTCGTCTGGTGCGCCTCCAGATCAAAGCGCGCAATCAGCCTTTGCAGCGCCGCGGCAAACGCCTCGTCGCCCAGCACGAACTCCAGATGGTATTCCTTCTGCGGGTCGGTCACCGAGCCGCAGGCCAGAAACACGCCGCGCAGGAACGCCATCCGGCAGCACTTGCGCACCGTGACCTCACGCGGCACGCCCCGCCGCTGCGCCACCGCGATGCCGCAGCCCTCCAGCACGAACGACGCCTCGTCGCCGCTGATCTCGATGCGGTGCGCGCTGCGTCCGCCCAGGCGCGCGCGCTGCAGGGTGATGAGCTCCGGCTGCACGTCGAACACGTCGTGCAGGAGCCGGAACGCCCGGCGCGCGACCGCCGCGTTCTCCGTCTCGATCGACAGCCGCTTCTGGCCGCCGCCGCGGTAGATCACCGAGCCCGCCGAGGACACGATGCCCGAAAGCTCCGCGAGCAGACAGCACACGCTCTCCGGCTCCAGCCGGCACAGCTCCTCCTTGGTATCCGATGAATAGGACATTTCCTGTTCCTCTTAAACGTTCATGATGCTCCCTCCGTCTGCCTTCGGCGGGAACCTTGCCCGCCCTTCGGGCATCGTCAGGGGAGAGCGGCGCAGTCACTCAGCCTTCCCCTTTGGGGAAGGCGGCTCGCCGCAGGCGGGACGGATGAGGTATCAGTCGTCTCTTCTTCTGCTGCCGGAGAGAAGCACCAGGCGCAGCAGCTGCAAAACCGCCTGCAGCGCGGCCGCCACATACGTCAGCGCCGCGGCGGAGAGCACCGCCTTCACGCCCTTGACCTCGTCCTCCGGCAGATAGCCGCTGGAGAGCACCGTCACCGCGCGGCTGCTGGCGTTGAATTCCACCGGCAGCGTCACCAGGTAAAAGAGCACGGAGAACCCAAAGCAGAAGATGCCGATCCTCGTCAGCGGCTCCCAGCTCATGATGAGGCCCAGCATGAACAGCGGAATCGCCATGCCGCTGCCGATGTTCGCCACCGGCACCAGGTTCGCGCGAATGCGCATGGGCTTGTAGTCCTGCGCGTCCTGGATGGCATGGCCCGCCTCATGCGCCGCCACGCCCAGCGCCGCGATGGACGTGGAGCCGTACACCTCGGAGGACAGGCGCAGCACACCGCTTTCCGGGTCGTAGTGATCCGTCAGGCTGCCGCTCACGCGCTCGATCGCCACGTCGCCGCAGCCGTTGCTGTCCAGAATCGCGCGCGCGATCTCCGCGCCCGTCATGTGGATGCGCGAGGGCACCTGCTTCCAGCGGCTGTACGTGGACGACACCTTGAACTGCGCGTACAGCGCCAGGATCAGGCCGGGAATCAAAAGCAGATACGTCGGATCGTAATAATAAAACATCGTTTTCCTCCAAAATCAAGGCCTTTAAGCTTACGTTTAGCATACCCGATTTATGGCCGAAGGGCAAGAGGAAATGCACGAAAACCCGAATTCGCCGTCTGTTTGATTCACTCCGACAGCTTGACCACCGCCACGCCGTCCACGATGGCGACCGATCCCCTTTCCGGGAAGCACGGCATCGCCGCAATCGCCTCCCGCCGCGCGGCGCGCTCCGCGTCCTCTGCCTGCACGATCGGATAGCCCAGCACGTCCCTCAGGTACATCCAATAGGTGTCGCTGAACGTGATCGCGTAGTTCTCCTCCGAGCCGTTGAAGCGCTTCAGGTACGCAAACGCCGGCTTGTCCTGATTGAGCTGCGACGCGTCGAGGCTGCCCGCAAACGCCACGGGCGTCTCCCCGACCACATAGCCCTCCGTCTGCTCCAGGCGATCCAGCACGCGCGTCATCACCGAGAGCGTGGAATCGATCTCCAGCTCCTTTTTGAGGTAGAGCTGGTTGGCAAAGACCGCCTTGTCAAAGAGGATCAGCGCAAGCAGCAGCGGCAGCGCCATCGCCGCGCTCCGCCGTATAGGCAGCCGGGCCGCGCCCGGACCGTCGGGCCACACGAGGGCAAGCGCCTGCTCCATGACGGCGACGGCGTACACGTTCACCAGGCAGTAGGAGTAGAGCATCAGGTCGTGATAGCCGCCGCGATAGATCAGGAAGATGCAGTTCATTCCCAGCGGCAAAAGCAGCAGAATCGCCAGCACCGCCGCCGCCTCCAGCGGGCGCAGCCGCTTTTTGATCATCACCACGACCGTCGCACCCAGCGCCAGCAGCAGCACGCACGCCTGCGCGAGCTTCACCACCGAGGCGTTGCGGCTCTGGAAATCCCGCAGATACGCAAACGGCTGCACATAGGTCTGCACGAGCATCTGCAAAAACGTCGCTTCGCCGTATTCGGCCATGTGCGTCAGGCCGTTGTGCGAGGTGGAGGCTTCAATGCCCGTCACCGCCAGCGCGAGCCTGTATCCGGCCAGGTACAGCGCCATGCCCGCGCCCAGCGCCAGCGCGCACCTCACGCACCGCAGCACAACCGTGCCCGCGCGCATGCCCCGCAGCAGGTCCGTCAGCGCGACGATCATCACCAGCGCGATGTACGCCTGAACAAAGCTCTGATACAGTCCGGCGGAGGCCGCCAGCATCACAGGCGCAGCCGCCAGCCAGATCAGGCGCGTGTTCAGGCACAGATACGCCGCGCCGATCGCCAGCAGCAGCGCGAGCATGAACGTGTCCGTCTCGTGGATAAAGCCCGTGTTCGCGCTGATGATCGCCTGGCTCGAGGCCATCACGCCCGCGATGAGCAGCGTCGCCAGCCTGCCCGTCACCTGCGTCATGCGCAGCACCAGGCAGACCGAAATCCCCAGAAAGAGCCAGGTCATCAGGCCGACCAGGTACGGCGCCGCGATGTATCCGCGCAGCTTCCAGTACAGCGGCTGCACATACCGGCCCAGCGAGACCTTCCATGCAAAATCCGACTCCGCCGCAAAGGCCAGCGCGTCATGGGAAAAGCCCAGCGACACAAAGCGGAACCCGTGCATGACCAGCAGGAACGCCAGCGTATACAGCATAGCCCGCTTGGTCTGCCGGCTCATGGGAACAACAAACCGATCCATGTTCAGATACTCCATTTCATCAGCAAACCGTCAGGGCTTCCGCCCCAAAGCCTGCCTGAGGAAGTCGTCCGGGGGCCCGCATCGTCGCGGCATACTGCCGCTCCCTGCGGTTCCCGACGCTTCGCCTGCCTGTTTCGCCCACCGGGCGCGGCAGGCTCCGGTTCCTCAGACGCCCTTCATCGCCTCGCGGACATCCGCGAGGCCGTGCAAAAATCCAGCATGGAAAATAGCAGGAAGCCGCCTTCCTGCTATTTTGCCTCTCTTTTAGTGCACGATGCCATTGAGCACGAAGCCCGCGTCCGCGTCCACGGTGATGACCATGCCGGACTTGAGCATGTGCACCGACAGGCCCGTGCGGTCCATGAACAGCGGGATGCCCAACGCCTGGCAGGTCACGCTGGCGTGGCAATTCTCGTCCGTGCTCTCCACGATGACGGCCGCGGCCTTGCGCATGTAGGGCAGCATGTCGCGGGCGGTCATCTTGGTGACGATGATGTCGCCCTCCTTGAAGTCGCTCTCCAGGTCCGCCAGCGTGGTCACGTTGCAGACGTGGCCGCTGACCTTGCCCTCGCCCACGCCGACGCCGCGCAGCAGCACGTTGCCCACGATGTGCGCCTTGATGAGGTTGGTCGTACCGGACACGCCCGCCGGAACGCCCGCGACCACGATGACCACGTCGCCGGTCTTGACCAGGCCGGCGCTGTGCGCGACCTCGACCGCCGCTTCGATCATCTGATCGGAGTTCTCCTGCACCTGCATGTGCGCCGGGATCACGCCGCGGGAGAGGCCCAGCTGATGATAGGCGTGCTCGCTCGGGGTCGGCGCGATGATCGGGCAGTCCGGATGGAAGCGCGCGACCATGCGGGCCGTGGAGCCGGAGTTGCTCGGCGTGATGATCGCGGAGGCCTGGAGCTGCTCGGCCATCTGGCAGCAGGCGAAGGACACCGCGTTGGCGACGGTGTGGGCCGTGGCGTCGCGGATGGCCTCCTGGTTCACCGCCTTGAAATCCCTGTTCTTCTGGCCCTCGATGTACGTCGCGATGCGCACCATGGTCTTCACGGCCTCCAGCGGATACTTGCCCGCCGCGGTCTCGCCGGAGAGCATGATCGCGTCGGTGCCGTCGATGATCGCGTTGGCGACGTCGCTGGCCTCCGCGCGGGTCGGGCGCGGGTTGCGGATCATGGAGTCGAGCATCTGCGTCGCGGTGATGACCGGCTTGCCCGCCACGTTGCAGCGCTTGATGAACGCCTTCTGCAGCACCGGCACCTCCTCCATGTCCACCTCCACGCCCAGGTCGCCGCGCGCGACCATGATGCCGTCGGACACCTTGAGGATGTCGTCGAAGTTGTCCACGCCCATGCGGTTCTCGATCTTGGAATAGATCTTCACATGGCCGCCGTTGTTGTCGTCGCAGAGCTTGCGGATGGTGAGCACGTCGCTGGCGCGGCAGACGAAGGACGCGGCGATCATGTCGATGCCCTGCTCGATGCCGAACAGGATATCCGCGCGGTCCTTTTCGCCGATGGACGGCATCTGCAGGTCCACATCCGGCACGGAGATGCCCTTGCGGCCGCCGAGCGTGCCGCCGTTGATCACGCAGCAGACGATGTCCGTGCCGTTCTCCACGCGCACGACGTTCATCGCCAGCAGGCCGTCGTCAATCAGCACGCGGACGCCGGGCTTGACCAGCTCCGCCATCTTCGGATAGGTGATGGAGACCTCGTGCTCGTTGCCCTCGACCTCGCGGCTGGTGAGCACGAATTCCTGACCGGCCTCCAGCTCCACCTTGCCCGCCGCCAGCGTCTTGGTGCGCACCTCCGGGCCCTTGGTGTCCAGCAGGATGCCCACCGGGATGCCCTTCTCCTCGCGCAGGCGCTTGATGCGCTGGATGCGCGCCGCCTGCTCCTCGTAGCTGCCGTGGGACATGTTCAGGCGGCAGACGTTCATGCCCTCGTCCATCAGCCTGCTGACCATCTCGTCGTTGTCGCTCGCCGGGCCCAGCGTGCAGACGATCTTCGTCTTTCTGATCATTGGGGAGTTCCTCCTCACTATCATGCTTGATCTTGCAGCCCGCCCTCTGTTCGGCGGGGGATTGCCGTTATCGCCTGCTCACCGTCATGTGCACCTGGCAGGCAAACGTCCTGCCCGCCGGCAGCACCATCAGGCCGCTCTCGTCGATCAGCCCCTGGCTGTGCAGGTTGATGAAGTTCGTGGCGCAGGTCTGCGGCTCGATGCAGAAGCCGTTGCGGTTGTGCGGGGTGAAGACGACCGCGTTGCGCAGGCAGTCCGAGCCGCTGATGTGCACGATCACGTCGTCATACAGGATCTGCGCCTCGCTGTCCGCCGTCATGCCGCGGAACACCGTGTCCAGATCCAGGCTTTCCACGCTGTGGAAGTCGTCCCAGATCGTCGTGCCCTCGCCCGCCGGCAGGATGCGGCCGCTGGGGATTCTGTTTTCATCCGCCTCATAGTAGCGCCTGACGGGCACCTTGATGAAGCAGCGGTTCGCGTCGCCGCGCTTGGAGAAGTACGGATGCACCGCGAAGCCGAACGGCATGCCGGTCACGTCCTCGTTGACGGCCTTCACGTCCATGTGCACGCCCGCGCCGTCCAGGGTGTAGGTGACATAGAGCGTGCAGTCCCACGGCCAGCCCTCGAAGATGGAGCCCTCCTTGCGGATCTCGATCTTCGCCGAGCAGCGTGCGCAGGTTTCATCGGCATACAGCTGCGTCACGGTGAACGGCTCGTCCTTCACCAGGCCGTGAATCAGCACGGGCTCGCCGCGCTTCTTCATCGTGTGCGTCTCGCCCGCCCAGGTGTAGGTCGCGTCCTTGACGCGGTTGGGCGTGGGGAAGAGGATCGGGTTGCCGTACTTGGTGCCGAAGACGGTGATGTCCGCCGGCTCCATGAAGATCTCCTTCCCCTCGTACGTCCAGTAATACAGGTTGAAGCCGTTCACCGGCAGGATGCGCACCTCGTGGCCCGCGCCCGCCATCGTCACGATTTCATACCCCTGTCCCTCGTAGATTCCCTTGGTTGCGGTAAACATGATACGCATCTCCTTTGTCATCATCTGAATGAGGCAGAATCAGAACCGCAATGGTCGCCTTCGGCTCCGCTGCGGTTCCCGCATGGTGGCGCTTTGCGCCCGGGTAACGATGGGGCTGCCGCCCCATACCCTGCTTGAGGGACATTGTCCCTCAAACTCCCTTCTTTGCGCCGGTTTTACGATACGCCCGTGCCGTCAAACGCCGGCACGAACGCCTCGCTGGCGGAGCTGAGCTCCTGGCGGTAGCCCGTCAGCCCAATCAGCTCCATGTGCGCCAGCACCCGCTCATATTCCTTCTTCTTCAGCCGGCGGTTCATCCCCGGCATGTCAAGCGCCTTGCCGAACGGCACATACTGCCCCATCAGCGAGACCGCCGCGCCGGGATACTCATCCGCAATCAGGCTGAGAATCCGCATGCTGTCGCCGGTCAGCCCCGGCAGCACCAGATGCCGGATCTGCGTGCCGCGCAGCATCATGCCGTCTGCGTCAACCACCGCCGGGCCCGTCTGGCGCAGCATCTCATGGATCGCCGCCTGCGCGACCTCGGGGTAGTCCTCCGCGCCGGAGAGCAGCTTCGCCATCCGGGGATCGATGTACTTGAAGTCCGGCAGATAGACGTCGACATAGCCCTCAAGCATTCGCAGCGTGTCCAGCGTCTCATAGCCGCTGGAGTTGTACACGATCGGGATCGCCGGGCGATAGAGGTCGAGCGCGCGGATCACCTGCGGCGCGAACTGTGCCGCCGTGACCAGGTTGATGTTGTGCGCGCCCTGCATTTCCAGCTCGCGGAAGATGGCGGCCAAACGCTCGATGCTGACGTACTCGCCCGCGCCGCCGTGGCTGATCGCCTCGTTCTGGCAGAAGATGCACCGCAGGCCGCAGCCGGAGAAGAACACCGCGCCGCTGCCGCGCGTGCCGCTGATGCACGGCTCCTCCCACATGTGCAGGCCCGCGCGCGCAATTTTGGGCAGCGCGCCCACGCCGCATACGCCGTGGCCCTCGGTCTCCCCGCGCTCCGCGCCGCAGCCCCTCGGGCAAAGCGTGCAGATCATAGGTCGATAAACTCCTCAAAGCGCGGCAGGATGCCGATGCCGTCCGGGAAGTGCGCGGCGAACTGCGGAATCGCGTGGCTCGGGAAGGAGTTGCCCTCGATGAACACCGGGCCGTTCTCCGTGATCGCCACGTCCCAGGCGACAAAGCGCACCTGCGGCACCGCGTGCATCGCGTCAAGGCACATCTTTTTGGCTTCCTCCCAGTAGGGAATCTGCGTGCCGGGGATTTTCTTGCCGGTCATCGGGTGGATTTCGTAGGTCTCGCCCGCCTTGTTCGCGCCCACGCCGGCGATCACGCCGGTCTCGATGTCTACCGGCGCGGCCATGCCGCCGCAGTCCACGTTGTCCATCACCTTGCCGTTGCCGATGCGGATGTAGGCGTAGACGATGCCCTCCTTCTTGTCGCCCAGCAGCGTCGCCACGCGGATGGTGTTGACCGAGGTCGGGCACAGCGCCGCGATGTCCGGGTGCTGGATGACCTTGTCCTCCACGATGCCGATGCCCGCAGCTCTCAGGCGATGATAGAGCGCCGCCGGATCGGCGTATTCCTCCGGCGTGCACTTGAGGATGCCCTGTCCGCTGGAGCCGTCGATCGGCTTGCAGATGATGTCGCCGCGGCCCTCGAGGAATTTCGCAAAGTCCTCCTCGCTCGCCTCCAGCAGGTTCAGCCAGGCGCGGCCCACCTGCTTGGCGAAGAGCTGGTTGAACTCGGTCTTGTTGTCAAAGAAGTGCCAGAACTTCTTGTCGTTCATCCTCGCCACGATGCTGTTGGAGATGCCGCGCGTGATCTGCGTGGCGCGCTGCGCGTCATTGAGGCGGTACATCTCCGCGATCTTGTAGTCGATGTAGCCCGCATTGTACCTGGCCGCGCACTTGACCATATCGGCAAGCAGCCAGACGCGGCTCTTGCCGGTCTTTTTGTGCAGCATATTCGCCGTTTTGAGCATCGCGGCATAGTCCATCTTCATGGCGCGCTTCATCATATAGGAGAGCCTGCTCATGTCCATAAGCCTCGTTTCTGTGTCGTGTTCTTTCTATTATCAGCAAAATCCGGACGGGCATACTGCCGGAATTTTACGATTCCATTGTAGTCGATTTTTTCGCATTTGGCAAGTGATTCATTCTGTGCGCGCCGGGAATGCGCAAAAGCGGCCGGCGCTTGACACGTCGGCCACCCCGTAGTACAATATAGTCAAGAGATTCCCGTCTCGCACAATGAACTTCCGCTTTTGCAAAAGTTGTTGTTCTAAAGACTTACGCCGCCGTCGTAGTTGCAGCTACACGGCGGCATCGCTTTATCTGTTGCGTCCCAGCATGTATACCGAGATCAGCAGAGAGGCTGCGGAAGCGATAAACCCCAGAAGGGTCAAAACGTCACCGTTGCTCATCAGCTCACCTCCTCTTCAGCATCGCCAAAGCGGAGGACTCCACCGTGCAAGTCCCTTGACTGCACTACATGCATATCATAACACACCCAGCGCAAAAAAGCGAGCCCCGCAAAGGGACTCGCTTTGTTTTGCCTGTGAGCGTACTCGCCGCGATCTATGTGAATTACTCGAAGATCTTGGTGACGACGCCGGAGCCGACGGTACGGCCGCCCTCACGGATAGCGAAGCGCAGCTTCTCTTCCATGGCGATCGGGGTGATCAGGGTGCACTCCATGTCGACGTTGTCGCCCGGCATGACCATCTCAACGCCCTCCGGCAGCTTGATGTTGCCGGTCACGTCGGTGGTGCGGAAGTAGAACTGCGGACGATAGCCGTTGAAGAACGGGGTATGACGGCCGCCCTCTTCCTTGGTCAGCACGTACACCTGGCCCATGTAGTGGGTGTGCGGATGGATGCTGCCCGGCTTGCACAGAACCTGGCCGCGCTCCACCTCGTTGCGCTGGATGCCGCGCAGCAGCACGCCGATGTTGTCGCCCGCCTCGGCGAAATCGAGCAGCTTGCGGAACATCTCGACGCCGGTGACGACGGTGCTGCGGGGCTTCTCCTGCAGGCCGACGATCTCGACGGTGTCGGAAACCTTGACCATACCGCGCTCAACACGGCCAGTCGCGACGGTGCCGCGGCCGGTGATGGAGAACACGTCCTCAACAGGCATCAGGAACGGCTTGTCGGTGTCGCGCTCCGGAGCCGGGATGTAGCTGTCCACAGCGTCCATCAGCTCGAAGATGCACTGGCACTCCGGCGCGTTCTTCGGGTCGGTGCCGCCGTTCTGCACATACTCCAGCGCCTTGAGCGCGGAGCCGCGGATGACCGGAATGTCGTCGCCCGGGAACTGATAGGAGCTCAGCAGCTCGCGGATCTCCATCTCGACCAGCTCGAGCAGCTCCTCGTCGTCCATCATGTCGGTCTTGTTCATGAAGACCACGATGTAGTGAACGCCGACCTGACGCGCCAGCAGGATGTGCTCGCGGGTCTGCGGCATCGGGCCGTCCGGAGAGGAAACCACCAGGATCGCGCCGTCCATCTGCGCAGCACCGGTGATCATGTTCTTGACGTAGTCAGCGTGGCCGGGGCAGTCCACGTGCGCGTAGTGGCGCTTCGCGGTCTCGTACTCGACGTGCGCGGTGTTGATCGTGATGCCGCGCGCCTTCTCTTCCGGCGCCTTGTCGATGTCGTCATAGCGCATCGCCTGCGCCTCGCCGAAGGTGGACAGGACCATCGTGATGGCCGCGGTCAGGGTCGTCTTGCCGTGGTCAACGTGGCCGATCGTGCCGATGTTAACGTGCGGCTTCGTGCGCTCAAACTTTTGCTTCGCCATTTTTGTTTTCCTCCATGTGCCGGGGTTGCCGGCATATTGATGATCGGCTGCCCGCGCGCATGCGCGGGCAAGCCGGATGGGATTACTTCGCAGCCTTGCCGCCGCAGACCTTCTCCATGATGGACTTCGGCACCGGCTCGTAGTGCGCGGGCTGCATGCTGTACACGCCGCGGCCCTGCGTGCGGGAACGCAGCGCGGTGGAGTAGCCGAACATCTCGGCCAGCGGAACCATCGCGTGAATCATCGCGGTGCCGCCCGGGATGTTCTCCATGCCCTCGACGCGGCCACGGCGGGCGTTCAGGTCGCCGATGACGTCGCCCATGTGGTCCTCCGGCACGGTCACGTCCACCTTCATGATCGGCTCAAGCAGCACCGGATCGGCCTTGGCGATCGCCGCCTTGAAGGCCATGGAACCGGCAATCTTGAACGCGACCTCGGAGGAGTCGACGTCGTGGTAGGAACCGTCGAAGCAGGAGACGTGGAAGTCCACAACCTCGTAGCCGCCCAGCGGGCCGCTCTTGGCCGCCTCCTGGATGCCGGCGTCGATCGGGGCGATGAACTCCTTCGGGATGGAGCCGCCGACGGTGTCGTTGGAGAAGGAGTAGC
The DNA here is from genome assembly GCA_051883735.1 of Candidatus Ventricola sp. Lineage (GTDB taxonomy): Bacteria > Bacillota > Clostridia > Christensenellales > Aristaeellaceae > Ventricola. The sequence continues at coordinate 22,480 of JBJEUH010000084.1, forward strand.
CCTCGCCCGGCTCGACCGGGGAGATCTCGATCCAGCAGTGACCGTACTGGCCGTTGCCGCCGGTCTGACGGACATAGCGGCCCTCGGCCTTGGCGCTCTTGCGGATGGTCTCGCGGTAGGCAACCTGCGGCGCGCCGACGGTCGCCTCAACCTTGAACTCGCGCAGCAGACGGTCGACGATGATCTCCAGATGGAGCTCGCCCATGCCGGCGATGATCGTCTGGCCGGTCTCCTGGTTGGTGTAGGTCTTGAAGGTCGGGTCCTCCTCCGCCAGACGGAGCAGGGCCATGATCATCTTCTCCTGGCCGGCCTTGGTCTTGGGCTCGATGGCGACCTGGATAACCGGCTCCGGGAACTCCATCTTCTCAAGGATGATCTTGTTCTTGTCGTCGCAGAGCGTGTCGCCCGTGGTGGTGTCCTTGAAGCCCACGACGCCGCAGATCTCGCCGGTGTAAACCTCGTCGATCTCCTTGCGCTCGTTGGCGTGCATCTGCAGCAGACGGCCGAGGCGCTCGCGCTTGCCCTTGGTGGAGTTGAGCACGTAGGAGCCGGAGGTGATCTGACCGGAGTACACGCGCACGAAGGACAGCTTACCCACGAACGGGTCGGTCATGATCTTGAACGCCAGCGCGGAGAACGGCGCGTTGTCGTCCGCCTCGCGGGTGATCTCCTCATCGGTCTTCGGGTCAAAGCCCTTGACCGGCGGGATGTCCATCGGGGACGGCATGTAGGCCACGACGTTGTCCAGCATCGGCTGAACGCCCTTGTTGCGGTAAGAGGTGCCGCAGGTCACGGCGAAGAACTTGCACTCGATGGTGCCCTTGCGGATGGCGGCCTTCATCTCATCGACGGTCGGCTCCTCGCCCTCCATGTACTTCTCCATGATGACGTCGTCGACGTCCGCGAGGGCCTCGATGAGCTGCTCACGGTAGAGCTGGGCGTCCTCCATCATCTCGGCGGGGATGTCCTCGTCGCGATAGTCCTTGCCCAGGTCATCGTAGTAGACCTCAGCGCGCATCGTCAGCAGGTCGATGATGCCGCGGAAGCTCGACTCGGCGCCGATCGGCAGCTGAATCGGGTGCGCGTTGGCATGCAGACGCTCGTGCAGCATGTCCACCACGCGATAGAAGTTCGCGCCCATGATGTCCATCTTGTTGACGTACACCATGCGCGGAACATGATAGTGCTCAGCCTGGCGCCAGACGGTCTCAGACTGCGGCTCGACGCCGCCCTTGGCACAGAAAACGGCGACGGCGCCGTCCAGGACGCGCAGGGAGCGCTCAACCTCGACGGTGAAGTCGACGTGGCCGGGGGTGTCGATGATGTTCAGGCGATGACCCTTCCAGTAGCAGGTGGTGGCGGCAGAGGTGATGGTGATGCCGCGCTCCTGCTCCTGAGCCATCCAGTCCATGGTCGCGGTGCCCTCATGGGTCTCGCCGATCTTACGATTCTTACCGGTGTAGAACAGAATACGCTCGGTGGTGGTCGTCTTGCCGGCGTCGATGTGAGCCATGATGCCGATGTTGCGAACCATGTTCAGTTCATGGGTTCTGGCCATGTTCAATCTCCTTTTTGTTGCAGCCGCGGCGGCTCAGGCCGCCGCAGCCATCCCCAAGAAATTACCAGCGATAGTGGGCGAACGCCTTGTTGGCCTCGGCCATGCGGTGCATTTCTTCCTTACGCTTGACCGCGGCGCCGGTGTTGTTGCTGGCGTCGATGATCTCCGCGCACAGGCGCTCGGCCATGGTCTTCTCGCCGCGCTTGCGGGAGAAGTCGACCAGCCAGCGCAGCGCCAGGGTCTGACGGCGCTCCGGGCGGATCTCGATCGGGACCTGATAGGTCGCGCCGCCGACACGGCGGGCCTTGACCTCCAGGCTCGGCAGAATGTTCTGCAGGCCCGCGTTGAACACTTCCATCGCGTCCTTGCCGGTCTTCTCGGCCAGCATGGTGAACGCGTCATAGCAGACGGACTGCGCGATGCCGCGCTTGCCGTCGAGCATGATCTGATTGATCAGCTTGGTAACGATCGTGGTGCCATACACCGGATCCGGCAGCACTTCACGCTTCGGTACAAATCCACGTCTCGGCATGGGATAACCCTCCTGGTTGTTGTCCGGAGCGGCGCGCCAGGCGCTTCGCTCCTGTTTTCTTGCAGCATGGTCCGCTCGGCCGCATCACCGCCGCCTCAGCAAAAGCGGCAGGTTTTCTGCGGATCTAGCACACGGCCCTGCCCGCAGAGGCGTTTCAGGCGCTGTTCCAACACGCCTGATTTCCTCTGCTTCGCGGCCGGCCACCCTTGCGGGCCGACGACACCTCCGATACTGGGAGGGCGCCACTCAGAATTCCCTGTGAAGAAATCCGCTGACGGATTACTTCTTCGGGCGCTTCGCGCCGTACTTGGAGCGGGCCTGCATGCGCTTGGC
>JBJEUH010000085.1:0-4648 GCA_051883735.1 Candidatus Ventricola sp.
GTTCGTCCTGCCCGTGCTGATCCTGGTGATCTTCATCACCGGGCTTCTCTGATGGTGCATAAAAGGGGCTGCAAGGCAAACGCTTTGCAGCCCCTTTTGGCTGTCATCCTTACCGCAGTATTCCGTTGCCTGGCCGCTTCATGCCCACACGTCGCGCCGGGTCAGAAGCACCTGCGCCAGCAGACAAAGCAGCACAGCAAATCCCAGGCACGAGAGTACATACGCGCCCATCCCGCCGGAGAGCTGATCCTGCGCGCGGTTGGCGTTCATGCCCAGCAGCACCAGCGCATACGGCCACCAGAGCCCCGCGTCCTGCGCAACGAGCGCCATGCCCACGACGCCGCCCACCAGCGCGATGAGCACAGGCACGGCAAAGCCGCGGATAACCATCGACAGCAGCAGCTGCAGCGCGGCAATCGTCAGCGCGCCGAGTAGCCCGCGCAGCATGTACACGGCGATCTGCAGAGGCGGCCAGCCCGTTAGGCCGCAAAGCGTCCTGCCGCACAGCACATACAGCACAAACACCCAAATCTGCGTCAGCAGCGTCACGGCAAGCACAGCGACGCCCTTCGCAGTAAAGAAGCAAAACGGATACACCGGCATGGTCATAAGCATGTTCATGCCGCCGCCCATGTGCTCCATCCGCCACAGGTACGCCGCGTACACGCCCACCATCGGGGAAAAGAAGAACAGCGCATAAAACAACGTGTGCTGCGTGAACAGGCTGTACCAGCCGTTGGTCAGAATCTCCCGGTTCTGCATAAAGTTGAACGTGCCGTAGGCCGCCGAAATCACCGGCAGCAGCGCGAAAACCCACCAGATTCCCGCGCCGCGCAGCTTGCGCATCTCCGCACGGATACAATGCATCAGCATCGCTCACACCTCCTGTTCGCGCACCGCACGGCGCGCCAGCACATACCCCAGCACGCCGCAGATTACCGCTGCGGCGAGCAGTCCTGTGGGAAACGCCAGCGGCTCATATGCCGTGATGCGCGTTCCCCTGTCATAATGCATGCGCATCGCGCTCAGCGGCACATCATACGCCCAGGGTGTCAACAGCGTCAAGCGTTCCGGCATGAACGCCGTGAACACGCTCAGCAGGCTGCACGCCAACCCGACAGCCAGCGGCAGCACCTGCGTGCCCGAGCGGACGGACAAAGCCAGCAGCGCAAAGAAGCGCATCGCGTTCACCACAAATGTACTCAGCATCAGCCAAAGCACGCGCGGGGGCTCCATCGTCTGCGTGTAGCCCCACACGCGCCCTGCGAGCAGGAACACCGCGCCCTCCGCCAGGCAGATGACCACGTTCTGCACAAGACCCCGCAGCAACTTGGCGTCAAAGAGGCTCTCCCGGCTCTGCAGGGTGAACAGCAGGCGGCAGCCGCTGCCCCTTGACTCCATGTCCCACAGGCGGCTGGCCAGCACCGCCATTGCCAACGGCATGACCACCGCGTTCATCAGCGAGAGATTGACAGTGAGCGCAGAATACCCCACGGCCCGCTGCCAGTCCTCCTCAGGCCTCACCGCTGCGCACAGAGCCGTCAGCAGCCCGGTCAGCGCCGCAAGAAGCAGATCATGCCGCCGCGCCGCCTTGATGCGCTCTGCAAGCATCGCCGCCCTCATTCTGCTGCCTCCTCTCCCTGCTCGTTGATCAGGTCAAGAAAGATCTCCTCCAGCGTCTTGCTGCGCCGGGTCACGACGACCTCGCCGCCGCGTTCCGCCTGAAGCCGGGCAAGCGGTCCCTGCCACAGCAGCCTGCCGTGGTCGATGATCCCCACGTGATCCACAAACAGCTCCATCTCCGAAAGCAGGTGGCTGGACACCAGCACCGTCGCATCCGCGGTTTTGGGCAGACTTCGGATCAGATCGCGCATCTCGCGGATGCCCTCGGGATCCAGACCGTTGGTCGGCTCGTCGAGAATCAGCAGCCTTGGCCGACCCAGCAGCGCCTGCGCGATGCCCAGCCTCTGGCGCATACCCAGAGAGAACGCCTTCACCCTGCGCGTCTTCTCCTGATCAAGATGCACGATGCGCAGCACGCGCTCGATTTCCGTTTCCTCCACGCCCTTGAGCTGCGCGACAATGCGCAGGTTTTCCTGCGCCGTCAGATGGCCGTAGCACGATGGCGATTCGATCAGCGAGCCGGTCTGCCGCAGCAGCGCCAGCCGGTTTTCCGCGTTCATCTCCCGCCCCAGCAGGCGCACGCTGCCGCCGCTTTGCTTCACCAGCCCCAGCAGCATCTTCATCGTGGTCGATTTGCCCGCGCCATTGGGGCCTATGAACCCGTACACGCTGCCCTGCGGCACCGCGAGGCTCACGCTTCTGACCACCGGCACGCCGCCATAACGCTTGGTGAGATTTTCGGTTTCAATGATGTTGTCCATACCCTGCCTCCTTTTCTTCTGGCAGGAAACAGCATAGCACGCGCAGCTTACGCCGTCCTGTCGCCCAGCTTAAGATTGGCTTAATCCGTCCAGGAGGGCAGACGGCGCGGCGGACACTGTGCTATAATCAGGGCAAACCAAGGAGGCGAGCCTATGCAGACCCTGGAAGAAGCGAACATCCTGCTGGTAGACGACAGCCGCGAGCTGCTCGCGATCCTCACGGACGCGCTGCACGGCGCGGGCTTTGCGCACGTCGCATGCGCGCAGAGCGCATGCGAGGCACGGGAGGCCTTTGCCCGCAGGCGTCCGGACATCATGGTGCTGGACATCAACCTGCCCGACAGCGACGGCTTCACGCTCTTTGGGCAGCTGCGCGCCCAGGCGGACGTGCCCGCACTCTTCCTCTCTGCACGGGACGCCGACGGCGACCGGCTCTTCGGCCTGGGCCTCGGCGCGGACGACTACCTGACCAAGCCGTTCCTCACCCAAGAGCTTCTGCTGCGCATGCGCACTATTCTGCGCCGCTCGTACCGCGCCGAGCTCTCCGTCGGCGCACCTGTGCGCCTGGGCGGAGCTGTACTGCGTATGGACGAATCCGCCGTCGCGCGCGCAGACGGGCAGCTTCTGCCCCTGACCGCGACGGAGCGCCAGTTGCTCGCCGTGCTGCTGCAAAACCGTGGCCGCATCGTCACCTACGACGCGCTGTGCGCGCGCGTCTGGGGCGACAGATACTACGGCTACGAGAACACCCTGAACGTACACATCCGCCACCTTCGCGAGAAGATCGAGGACAATCCGTCCAGGCCCCGTTTTCTGATCACCGTGCGCGGCCTGGGCTACAAGCTGGCCAAGGAGGAACAGCCATGAAAACCCTCTCCCGCCTTATCCGGCGGCACGTCGCCGCCGCGTTTGTGATTGTCCTGCTGATTTTTGCTTTCAACGCGGCGATTCTGCTGGGCGTGGTCGTGTATTACGGCAGCCAGCAGAACACCGGGCCGTTTCAGCTCAGCCGCTTTGCCGCGTCGTTTTCGCGGGACGCGGATGGCCGGATTGCCCCGGACGAGGCGCAGACGGACGACTGGATGACGCACTATGCTTTCGCCATGCTCCTTGGCGACGACGGCGAAATTCTCTGGCAGCGCAATCTGCCGCCCCGCCTCAACCACCGCTACACGAGCGGACAGATCGCCGCATTCACGCGCTGGTACCTGGACGATCACCCCATCTTCGTCTACCGCAACGACTTCGGCCTGCTGGTGACCGGTATGCCCAGGGGCAGCGTCACGCGCTTTGACCTCTACCTTGACAGCGCGCTGATGCGCACGCTGCTTCAGCTCTGCCTGCCGCTGCTGATTCTGGACGGTGCGCTGATTTTCACCGCCTGTCTGCTTCTCAGCTACCGTGCGGCGCGCGGTCTGCTGGACATGGGACAGGGCATCGACACGCTGGCCGAGGGCGGCACGGTCGAGCTCGACACCGGCGGCATGTCCGGCGAGCTGGCCGAAAAGCTCAACGGCCTCAGCAGCCGCCTCGCCGCGCAAAGCGCGCAGCTAGCCCGCCGGGACAGCGCGCGTACGAGCTGGATTGCCGGCGTCTCGCACGACATCCGCACGCCGCTCACGCTGATTCTGGGCTATGCGGAACAGATCGGCGCAGACCCGCAGGCCAGCGCCGCGCAGCGGGAGAGAGCTGACTCCATTGCCCGGCAGAGCCAGCGTATCCGCACGCTGATTGAGGACCTGAACCTCACCTCCAAGCTGCAATATGACGCGCAGCCGCTGCGCGCGCAGGCACTGGCCGTCGGCCCGTTTCTTCGCCAGTGCGCGGCGGACTTTGTCAACAGTGGTCTGAACGGCCGCTGCGCGCTGACGCTCTCTGTCTCTGAGGCCGCCGGTCAGGCGCAGCTCGTCGCAGATGAAGCGCTGCTGCACCGCGCGCTCACCAACCTGCTTTCAAACAGCGCGCGTCACAACCCAGACGGCTGCGCGATCACCCTGTCCGCGTCGCTCGAGGGCGGGCGTCTCACGCTCTGTGTTTCTGACGACGGCGCGGGCTATCCGCAGGCGGTGCTGCGCATACTGCACGGCGCACAGCCGCAGGATGAGCTGAGTACGCCGCACGTTTTGGGGCTCCACCTGGTTGCGCAGATCGTGCGGGCGCACGGTGCATCCGTCTCCTTCCTCAATCAGGGCGGCGCATGCTGCCGTCTCGCGTTTGACACATGCGCCCCCGGGCATGTATAATAGACACATCGAATACTGCAT
>JBJEUH010000086.1:0-66118 GCA_051883735.1 Candidatus Ventricola sp.
CCAGCAGCGGGCCGAAGTCGATCATCGCGCCGATGCCGATGAACAGCAGCAGCGGGAACAGCTCGTTGTCCACGCCCGCCTGGAACAGGATCTGCAGAGTGTGCACCATGCCGGAGTTTGGCATGTTGCACAGGATGCAGCCAAAGCCCATCGGCAGCAGGAGCGTCGGCTCCATCTCCTTTTTGATGGCCAGATAAATCATCGTGCCGCCGATGATCCACATGATGACCATCTGTACCGTCAGATCCGCAAAATTGCCGAAGATTTGCGCCATGGTGGTTCCTCCGTTTCTTTGGGTTCCCTGAGGGAATGCGCCGTTATGTTCCAATTATAGTCTCTTTTTCCTTTCTGTACAAGATCAAAACAATAATCCATCAATTCTGTAATAAATGCCCGGACGGGCCGCCTGAATCCGATGATCCGGCGCATACCGCCGCCCCTGCGGGGAGACAATGCATCCGAAGGAGCGTGATTCCATGAACCCGTTTGCGCAGAAGGCGCCGACCGTCGATGCTACGTTTGAGAGCCTGAACGCCCTGTATCCCAGGGCCTATTCCCCGCAGGAGGTCGATCCCTATACCAAGTGCCGCATCATCCTGATGAACGGCACGGAGTTTGAGGCCGTCAAGTTCAGCCATCAGATGGCCCGGCACTGCGAAAACCCGGAGCTCCGCCGCGAGCTGGCGATGGCCCGCCGCACGGAGCAGCAGCAGCAAAAGAAGCTGGCCTGCCTCAAGCCGCTTCAGGAGACCGTGCTGGAGCACACCATCAGCTACGAGCAGCTGGCGGTCGATCTGACGGCCCATCTGGCAAAGCGCGTTGAAAGCGAGAACGTCAGGCAGGCGCTCGATTTTGCGCTGCTGGAGGACTTTGACCACCTGTACCGCTACGCCGACCTGATGGAGATGGACGACGGGCAGCACGCCGAGCGCCTCGTGGGCCGCTACACGGAGATCATGCCGGGCCGCCCGACCATCAGCGAGCACCGCTTCCCGATGGACGGCGTCTCCAGCGCGCTGGGCAAGGATGCGCCGCTGTTTGACAAGCTGGCCGCCATGATCATCACCGCTGCCGAGCAGCAGACCATGAACTACTACATGAACCAGACCGGGTTCTATGGAAACGATCTGGGGCGCAGGCTCTATCAGGAGATCGCCCTGATCGAGGAGCAGCACGTCACCCAGTATGAGGCGCTGATGGACCCGAACACCCCCTGGCTCGAATGCAGTCTGATGCACGAATACGCGGAGTGCTATCTCTACTGGTCCTGCGCGCAGACGGAGTCCGACCCCCATATCCGCTCGATCTGGGAGCAGAGCTTCGAGCAGGAGCTGGCGCACCTGCACAGGGCCGCCGGGATGCTCGAGCAATACGGGGGCAGACACTGGCAGCAGGTCATCCCCAACGCCGAATTTCCCGCGCCGATCGTCCTGGAGGCCAACATTCCCTACGTCCGCAGCGTGCTGACCACCGTGCAGAACACCTGCAAGGGAAGCGGCATCGTTCCCGTGCAGTCGCTGGCGGCGGACGATCCGTTCTTCGCCTATCAGGACCTTGCGCGCGGGGAGGAGATGCAGGTCGCCAGCCATGCGGTCATCGAACAGGCTGTCGCCAGATTTGGCCGCGACTACCGCTTCGAGACCGCGCCGCACCCGGTTCGCGAGCTGCAGAGCCGCACACAGGACAACACGGCCATCGGCCGCGACCCGGGCATCCCGGGCTACAATCAGGTTACGCCGGCGAAGGCGTGAGATGCTCCCTCAGGAGGGGGCCTGTCAATCCGGCGCCTCCCTCTTGAGGGAGTGCGACCATCCGACGGATGGCGGAAGGAGTCTCTTCTTCCCGCACGGCAGGAAAACGCGCGCAGACCGCGAATTCCCCTGTAGGATCTTCGGCACGAAGGAAGGGGAGGAGAGTTCATGGACCAGGTTCGGTTTGGCATCGTCGGCCTCGGCGCGATGGGGCTTGAGCACGCGCAGATCATGCTGGAGCGGGTGCCTGAGGTGCGCCTTGCGGCTGTGGCGACGAAAAACGAACGGAATATCGCGGCGCTGCAGGGGATGCCCGGCGGCGATCAGGTGCGCGTGTTTGACACGCCGCAGCAGATGTATGAGAGCGGGGAGATCGACGCGGTGCTAATTGCGTCTGCGCACAGGGCGCATGTGGCGCAGGCGAAGGAGGCCTTTGCCGCGGGCATGCACGTGCTGCTGGAAAAGCCGACGGGCGTGTTCACCCGCGAGGTGCGCGAGCTGAACGCGGCGGCGGACGCGAGCGGGAAGGCGTTCGGCGCGATGTTCAACCAGCGCACGAACCCGGTGTTCAGGAAGATCAGGGAGATCGTGGCCTCCGGCGAGATGGGCGAAATCCGCCGGACGACCTTGATCGTGACCGACTGGTTCCGCGCGCAGAGCTATTTCGACTCCGGCTCCTGGCGCGCGACCTGGAAGGGCGAGGGCGGCGGCGTGCTGATCAACCAGGCGATGCACAGCCTCGATCTGTGGCAGTGGATTTGCGGCATGCCGGTGCGGCTGCGCGCGTTCTGCGGCCTGGGCCGCTGGCACGACATCGAGGTGGAGGACGACGTCACCGCCTATGTGGAATACGCAAACGGCGCGACGGGCGCGTTCATCGCCTGCACCGGCGAAGCGCCCGGCACCAACCGGTTTGAAATCTCCATGGACGGCGGCCAGCTGCTGCTGGAGGACGGCCGCCTGACGATCCGCCGCACCGCGACGCCGGTGAGCCGGTTCATCCGGGAGTATCCGGGCGGCTATGGCAAGCCGGAGGTGACGGCGGAGGCGTTCACGCCCGGCGAGGCCTACACGATGCACGAAGGCGTGACACGCGCGTTCGCCCGGCACATCCTCTATGGCGAGCCGATGATCGCCGACGGGCGCGAGGGCCTGAACGCGCTGATGCTTTCAAACGCCATGCTGCTCTCCTCGGCAGAGGAGAGGACGCTTGAGCTTCCCTTTGACGCGGCGGCGGACGCGCGCTATGAGGCGCTGCTTGAAGGCCGCGCGGCAAACAGCCGGGAGAAGACGGCGAAGAATGTACAGATGGATTTGGGGAAGTCGTATTGATTTCTCCGGCAGAGCACGCGAAGCGAAGAAGGGGTTTGAGGGACCGGAGCCTGCCGCCGCCAGTGGCGGAAACAGGCAGGCGGAGCGTCGGGAATCGCAAGGAGCGCCTGACGGCGCGACTATGCGAGTTCCCCGGACTGATGTCCCTCAGGCAGGTCTTAGGGCGGCAGCCCTAACGTTTCTCATCCCGAAAGAAAAAAGCCGTTTCAGAGCAGGCCGCGCAGCAGCCTGCGATTGAAACGGGGCAGAACGCTCAATTTTCTTTTTGCAGCAGCATAAAAATGCACCCCGGTAGGTTTTTCCTGCCGGGGCTATTTATGCAGCTCAAACCTTAACCGCCTTGATGCGGATGCGCACATAATCCACGATCCACGTGCCGTCCTCCTGCTGAAGCGGCTCCTGCAGGCTGCCTATGGCCTCCTGGATGATCGCCTCGCGCACATCGGCGTCCATGCCCTCAAACGGGGTCTTCACAAACATGTGAATCCAGTTTTTGAGGCCGTCCTCGCCCTGCTGCGGCGTGGGCCGGTCAAAGAGCACGGCGTAGGTGACGCGCAGACCGGCCGCCTCCAGAATGGGCGCGTGCTGCGCGATGGTGGGGAAGTAGAACACGCGCGGATAGGTAAGGCCCCGGGCGGCAAAGGCGCGCTCCAGCGCGCTGTGCACGCGCTCCGCGCAGCCATAGCCGCCGAACTCGCACACGAGCTGGCCGCCCGGCCTGAGGTTGCGCGCGAGGGAGGCGGCCAGCAGCGGCTGCTTGTCCCGGTCGATCCAGTGGAAGACGGCGTTGGAGAAGATCGCGTCGGCGGGCTCGCAAAGCGTGAAGTCCGTCGCGTCCGCCTGCACGAACGCTATGTCCGGGTGCAGCGCGCGGGCCTGCGCCAGCATGTCCTCCGAGGCGTCGATGGCGGTGATGCGGTAGCCGCGCGCGAGCAGCTTTTCGCTCAGCGCGCCGTTGCCGCAGCCCAGGTCCACGACGTGGCTGCCGGGTGCGGCGTCGATGAGGTCGAGCACGCCCTCGCCGTACTGATGGACGAAGGCAAAGCCGCTCGTGTAGCCCTTGGCGTCCCAGGTGATGTTCATACGCTCATCCTTTCATACACGCGCGTGCCGCAGCGCACGCCCCACGCTTTGCCGTCGCGGATCAGGAACTCGTGGCGCACGCCCTGCTCGTCCCCGCTGTCAGTTTCAAAGGAGAGGAAGCGCGTACCGCCGCAGTAGACAAAGGCGCAGGGCTTGCCGTCGCGGATGCGCACGAGCTTTCCGTCCCTTTCCTCGATGGAAAGCGTGCAGGGCACGCCCTCGTGGCTGATGTAGGTGCCGGTGATCATCTCCGGCGCGGAGAAGTCCGCGTGGATGGGGTTGAACCAGCGGTGGCTTTCGGAAAGCGGCAGGCCGCACACGGCGTTGTACAGGCCCCACATCAGCTCGTCCATGTCCTCGTCGCCCTGGTTGCACAGGACGGCAAAGCCGTAGCCCTCGCCCAGTAGCAGTCCGCCCTTGGTGGAGATGCCGTGCAGGCCGCCGGAGTGCTCGCAGATGACGTGCCCGGCCTTCTCGCGCTTGTACAGGCCCATGCACATGAGGCTGCGCGGCGAAACCGGGTGATATTTGCCCGCCAGCAGCTCGACGGCCTGGGCGGGGAGGGCCTGCACCCCCTCGTGCATGCCGTAGTTGGAGAGCGCGCGGTAATAGACGGCCATGTCCCGGGCGGTCGATTTGACCATCGCGCAGCCGCGGAACGGCGGCAGGACGGACCAGCTGTCGTCGCACACGCGCACGCCGTTTTCCATTTCAAAGAGCGAGGTGATGTTGCCGCCGGAAAGGGCGCGGGCGGCCTCGATGCCGTTGTCGAGGATCGAGCGCGTCATGCCCAGCGGCGTGAAGACCCGCTCCTGCATGAACCGCTCCAGCGGCATGCCCGCGGCCCGGTCGATCACATAGGAGAGGATGGCGTAGCCCTCGTTCGAGTAGCTCATGACCTCGCCCGGCGCGCCGAGCGTCCTGTACGGGCAGTGGGCGATGTAGTCAAGGATCTGATCGATGCTGTCCATGGCGTTGGGCGCGGTGCGGCGCATGGCCAGCAGCCAGTCGCTCTCCGCCCTGTCCGCACTGTTCATGGCGATGGACCACTCCAGCGGCTCCATCGGCGGGATGCCGGCGGTGTGCATCGCCAGATGGCGGATGGTGACGGCCTCGGCCGGCTGGCCGGGTATTTGGAAGGCGGGCAGATACCGGCTCACCGGGTCGTCCAGGTCGAGCTTTCCCTCGACGTGCAGGATGCAGGCGCACAGCGCGGTGATGGATTTGCTCATCGAGGCGATGCCGTACATCGTGTCGCTGTCCGGGCAGAGCTTCTTCTCCGCGTCGCGAAAGCCATAGTTCCATGCGTATTCGCATCCGTTCGGCCCGGCGATGTACGCGGATACGCCCGCCAGGTTCTTCTTTCCGGCCCAAGCCGTCAGGTGCGCGTCAAGCGCCTGTTTGTCGATCATATGCGGCCTCCATCCAATCGGAAATGATGACAAATTATAGCACGAAACGCGCGCGTTGGAAAGACTGAGCGGGCGCAATTCCGTCTTGCAAAATGCGGGCAAAGGCGATACACTAAAATAGAGAAAATCTCCGGGTATGCCCGGTCAAGGAGAATGTATGGATCAAAAGAAAGCGGGCGTGCTGCTCAGCTACGGGCAGACGATTCTTTCCACGCTCATTTCCCTCGTCTACACCCCGGTCATGCTGCGGCTTCTGGGGCAGAGCGAGTACGGAACCTATACGCTGGTGAACGGCTTTATCTCCAACCTCAGCCTGATGAGCTTCGGCCTGGGCAGCGCCTATGTGCGCTACTACGCGCGCTACGAGGCCAGCGAGGGCGAGGACGGCGTGGCGAAGATCAACGGCATGTTCATGGTGATCTTCCTGTGCATCGGCGCGGCGAGCCTGCTGGTGGGCGGCGTGCTGGTCGCCAACGTGCACAACATCTTTTCGGCCAAGCTCACGCCGACGGAGGTGGAAACCGCGCGCATCCTGATGGCGCTGCTGGTGGTGAACATCGCGGTTTCCTTCCCGTGCAGCGTCTTCACGTCCTACATCACGGCGAAGGAGCAGTTCCTCTTCCAGCGCATGATCAGCATGATCCGCACGGTTTTGAGCCCCATCGTCATGCTGCCGCTGCTGCTGATGGGCCTGGGCTCCGTGTCGCTGGTGCTGGCGACGCTGGTGCTGAGCGTGGTCACCGACGCGTCGAGCATCTGGTACTGCGTGAAAAAGCAGAAGATGCGCATGACGTTCGGGAAGTTTGACTGGGGACTCCTGCGCGAGATGGGCGGCTTCTCGTTCTTCATCTTCCTGAACATGATCATCGACCAGATCAACTGGACGGTCGATACGACGATCCTGGGCATCGTCAGCGGCACGGCGGCGACGGCGATCTACGGCGTGGGCAGCCAGATTCACCGCTACTACATGACGATTTCCACCTCCATCTCCGGCGTCTTTGTGCCGCAGATCAACCGCATCGTGGCGCGCGGCGAGGGCGACGGCTCGCTCACGCAGCTCTTCACGCGCGTGGGCCGCATCCAGTTCATGCTGCTGATGCTGGTGCTCACCGGCTTCATCTTCGTGGGCGAGCCCTTCATCGAGGCCTGGGGCGGCGGCGAGTACGAGGGCGCGTATCCCATCGCGCTGCTGCTGATGGCGCCGGTGACGGTTCCGCTGATCCAGAACCTGGGCATCGAGATCCAGCGCGCGAAGAACAAGCACCAGTTCCGCTCCAAGGTGTACTTCTGCATGGCGCTGTTCAACGTGGCGATCTCCATCCCGCTGGCCATTCGCCTGGGCGGCCTGGGCTGCGCGCTGGGCACGGCCATCTCGATGATCGTGTGCAACGGCTTTGTCATGAACTGGTACTATCACCGGCACATCGGCCTTGACATGCTCTACTTCTGGAAGAGCATCCTGAGCATCGTGCCGTCCTTCCTCCCGCCGGTGCTGATGGGCATTCTGGCGGTCAGGCTCCACAGCTTTTCGGGCTACGGCGGCGTGGTGGTGTTTGCCCTGCCGTACTGCGCGGTCTACGCCGCGAGCGTGTACCTGCTGGCGATGAACGAGAGCGAGAAGGGCATGGTCAAGGGGATCGCGAGAAAGCTGATCCGCAGATAAGCGCATACGAAAACGGACGGAGTTTTCCGCCCGTTTTGTCTTGCAGAGCCGGCACGCTCGGCGATTCACCTTAGGGAGATTTTGGAAGACTTTGCGTTGCTGCGCTTGACATCCAGAATTCCTTCAAGTATACTGTTTACTGAAGGTGTTTCATTGTCGCCAGACAACTCCTGTTGACTTGTCAACGAGCCTGGTGAGAACGGCAATGAAGCGCCTTCTTTGTTTTTGCCATAGTCAGTCAATACAACCTCATGAAGGTAATATCTCTGCGAACCAGATGCTCTCTTTACAATAACACCGCACAGATAATCTCCAGCATATTCACCTTTCTCTCACTAAAGCTCCCTATGCGAGAAAACGGGCCAGAAACGCCGCCGTTTGCGCCTGAACTTCTTCCTCGAGAGCATCCGGCCCCTTCTGCTGTGCGCGCTCAAGGGCCAGCAGCGCGAGCAACGCGTCGTCACCGGGAATGATGGGATGCGCGCCGCACAGGCGCCTCGCGCGGGAGCCGTCCAGCAGCGGCAGAAAGACCGGATTCGGCGGCTCGTCCTCCATGAGCGGGCGCTCGTGGCCGCAGCGGGCGCACAGGCCCAGCGCGGCGGTGCGACCCGGCATGAGGTTCTGCGCGCCGGCGTCCAGGTTGAAGACACCCGTGCAGGCCGTATCGCCCAGCAGGAAGCGCGCGCCCAGCAGCAGGCTGCCCAGGCACACGTCCAGCGGATGCAGGAACACGCCCTGCGCACCGGGATGCGGCACGCGCAGTGGCTCGCCCGCGTCCAGCGCGCGGCACCAGAGATCGAAGGGCGCGACGGCGGGATGGCCGCAGCCCAGGCATGGCAGATGGCGGATGAGAAGCACATGCACGGGATCGCCCAGCAGGCCGCGGCTCACGCCGTCGGCAAAGAGCTGGAGGATCGCGTGGAAGAGTCCCTCGCGCGTCTCGCCGCCGATGGGGTCCTCCTCGCGCACGGTCCACGGGTGCTGCGCGGCGTGGTAGACGCTTTCGTCGGAGAGGAGCATCACCAGCGGCACGCCGGCCTCGCGCGCCTCGATGAGCAGCGCGTCGAGCGCGTGCAGCCGGTCAGTCAGGCCGCCGTCCAGCGCGCGCAGGCAGGGGACGATCACGCAGCAGACGCGGCCGCTGGTGAGCGCGCGCGAGAGCGCCTCGCTGCCCGAGGACAGGGGCAGGCAGGCGGGCCTTGCGCCCAGCCCGGCGAGCAGCGCGCGCATGAAGCGGGTCATCCGGTCCTCGCCGCCCAGCAGCAGCACGCGCCGCGCGCCCCAGGCGGCATGCAGGGATTGAAGCATCGACTCAGCCTCCTTCGCCCATGGATCGTCTAAGCGTATGGCGCGCGGGTTTCAAATAGTCTGCCCTGACCTGGCGGCAATCACTCTTTTTTCCTGCGCGGGGATGTGGTATAATCAGATCAACGATTTGTGTACGGAGGCCGACATGATTGAAAAAAAGACTGCAGCGCTGCTGCTGACGGTGATCCTGAGCCTTTGCGCCTGCTGCGCGCAGGCCCTGACCGTGACGGGCCTGGAGACGGAGCTGGTGGAGCGCGACTGGTCGCAGAGCCAATTCTTCACCCGCATGGAAGCGCTGACCGGCGTGAGCGTGCAGGCCAGGGGCGTGACCGATGAGAAGGAATACGCTCAGCTGCTCGCGGCGATGGAGAAGGGCGACGTGCAAACGGACGTGCTCTTCAAGGCGAACCTGTCCCGCGAGCAGGAGATCGCGCTGCTGGACAGCGGGGCGATCATCGACCTCGCGCCGATGATCGAGGCGCACATGCCCAACCTGAGCGCGCTGCTCGAGCGCCATCCCGAGTGGCGTAGCGTGATCGCGCTGGAGGACGGGCGCATCGCGTCGCTGCCGCTGCTCAATGAGCACGAGCGCCAGGTGATGCTGTGGATCAACCGCGCGTGGCTTGATCGGCTGGGCGTGGCCATGCCCACGACGACCGCAGAGCTGACGGACGCGCTGCTGGCGATCCGGGACGGCGATCCCAACGGGAACGGCAGGGCGGACGAGGTCGGCGCGGACCTGATCGGCGTGTACGAGATGCGCTGGCTGCTGCCGTATTTCGGCATCGTGGCGGACGACTACAATCTGGCGCGCGATGAGGCGGGCGAGATCGTCTTCGCGCCGGAGCTGCCGGCATACCGCGAGTTCATCGCGCTGCTCAGGGACTGGCATGACCGCGGCGTGCTGCGCGGGGACGCGTTCACGGCGATGCACAGCACCCAGGCGCTGAACGATCGGGACGACGATGCACCGGTCACCAGCGGCATGCTGCTGTCCATGACCCCGTATACGCACTTCGATGCAGACGCCGTGATGGACTACGAGCCGGTGCTGCTGGCCGGCCCGGACGGCACGACGCGCTGGCGCGACCTGCTGGGCGGCGTGTGGACCGGCTGCTTCGCGGTGACGAGCGCCTGTCAGGACCCGGCGCAGGCGCTGCAGTGGGTTGACGCGCTCTATGCCGAGGAGGGCGCGCTGCTGGGCTATGCGGGCATGGAGGACGAGGACTACACGTTCAGCGACGAGGGCTACTGGTCCTTTGCCATCAGCGGGAACCGCGATGTGAGCAAGATCCGCTCCCAGGTGATCATGTACACCGGCACGTCCATGCCGGGCCTGTATCCGGCGGACTTCATCAGCCGCGTGGACAGCGACGTCGACCGCCATGTGTTCGCGGCGAGCGAGAAGGCGCTGGCGGTCAGCGAGCGCGTGACGCAGGCGTACTGCCTGGGCGCGGCGGATCAGGCGCGGGCGGACGCGCTGAGCGCGTCGCTGGGCGCGCTGGTGGATACCGGCATCGCGAGGTTCGCCACCGGCGAGGTCGAGCTGACGGACGAAAGCTACGACGCATGGCTGGCGGAGCTGAAGGCGGCGGGCAGCGACGAGTTGGTCGCGCTGTTCCGGAACGCGGAGTAAAAAGACGGTTGAAAGCGGGCGGCGGAGGAGCCGCCCGCTTTTGTCAAGTTGCGTCCGCCTTGCGCATAGGATACCCCCGGAGGCGATGAGAAGATGGAGCAGGGCATGAATATCGGCGCGCGGCCGCATATGCTGACGCTCGAGGGCCGCACGCACGCGCGGCTGTCCGGCGTGATGGCGGTGTGCTGCTTTAACGAGCAGGAGATCGTGCTGGAGACCTCGGAGGGAGAGATCGCGCTGCTGGGCGAGCAGCTGCACATCGAGCAGCTGAACCTTGACGACGGACAGCTCGACGTGACGGGCGAGATCTCGGGCATCGAGTACAACGGCCCCGTCAGAAAAAAGGAAAAGCGCGGCCTGTTCTCGCGCAGGCGGAAATGACGGTGAGCGAGCAGGCACGCGCGTTCCTGGCGATGGCCCTGTGCGGCGCGCTGCTCGGGGCCGTCTATGACGCGCTGGGCGTGCTGCGGCGCGGACGGCTTCTGACGGCGGCGGCCGATCTGCTTTTCGGCGTGCTGGCGGCCCTCGGGGTGATCGCAACCGCGCTGACGCTGCGCTGCGAAGCGTACAGGCTCTACACGCTGCTGGGCGTCAGCGCAGGTTTTGCGCTGTATCAGTGCTCGTTGGGAACGATTGTTCGCTTTTTGAAGGCAAAACTCAGAAAGCTGTCAAATAATGTGAAGAATTAGACAGAAATATCCGGAAGGATGCAGGAAAACGGCGGAACAGCGCGAATGATAAACACACTATATGTTTGGAAACTGGGGAGCGGGGGAACGGACATGAAGAAGAACAGGGGGCGAATCCGGCCTTTCAGGATTCTGTCCGTGCTGCTGGGCGTGGCCGCGCTGGTGATGCTGTCCCGCTTTCCGGCGAAGTCGGTGAGCCTGGAGCGCCAGCAGCAGCAGCTGGAGGCTGCGGCGCTGGCCTACTACGACGCGCAGAGCAGGAACAACCAGCTGACGACCGAGCTGTCGGAGATCAATACCGCGGACTTTGTGGAGCGCACGGCCCGCCGCGACTATGGCTACTGCTGGTACGGCGAGACGATCTACGAGGTCGGCAACCTGGACGAGATCGCGCAGGAGCCGGAATTCGACATCTACGGCGAAGAGTGAGCCTACAATCTTATATGGAGATCACGGAGGGAACGCCATGCGTCTTGCCTGTATTGGGATCGGTTCCAATGCCATTCGCCTGCTGATTGCGCAGTGGACGCAGGGAAGGCTGTGCGCGCTTCGCCGTGAGCGCCGGGGGACGCGTCTGTTCGCAGGGCTGGTGAACGGCGCGCTGACCGAGCAGAGCATCAGGTCTTCTGTGGAGGCCGTCGCGGAGCTGGCGATGATTGCCCGCCGGGACGGCGCGCAGGAGATTTTTGTTTTTGCCACCAGCGCTGTGCGCGATGCGCGCAACGGCGGGGAATTTACCCGCCGGGCGGAGGCGGCCAGCGATACGCGGATCGAGATCATCTCCGGCGAGCAGGAGGCGGTGCTCTCCTATATCGGCGCGAGCGAGGGCGGGTGCTGCGGCGTGCTCGACATCGGCGGCGGCTCCACGGAATTCACCATCGGCGAGGACGAGCGCATCCTGGCGGCGGCGAGCCTGCAGATGGGTGCGGTGCGCATGAACGCGCAGACGCCGATTCTGTGCTGTGAGGACTACGAGGCGACGGTGGAGCGCTGCATGAACATGATCCGCCGGGACGCGCAGGCGCTGCTCGCCTGCCCGAAGGCGGAGCGCTGGGTGGGCGTCGGCGGCACGATGACGACGCTGGGCGCGATGCAAAGGAGCGTGCCCCTGTTTGATCCGCAGCTGTGCGAGGGCATGCGCGTATCCCGGACGGACGTATGCGCCTGGGGACGGCGCCTGGCCCGCCTGACGATCGCGGACCGCCGGCGGATCGTGGGCCTGATGCCGCACCGCGCGGACATCATCCCCAGCGGCATGGCGATCCTGGAGGCGGCGATGCGCGCATTTGGCATGGAGGAGCTGGCGCTCTCCGCGCACGGCAACATGGACGGCTTCCTGAAGAAAAAATTTAGAGAAATGTATTGACAGATGATGGGGACTGCGATATAATATACAAGTCGTCGGAACGACGTGCCTGATATCGCGGGATGGAGCAGTCTGGCAGCTCGTCGGGCTCATAACCCGAAGGTCGAAGGTTCAAATCCTTCTCCCGCAACCACTTTGGCTCAATAGCTCAGCTGGCTAGAGCGTCCGGTTCATACCCGGCAGGTCGATGGTTCGAATCCGTCTTGAGCCACCACAAACTCACCAATCAGAAATGGTTGGTGAGTTTTCTTTTTGCCTTACATAGGGAATTGCGCAAAAACCGCACAGCGGTGCGCGCGGATATGCTCCGCATCACGCGGGAGGAAAATGTCTGTTCAGGAAGAATAATATAGCCATAAAAGTCCAAGCGGGCACCCGGCGTGGGCGGCAGGGTGAACGCGGCATCACGATGGGTTGCCTTTGCGCTGGCAGCGCGGCTCTGAGGCCCGATTTCAAATACGATACGATCTCTTTGCTCTTGAAAATCAGCGGTGATGAAGTGGAATGGGAGGAAAAGCAAGATGATCTACTATGTCAACAGCCACGCTGCGCCCAAGGGGGACGGCAGCAAGGAACGGCCTTTCAGGTATATTCAGCAGGCTGCTCAGCTTGCCATGCCCGGGGACGAGGTGCTGGTGGCGCCCGGCATTTACCGGGAAGAGGTGGACCCGGTGAACGCGGGAACCGAGCGGGAACCCATTGTTTATCGTTCGGAGGTTCCGCGGGGAGCGGTGATTACCGGGGCGGAGGAGGCAAAGGGCTGGAAGCGCTATGCGGGCGACACCTGGCTTCTGGCTCTGCCCAACAGCTATTTCGGCAGCCACAATCCCTACACGACCTGGGTGTTTGGCGACTGGCTGGACAGCCATATCCACGCCCATACCGGCGAGGTATTCCTGAACGGCAAGTCGCTCTATGAGAAGGAGACTCTGGAAGAGGTCCTGCATCCTGCCTGTTCTGACCGCTCCTGGGAGCGGGAATTCAGCAGGCACACCTGGTATACGGAGCAGAGCGAGGAAAGGGAAGAGACGCTGATCTATGCGAACTTCCAGGGAAAGGACCCCAATGTGGAGCTGGTGGAGATCACGGTTCGACCCCACTGCTTTTATCCGTCCAAGGAGCGCGTAAATTACATCATCCTGTCCGGGTTTGTCGTGACCAAGGCGGCCACCCAGTGGGCGCCGCCCACGGCGCTGCAGGAGGGTATGATTGGCCCGCACTGGTCCAAGGGATGGGTGATTGAGAACTGCGACGTCTCAGAATCCAAGTGCTCCGGCATTTCCCTGGGCAAGTATTTCCAGCAGCACAACAACAACAAGTGGACCACCTGCAGGTACAAGGACGGCGCGCAGAACCAGAGGGATTGCGCTTTGATCGCCCGGCTGGATGGCTGGAGCAAGGAGACGGTGGGCTCCCACATCGTGAGGAACTGCGAGATCCACGACTGTGGCCAGACGGGCATCGTGGGCAATCTGGGCTGCGTGTTTTCCACCATCGAAAACTGCCATATTCATCATATCAATACCAAGGGAAATCTGGCCGGCGCGGAGATCGGCGGCATCAAGTTCCATGCCGCCATCGATGTCACCATTCAGAACTGCCATTTCCACCACTGCACAAGGGGCATCTGGCTGGACTGGCAGACGCAGGGCAGCCGGGTGAGCAGGTGCCTGTTCCACGACAACTGCCTGCCCCAGGATGATCTGCTGGAGGCTGAGCACGCGGCGGGGCTGGCGCTTGGCGAAGATCTGTTCATTGAGATCGCCCATGGCCCGTGCCTTGTGGACAACAACGTGCTGCTGTCCGAACGCGCCGTGAAACTGCCCACCCAGGGCGTGGCGTTTGTCCACAACCTGATCGCCGGAGCGATCACGGCGGTGGGACGCGGCGTCAAGAACGGCACCACCGGCAAGTACGATTCCACCCGCTACACGCCCATTCACCGTCCTCACAGCACGGATATCACGGGATTCATGTCCGTGCTTCACGGCGATGTACGGTTCTACAACAACGTGTTTGTCCAGCCGGAGGTTCGCGCCGCGCTCAAAAAGCTGTGCGCGCCCCGGCAGGGGCCGAGCTGTCCGGAAAAGCAGTGGGACGACTTCAACCTGACCGCCGGTACGGCGTCCTATAATGGCTACATGACGGAGGAGACCTGGCGCAGCTACTTCGAAGGCCGCAGCGCAGAGGGGGATGAGGATATCCGGGACAGGTACTATATGCCTTTGCCGGTTTGGCTTGGCGGCAATGTGTACTTCAACGGCGCCCAGCCCTGTGACCTGGAACCGAACGCTCTCGTGGATACACAGCACCGCATCGTCCTGGAGCTTGAAGAGGGGGAGGGCATGCCCCGTCTGCGCACAAACCTGATGGAGCATCTGCCGGAGACAACGATGATCGCGTCCGACATCCTGGGCCTTGCGTTCGAGCCGGAGCAGCGGTTTGAAACCCCGGATGGAGAGGTGATCGTCTTCGATACGGACTTCTATGGCATGAAGCGCAGCCGTCAGACCGTGCCCGGTCCTTTCTGCCGGGAATCGATGGGCGGATGAAAGGCGAAGCCGGCATGCAAAGGACAGTGCTTGAATGGATACGAGTCCATCTGCATGTCACACCCGGCAGGCCGATGGCCCCCAATCCGTCCTGAGCCCCAAACCCTTCAGGCGCTGATGGAATGCCTGGAGGGTTTTGTGTTCATACAGGGCGGGAAGAGCCCGGCAAAGGGACGCATGCGGACAATGCGTGTGTGAAGAGTCTGCTGATGCGGCGGCGGAAAGCATGGGCAGCGTGCATCCGAAGTCGTTGTATCATGTATCCAATCTGTTGACGGGGTTTGTTTTTTTTGATACAATTATCGTATTTCAGGATGGTTTTTTTAAGGTGGAGGGAAAAAGATGAACGGTACAGTGAGTCCAATCCAGTATCAAACGGTGGCTGACAGTGTGTATGCCTGGATGAAGGAGGCCATTATTCAAGGAGAATTTCAGCCGGGTGAGCGCATTGCGCAGGATCGGATTACAGAGCGTCTGGGCGTCAGCCGTACGCCTGTCCGCGATGCGATGAAGCGCCTGGAAGCGGAAGGACTGATTGTCAACAAGCCCCGGTGCGGAGCCGTTGTATTTGATATTTCGGAAGAGCGGCTGACTGAAATCTATGAGATTCGGATTCTGCTGGAGCAGCATTGTGCGGAAAAGGCCTGCGCGATCATCACAGACGAGCAGATCGACGCAATCGAGCAGCACAATCTGAAGATGAAGGACTGCATGCGCAATTCCCGCCAGTTCATGGAGGAGGATCGCCTTTTCCACCGCGCATGGTGCGAGGTCTCCGGCTGTACCGGCACGATTGAGATCCTGGAAACCCTGTGGACGCGCTGCGACGCCTTCAAGTCGATTTACTATTCCCTCGATGGAAAGGTCCGCAATACGCTGAATGAACACGCCAAGATCGTTCAGGGTTTCCGCGAGCGCGACCCGGACGCTGTCAAGCGCGCCATCGACGGTCACCTTCAGGATGTTGTCAAGACCAACATTGCGCGGATCCATGCAGAACGCGCGAAAAAGAAGGACTGATCCGGCGCATCCTCTCCAATTTCTTTGATTCGGCACGTTTACCGTCAAGGTAAAAGTGCCTTTTTTTATTTGCTTGATCTTTTGCACCTTGTCCAATGCGAACAAAATGTGAAATTTTGGAAGACCTATTGACATCTCGTTTTCCATGTGATAAAAGTATGGTGTACACAGGATATTGGATACAGGATACACATTGTTCTGCCAAATAAAAAGAATATGGAGGATGTGCGCGTGAGCAACCTGACGATTCGGCCGATCAATACCGGCTATGTGACGATGATTCCCAAGCAGTATCTGTATCATCATTCGACGCAGAAGTTTTATCCGGATGCTTCGGACCGCGAAGAGGAATATCCCGTTTTTGCCTATCTGGTTGAGGGCGGCGACAAGCTGCTGCTGATTGACACCGGCATGGCGTATACCGAGCGCGCCAGCAAGTATCATCATCACGGCTCCAGGCAGCCGGAGGGCATGACGATCATCGAGCAGCTGGCCAAGATCGGATATCAGCCGGAGGATGTGGACATCGTTGTCTTCACCCATCTCCACTGGGATCACTGCTTCTACATGGAGAAGTTCACCCGTGCGGAATTCTATGTGAATGAGAAGGAATACCGCTTTGCCATGGACCCGATTCCGCTGTACTACAAGTCCTACGAAGCGCCGCAGCTGGGGATCACCCGTCCGTTTGAGGGCATCGACATGCACCTGATCAGCGGAGAGACGGAGATCATGCCCGGTGTGCGCATGTTTGACACGCCCGGCCATTCCGTCGGCCATATGACGGTGGAGGTGGACACGGCCTGCGGCAAATACCTGTGCGTGGGCGACGCCGTGTTTATTCTGGACAACCTCAGGCCGATTCCGGAGATTCAGTACGACATCACCCCGCCCAACCGCTTTTCCAACATCGTGGAAACCTGGAAGAGCATTCAGCGGATCAAGGAGCGGGCGGAAGGCGAGGACAGGATCCTGACCTGCCATGACCGTTCCATGCTGGAGCGCATCGCTGAAACCCCTGTTCTGGGCAAAAAGCCGGAATAACGCGCTGAAAAAGGCGGAGGTTGGAAATGGCTGCTATCGCGATCGTCGCATGCTGCGATACGAAGTATCATGAAATCGCCTTTGCAAAACAAAGGATTCTGGACAGCGGAAATCAGGCGCTGGTGATTGACATCGCCACGGGGCCGGATATCCGCTTTAAGGCCGACGTGCCCCGGGAGGCTGTCCTTAAGGCCGGCGGATACACCTGGGAGCAGGTGCACGCCATGGCCAAGAGCGACGCCATCGCCGCCATGACGGAGAGTATCTGCGTCACGCTGGCCCGGCTCCATGCCGAAAAGAAGATGGACGGCGTGCTGGGCATGGGCGGCCTGCAGAATACCGTCGTCTGCTCCGCTGCGATGCGCTGCCTGCCGTATGGCTTCCCGAAGATGATCTGCTCGACGATCGCCAGCGGCTATCGCTATTTTGATACGGTCGTCGGCGACAAGGACATCGCCGTGATGCCGTCCATTGTCGATTTTGCCGGCATCAACCCCATCAACGAGGTCACCCTGGGCAATGCCATCAGCGCGCTGATCGGCATGGTTCAGTATGGCGGCCGCCTCATTGACACGGGCGGCGAGCGGTATATCGCCACGACGCTGATGGGCATCACCAACGACACGGTGATGCGCGCGGCGGACACGCTCACGGCCCAGGGCTACAAGACGATCAGCTTCCACTCCACCGGCATCGGCGGCAGGGTGATGGAAAAGCTGATCGAGGAAAACGTGATCTCTGCCGTGATGGATCTGACGCTGCACGAAATGACGGCGGAGTATCTGGGCAACGTCGGCTACAGCCGGGGCGCGCAGAATCGCCTCTGCGCGGCAGCGAAGGCCGGCATTCCGGCGCTCATCTGCCCCGGCGGCATCGACTTTGCCTGCCTGTCCAGAGAGGACTTCCTCCCGGACGAGGAAGAGCGCGGCTACGTCTGGCACAACAAGGATCTCACGCATACGCGCATGCACGAGCATGAGATTCTGGACATCACCCGGACCATCGTGGATCGCCTGAATCAATCGACCGGAAAGACGGAAGTGATCCTTCCCATGGGCGGTCTGCGCACGATGAGCCGCCCGGGCGAATTCTTCCATAAGCCCGAGACGATCCTCAAGATGAAGAAAATCCTTGAGCAGGGCCTGAAGCCGGAGATCACGCTGAAGACCTTCGATCTGAATTTCGACGATCCGAGGTTTGCAGACATCTGCGCACAGGAAATGAAGAATCTGCTTTCCTGAACGCAGCCCTTCCCCTGATGGACGGGCAGGATGGATGGCAGAATCAGACAGGAGATGTTCATGATGTGGTATGACCGGTATGCCGATCTGATCCGCGGCATCGAGCAGGCTGCAGGCAAGTTCTATCAGCTGCGCTATCAGATGAGCAATGGCGGAAACCTCAGCGCGAGGATTCCGGGCGAGGAACGCATGATCGTCAAAAAGACGGACGTCGCCTTTGACGAGGTCGGTCCCCAGACGCTGATCGTGACCGATTTTGACGGGAACGTGCTCGAGGGAACGGGCAAGCCGTCGAAGGAAGCGCTGCTTCATGGCGCCATTTACAGGAGGATTCCGCGCGCAGGGGCGATTATGCACTGCCACTCCCCCTATGCGACGGCATGGGCGGCAGGGCATGACAGCCTGGCGTTTTCCACCCATCACGCCGAGCTGAAATTCCATGGCGCCGTTCCTGTGTTTGATACGCATTCCTACGCCGTGCCGAAAGAATACTTCCCGCAGATCACGGCCTTTCTTGAAGAAAACGAAGGCGCAAATGCCTTCCTGCTGCGCGCCCACGGGCAGGTGACGCTCGCTTCCGATATGCGGATGGCGGCTTATCTGGCGGAACTGGTGGAGGAAACCGCGCAGATTTCCATCCTGAGCGCCGCCGCCGGAGGACCCGGCGCGCGCTGATCCTCAAATGCCCTGAACTCTGTATCCGTTGACCTTACGAGGTCATCAAAATATCAAAAGGAGGAACCCCTAATGAAGAACTCGAAGAAACTTGCAACCCTCATCCTGGCCATTCTGATGCTGGTCGTCTTCTGCAGCGGCGCGTCTGCTGCGGGCAAGAAGATCACCCTGCGCATTGGCTCCGGTCACTCCGAGTCCAACCCCTGGATCGCGGCGCTGGAGGACTACTTCGTCCCGACCGTCTCCGAGCGCGTTGCCGCTGAAACCGATTATGAGATCGAGTGGATCAAGTCCTACGGCGGTTCCGTCATCACGCTACAGAACGAGCTCCAGGGCGTTCAGGACGGCCTGGTCGACGTCGGCTGCACCATCCTCGTCTTTGAGGCCTCCCGTCTGCCGCTGCAGACCATGGTGTACTGCATGCCGTTCTCCTGCTCTGACCCCAACATCGTCGCGAAGGTTGTCCGCCAGATCTATGCGGAGTATCCGGAGTTCACGACGGATTACGAGACGAAGTACAACCAGAAGTTCATCGGCGTCGGCGTCTCCGATCCGTACGGCCTGTACAGCACCAAGCAGATCAAGTCTCTTGACGACGTCAACGGCATGAAGATCGGCGCTGCCGGCATCAACCTGCAGTGGATCGAGGGCTCCGGCGCGGTCGGCCTGCAGACCTCTCTGAACGATACCTATCAGAACCTGCAGACCAACGTCTGCCAGGCGACCATCCAGCCGACGCACTCCTGCGTGAACCTGAAGGTCTATGAGGTTGCGCCGTACTACCTCGACGCGAACTTCAACTGCGTGCCGTTCAACGCCATCACCGTGAACATGGACACCTGGAATTCTCTGCCGGCCGAAGTGCAGCAGATCCTCGCCGAGGTTGGCGATTCCTACCTCGAGTATGAAGCCGAGTACATCTCCAAGGTGCACGAGAAGGATCTGGAGGACATGGTCGCGCTGGGCTGCACCATCGATACGCTGAGCGTTGAGGAGCAGAAGAAGTGGGCTGCCTCCCTGCCGGATATCGTCAAGAGCCTGACCGAGAGCCTGAACGCTGCCGGCTACAAGGGCAACGAGATCGTCGCCAGATACTATGAGCTGCTCTCTGAGCAGGGCGTCGAGCTGATCCGCGAGTGGGATCTGGGCGTGTAATCCAGAAAATGCAGTTCTGTCGATTAACGGATTGATGGAATGCGGAGAAGCCGCATCTTCGGATGCGGCTTCTCCGAACCGACACGACGAAAGGAAAATTCATGAAAATCTGGAGAAAAATAGATCGTGCGCTTGAAGGTTTTCTGGCAGCGATGGCTATTTTTGCCTCCGCGCTTGTGTTTGTGATCATGCTGATCATCACGGTTGACGTGCTGAGCAGACTGCTTTTCAACCATCCGTTTGCCGGCGTCGCTGAAATTGTCAGCCTGATGATCATTATCTTTACATTCCTCGTTCTGCCCCATGTTACGGCGAAGAACGGCCATGTGCGCACGACGATGCTCTACGACAGGGCGAACCGCAACGGCAAGCTGGTGATCGATATTCTGGCTTGCGTAATCGGCGTTCTGGTTTACGCCTTCATCATCAAGGCGAGCTACAAGGGATTTGTGAATGCGATCAACATCGGAGAAGCGGAAATCGCCGGTTCGGTGAGGATTCCCACGGCTCCGGGCCGCTTCTGCATCATCTTTGGTTCTGTGTTCATGATTCTGGAGATGATCAACAAGGCGGTCAAGTATACGTACTCCCTGGTGACGGGAACGGATTATGAACAGGGCGGCATGCAGGATGAAGGAGGGAATCTGGGATGAGCATTGGTTTTGTCGCGACAATCTCTCTGATTCTCCTCCTTGCGCTGATCTTCAGCGGCATTCACCTCAGCACGTCGCTCATGATCACCAGCGTGATTGGCGTGTTCCTCTCCACCGGGCGCATTGCGACGGCCATGAACGTTCTGGCGCAGTCGGCATGGGGTGCTGTCCGCTCCTACATGTTCGGCGTCATTCCGCTGTTCGTGCTCATGGGCCTGTTTGCCAACATGTCCGGCGCCAGCAAGGAGCTGTATGATGCGGCCAGCCTGCTGATGAAGCGCATCAAGGGCGGCGTTGCCATCGCCACGGTTGTTGCGAATGCGGTCTTTGCGGCGATTACCGGCGTGACGGTCGCCTCCGCGACGATCTTTACGCAGATTGCGCTTCCGCAGATGACCCGTCTCAACTACAAGAGAAAGTTCTCCCTGGGAACGATCGCCGGTTCGGCGATCCTGGGCATGCTGATTCCCCCGAGCCTGCTGATGATTGTCTATGGCGCGCAGGCCGACGTATCGATCGGCAAGCTCTTCGTAGCGGCGATTGGCCCGGGCCTGCTGATGACCCTGGCGTTTGTGATCACCATTCGCCTCATCGCGTTCTTTAAGCCGGAATACATCCCGGCTGCCGAGACGCTGACGGAGGAGGAAAAGAAAAACTACTGGAAGATCGTTCTCAAGCCCTGGCCGATCGTGCTGCTGATCGTGGTTTCCCTCGGCGGCATCTGGGGCGGCCTGTTTACGCCGACTGAGGCCGGCGGCGTCGGCGCGTTTGGCGCATTCCTTCTGGTGATCTTCAAGGGCAAGTTCAACTGGAAGGACTTCATGAAGACCATGCTCAGCGCCGGACAGACGGCCGGCAGCGTGCTGATCCTCATGATCTCCGCCTCCACGTATTCCAAGACGCTTTCCATGTGCGGTGTGATCAACCTGCTCAGCAACTTTGTCGGCAGCCTGAACATTGCGCCTGTGTTCGTCGTCCTGATCTTCATCCTGATCCTCATGGTGCTGGGCTGCATTCTGGATTCGACGTCCATCATTCTGCTGACCAGCCCGCTGATGGTGCCGATCCTGCGCAACATGGGCTATGACCTGGTCTGGTGGGGCATTGTCATGATCATCGCCATTGAAACCGGCATGATAACGCCGCCATTTGGCATGAACGTCTTTGCTGTCAAATCGACGCTGTCCAACATGAAGGGCATGAACGACATTACCATCGGCGAGATCTTCTCCGGTTCGATGCCGTATCTGCTGGCCATGATCGTTGTTGACCTCCTGTGCATCTTTGTTCCCGCAGTTGTCACGTTCCTTCCGAGCGTCATGTGATTCCTTGGACTGAGGTCCAAAGGCAATATGAGAAAGGAGAAACACTATGTCCGAATTCAAGATCAATAAGGAAAAAACCGCAATCGTCCTGATCGAGCCGCAGAATGACTTCCTCTCCGAGGGCGGCACCATGTATGCCTACATCAAGGAGCAGCTTGCCGAGCGCAACGTCATCGCGAACCTGCAGGATCTGCTCGAGCGCGCCCGCGGCCAGGTGGCCAAGATCTTCTACGTTCCGTTCCATTCCTTCGAGGAGGGCTTCCCGGAGCTGAAGAAGGGCGGCCCCGGCTATGAGGGCCTGCGCGGCATCGAGATCGACATGGTCGCTGACTGGGGCAAGGGCGCCTGGCTGCGCGGCACGCCGGGTCCGGAAATCATTCCTCAGCTGACCCCCAAGAAGGGCGACATCATCGTCGAAGGCAAGAAGACCCTGGACGCCTTCCATTCCACCGCGCTTGATTATCTGCTCCGTGCCAACGAGATCGAGACCGTCGCCTTCACCGGCTTCCACACCAACTGGTGCGTGGAATCCAGCGCCCGCTCTGCCTATGACAAGGGCTATCGCGTGATCGTTCTGGGCGACTGCACGGCGACCGACACGCAGGAGGAGCAGGATTACGCCGAGAAGTTCATCTTCCGCAAGATCGGCAAGGTCATGGATCACAACACGTTCCTGGACAGCCTCGTCTGATCCCCGGCGCGCGCCTCTGCGCGGCGGCGACGCAGCAGGAAAGACCGAACGCAAGCATGAGAAAAGGCAGCAGTTCATTCAATGGGCTGCTGCCTTTTTGCGTGCAAAGAATTGTATGAAAACCGTACAGCGGGCGCCGGACGGCTTGATTGTGCAAAGCTGTCCGGAAGGGGGAGCGGGCACGGCCCGCTCCCTTGCGTGGCGCCTCGTGGATCAGCCGATCAGCAGACAGGAGAGGTCGTTGACATTGGTGCCGGTGGGGCCCGTAAAGATCAGGCCGCCCACCTGATTGAGCGCGGTGTAGGCGTCGTTTTCGCGGAGCACAGCGTCGATGGAAATGCCTCTTTGGAGCAGCATGGCGCACGTCTCGCCGGTGACAATGCCGCCGGCGGCATCGGTGGGACCGTCCGTTCCGTCAGAACCGACGGAGAACATCAGCACATCCTGAAGGCCCGCGATCTGTGCGGCGGCGGCGAGCGCCATCTCCTGGTTGCGGCCGCCCTTTCCGTGGCCGGTGAGATGGACGACGGTCTCGCCGCCCGCGATGATGGCATAGCGGCCGCCGAGGTTGCGATAGTAGCGCGCCATCGAGCCGATGAAGGAACCGGCTTCGCGGGCCTCGCAGCACAGACAGTCGGTCAGGATGACCGGCGTATAGCCCATCTCTTCGGCCTCCTGCTTTGCCGCGGCGCACAGCTGACGGACGGAGCCGGTGATGACGCTCCGCGCGTTAGGCAGCGCTTTGGGCGTATCGACGCGCAGAAACGCCTGGGCGGCCTCTGAGAGCCTGAGCTGGTATTTGGCTACGATGGCGACGGTCTCTTCGACGGTCGAGCTGTCAGGGTGCGCAGGGCCGGAGGCGATCATATCCAGCGGGTCGCCCAGAATATCGGAGAGCACGACGGAATAGACCTGCGCGGGCGCGCACAGCTGGGCAAACTTGCCGCCCTTGACGGCGGAGAGGTGCTTGCGGATGGTGTTGATCTCCGTAATGGAAGCGCCGCAGGCCAGCAGCTGGCCGGTCACGTCCTCCAGCTCTTCGGGCGTGACCAGCGGACGCTCAAACAGCGCAGAGCCGCCGCCGGAGATCAGGAAGAGCACGAGGTCGTCCGCGCTCAGGCCGGAAACGAGCTGGATGGCCTTCTGCGTGGCTGCATAGGAGTTGGCGTCGGGGACGGGATGCCCGGCTTCATGGATGAAAAGCGGGCCGATGGCGCCCCTGGCATGCCCGTACTTGGTGATCACCATGCCGCTGCTGATCCGGCTGCCCAGTTCGAGGTGCGCGGCATAAGCCATCTGCCAGGCCGCTTTGCCGATGGAGATCAGCACGAGACGGCCGGCGTACGAAGGAAGATTGGCAAGCGCTTTTTTTACGGCGGTGTCCGGCTGCGCGGCGTGAATGGCAGCCTGAATGATGCGATCAGAGTCCTGTCTCATGTTCATGATGGATTCCTCCGGAATGAGCGAAATGTCGGTTCAGCGGAAAAAATGACCATCGGGGACAGCATGCTTGGGCACGCGGCGCAAAGCCTCAGCCGGATACGTCCGCATGATGGAACTATATTCATTATAACATTATCAGGGAAAAAGCACAACAGGCAGATGCGCAGGGTGGCGTCAAACGCTGAACGGATCGGCGAATGATGAGCATGCTTATCCTGATTTCCGGCACATGAAAAAGGCCGTTTATCCGCTCAGGCGATTTGCCTGGCGCAGAAACGGCCTTTTGTCTTGTGGGGTACTCCGGCGTCATGTGGAAATCAGCCTGAAGCAATCGTCCGGGTCTTCGTTCCCGGAACCATTTGATGGGTCCATCCGATGCGTTTAGGCATTTGCCTCGCTCGGAGTGGCTTCGCCGGGCTCATCGTCGGAACCGTCATCGGGCTCGTCGCCGGACTCATCATCGGGCTCGTCGCCGGACTCGTCGTCGGGCTCGTCGCCGGACTCGTCATCGGGCTCGTCGCCGGACTCGTCGTCGGGCTCGTCGCCGGAGCTGTCGTCGGGCTCGTCGCCGGACTCGTCATCGGGCTCGTCGCCGGACTCGTCATCGGGCTCGTCGCCGGACTCGTCATCGGGCTCGTCGCCGGACTCATCATCGGGCTCGTCGCCGGACTCATCATCGGGCTCGTCGCCGGACTCGTCATCGGGCTCGTCGCCGGACTCGTCATCGAGCTCATCGCCGGACTCGTCGTCAGGCTCGTCGCTGGACTCGTCAGCGGGCTCGTCACCGGACTCGTCGCCGGACTCGTCATCGGGCTCGTCACCGGACTCATCGTCGGGCTCGTCGCCGGACTCGTCATCGGACTCGTCGCCGGAACCGTCAGCGGGCTCGTCGCCGGACTCGTCATCGGGCTCGTCGCCGGACTCGTCAGCAGGCTCGTTGCCGGACTCATCGCCGGACTCGTCATCGGGCTCGTCGCCGGACTCATCATCGGGCTCGTCGCCGGACTCGTCGCTGGGGTTGGCCTCAGATTCCGCCTCGCCCGGCGTGGCTTCGATCGGCGCGGTCGGCTTGTCGGTCGATCCATCGGTCGATCCATTGGTCGAACCATCGGTCGATTCATCGGTCGGTGTGCTGGTCGGCGTATGGCTCGGAACGAACATGAGCTCAAGCTCATCGGTCTGATCCGAAGTGGATTCAAGCTCCGGCAGCGGGTTGCTGCCCTTGTTCTCCTCGCTGCTGTAAATTCCTTCGGCGTAGTAGTCGTAGCTGTTCGTGGTGGAGTTGTAGCTGTAGGAATAGCTACCGCTGCTGTCCGAATGGTAGTAGCTGGTCGCCTGGCCGTCGGTGTAGGTCGTGGTATCCTGGATGATCTCGTCGTTGCTCAGCGTCTTGCTGATCGTCTGCTGGGCAATATTCCCGTTTTCATCCAGAGAGACCGTGACGTTTTCCGTGGAGCCATCCTCGTGCTTTGTAAACTCATTATAGCCGCCTTCGTACTCAGTCTTCGAATGGCTGTATTCCGAGCTTTCGCCCTCGTAGTCGTAGGTCGTCGAGCTGGTGAGCTCGCCATTCTCATCGAAGTATTGGAGCAGCGTATTGCGGCCAAGCGCATCATAGGAGAAGGACCAGCCGGAACCATCCGCATTCGTCTGGGTGTCTACGGTGGTGCCGTCCTCGAGCTTTTTCCAATCTGTGGTGCGGCCATCCGCATAGACCGCGAAGGAGTGCCAGGGCTCCGCGCTGTCGTCCTTGTACTCGCTGGTCGATGTGCTGACAAGCTTGTAGCCCGCGTCGTAGGATTTGACTTCCGTTGGGCGTCCGAGCGCATCGGAGGTGGTCTCCCAGCCGGCGCCGTTCATGTCGATCTGGGCGTACAAAGTCGAGCCGTCATCGAACGTTGTCGTCTCCTCATAGCCGCCTTCATCGTACACAATGAGCGTATGCCAGGGCTCCGTGCTGTCCCCCTTGTACTCGTAGGTCATCATGGTGAGCAGGGTGCCGTCTGCACCGTAGCCGTTGCTCTCCAGAATTCGATCAAGCGCGTCATAGGTGTGCTTCCAGCTGGAGCCGTCCGGGTTCTCGGTGATGTTGATGGACGAGCCGTCGTCGAGCTTTGTCCACTCGGTGCGGCTGCCGTCCTCAAACACAATGATGCTGTGCCAGTACTCCGGGCTGCTGCCCTTGTACTCGTCCGTTTCCCAGTAAATGAGCGTGCCATCCTGATTGAAGGTCTTGTACTCCGTCTGGCGGCCAAGCGCATCGCAGGTGCTCTCCCAACGGTAGCCGTCCGGATTTGTCTGGACGTTGACGTACGAGCCGTCATCGAACACTGTTCTCTCGATGCGGTAGCCGTCCGGGTATTGGGTGATGACGTGCCAGGCCTCCCAGCTGTCCCCCTTGTACTCCATGATCTCGGAGTAGCAGATGCTGCCGCTTCCGTCATAGGTGATGTGGCTCAGCACGCGGCCCAGCTCGTCGTATTCGGTTACGCTCCTGTCCGTGAGCGCGCCGCTCTCGTCATAGGTGATGCGCTGCGTCTGGCGGCCATTGAGGTCGTAATACACTTCGGTCTTGATGCCGCCGCAGACCGTGCACCGATACGCCTGCATGAAGGTCGTGCCGTGATACCCGTAGGTGATCGTCTGAAAGAGCCCGTCTGCGTGATACTGGTTCTCGGTGAGGACGCGGCCCTGCCCGTCATAGTCATAGACGATGCGCTCGGCCAGGCTGCCGTCCGCGTCGTAGCGGACGCGCTCCTGCACCCTGCCCTGGCTGTTGTAGCTGATCAGCGTGCGGCCATCCCCGCTGCTCGTGGTTTCCTTGCTGACGGGCACGCCGTCGGCAGAATAGAGGATGACCGTTGTGCTGGCAAGCGCACCGTTTTCATAGGTCTTGGTGACAAACTGCGTATCCGTGCGGCTCCACTCGGATGTCTGGCTCCAGCTGCCGCTGGTCATGATCTGCCTGCCGGTCATGCCGTCCTCGGCAAGCTCATAGACGACCGTCGTCTTGTTGTTCTGGGCAGTCTCATCGGCGGAGATTTTTTCCTGCGTGCAGGATTTGAGCAGGCCGTTTTCGTAATACGTGTATACGCGCACATAGGACCCGCCCTTGTACGAATTCTCTTCGCGCAGGAGGAGGCCGTTCGCGTCCCGCACGCTGACGAGGCGCTGACTGCCGTTCAGGCTCGTGTACGTTTCGGTTTCGGTGCCGTCATCCGCGTATTCATAGACGCTCATGCCCGACGGCGTGTCCTCGTTATCATCGTAGCACAGCTGCTTGAGCACATAGCCGCGCTCATCGAAGGTGCTGCGGATGATTTGGAACCAGGAATCGCCCTCCGCCGTCTCCGCGAAGTAGCGGGTTTCAATGGTTTTGCCGGTCTCGCTCTCGTCGATGGTGATATAGGAGCAGTCATACCAGTCGCTGATCTCTCCTTCTACCCACCTCACGTAGGACTCCTTGACCAGAAGACCGTTTTCGTAGGTATAGTCGACCGTATAGAGCTCTTTCTGGTCATTATAGGAATAATCCCGGACTTCCTTGATGAGATTGCCGCTTGCGTCGTAGGTGTAATCGACGACCTCCGTCTCGTGCTCCGTGGGCCAGCGCGATACGAGGCGCGCCATATTGCCCTGCTCGTCATAGGTATAGTCGACGATCTGGAGGTAGTTGCCCGTGGATTCGAGGTCGAGGATTTTCTCGTGCGTCAACACGACGCGGCCGTTCACCAGCTCCCAGGTCTGAACGCGGCGGGTCGTGTATTCAAAGAGGGTAAAGGTACCCGCCTCGTGCTGCTCCTCCGGCTCCTGTGCCGGCTTGGGCGTGGACGAAGGCGCCGCTGCGGAACCGGAAGACTGCGTGCTTCCGGAGGCGCTGCCGGCTGTCCCGGACGCGGGCAGCTCGCTTTCCCCATACGAGACCGTCTGAATGACGGCGGCCTCAGGCAGCTCCACATCGGAGAGCGCGATGGACACAACGGCCTCCGGGGCCACAATGGCGCTGAGGCTTCCGCAGCCGCTGAACACATCCGCGGCAATGGAGACGACGGTGTCCGGCAGCACGACGGTTTCCAGACTGGTGCAGCCGTCAAAGGCCGCAGCGCCGATGGTCTCCACGGCGGTGGCGCTCAGGTCCACTTCCTTCAGGCTTTCGCAGCCGCTGAACGCGCCGGCGTTGATGGTCGCCAGCGTGGCGGGGAAGGAGAGGGTCTCCAGCTGGCTGCAGCCGTCAAAGGCGCTCTCGCCGATGATCGCCACGGCGGTGGCGCTCAGGTCCACTTCCTTCAGGCTCTCGCAGCCGCTGAACGCGCCGGCATCAATCGCCGTCAGCGTGCCGGGCAGCTCCACCGCTTCAAGCGCGGCACAGCCTTTGAAGGCATCGCTCGAAACACGGGTCACGCCCGTGCTGATCACGATTTTCCGGATGCTCGCCTGCCATGGCGCCCACGGGGCCTGGCCGGCGAAATCCCACATGCTTCCCGTACCGGAAATGATGAGCGTACCGGTGGCGGCGTCGAATTCATAATAGAGGCCCTCTCCGCATTGCCCGCTCAGCGCGGTGGATTCGACCGTCTGCCCGCCGTTCGCGGCGGCAACGGTCAGCTCCTCTGCCAGACCGGGCAGGGCGGCGAAAGCCAGCGCAGCGGCGGCCAGGACTGCGGCCGCCGTCCGTTTTGCGATGGATCTCATAGCGATCACTCCTTTGCTTTTGTAAACCTTAAACGGCTTCAAAAATTCTGATCAGGCAATCAATGACTATCATTATAAAATGGAAGGATTATCCTGTCAATACAGAGGCGGCAAATGGTTTAATAAAAATAAACAAAGTGTTTGAGCCGGAATCGGGGCCATTTTCGCAGAGCCGTGCGGCTGCTCCCGGGCGGCTTTCAGGGCGTTTCCCTGTTCTTTTCCCTGTTCTTGTAGTCGCGCGGCGAAATGCCGTAGAACCGCCGGAAGGCCTTGCTGAAATAATTGGCGTTGCTGTAGCCGAGGCAGTCCGCGATGGTCTGCAGGGAGAGCTTGGGATTGCGCAGCAGCCGGAGAGCCTGCTCCATGCGCACCTGCTGAATGTATTCGTACACCGCGCAGCCATACTGCGCCCGGAAGATCCTGCTGACATATTCCCGGCTGAAATAGAACATGTCCGCGATCCTGTCCAGGCTGATGTCCTCGCCGTAATGCGCGTCGATATAGGCCCGGATTTCCGCGGCGATGTCTGCGGGCAGGCGGGATTCCGTGGGGCGCTGGGGCATGAGGGAGACCGCTTTTTTGAGCGCCGCATGCAGCTCGTCCACGTCGATGGGCTTGAGCAGATAGTCAAGAACGTTGTAGCGGATGGCCGCGCGCGCAAAGTCGAAGGAGTCATAGCCGCTCACGACGATGAACTGCGTATCGGGAAAGCGCTCGGTGGCCTTGGACAGGAAGGTCACGCCGTCCATCAGCGGCATGTTCATATCGACAAAGGCGATCCCGGGACGCAGGCTCTCCATCAGATGAAGCGCTTCGACGCCGTTGCAGGCGGATTGCGGCTCGCGAAGCCCCAGAGAGGCCCAGTCCACCAGGGAGCGGATGGCCTGATGAACGGACTGCTCGTCGTCAATGATCAAGGTGTTGTGCATGCTCCAGAACCTCCATGGGAATCAGAATGCGGATGCTCGTCTGGCGGGAGGGAGAGGAAACGCTGTCGATTTCGACAAATGCCTGCCCGTCGTACAGGAGGCGAAGGCGGGAGGCCAGGTTGCTCAGGCCGATTTTCTGCATGAAGACCACGTTCTCATCCTGGAAGATCCGGCGCAGATCCGCCAGCTGGTCCGGCGGAATGCCCGCGCCGTCATCCTGCACGCAGA
Organism: Candidatus Ventricola sp.; assembly: GCA_051883735.1. GTDB lineage: Bacteria > Bacillota > Clostridia > Christensenellales > Aristaeellaceae > Ventricola. The sequence continues at coordinate 29,892 of JBJEUH010000086.1, forward strand.
TGACGCTGACGCCGTTTTGAATGAGGCATTCGATGGAGAGGTGAATCTTGTCCACCTCGCCCTTCATCCCGTGCACGATCGAGTTTTCCACCAGCGACAGCAGCGACAGCTTGGGGAAGGACTTGTGAAGGAGCGCCTCGTCGGCGCGCAGATCGTATTCCAGCCTGTCGCCGAAGCGCGCCTTCTGGATCGTCAGATACCGGCGCACATGGTCAAGCTCGCTGGAGAGATCGGCAAAGTTCCCGCCCTTGATGGTGTAGCGCAGCATCGAGGAGAGCGTGGTGATCAGGCGGTAGACCTTGTTGTCGCCGGCGAGAATCGCCTCGGTGGAGATGGCCTGCAGCGTATTGAAGAGGAAATGCGGGTTGGTCTGCGCCTGCAGCGCGGCAAGCTGGGCGGTCCGCTCGTTGAGCGAGGAGACATAGGTCTGATCGATGAGCGCGGAGATGTTGGCGATCATGCGGTTCGCCTCCTCGGACAGGCCCGTCATCTCCAGGCTGCCCTGCAGATCGGCGCGGCTCTGGAAGTTGCCGGAGCCCACCTCCTGCATGCGCTCGGCCAGGGCCGACAGCGGCTGCGTCAGCATGTGGATCAGCCCGAAGATGACCAGCGAGACCAGGAGGACGGCGCAAAGGCCCATGACGGAGGTGGCGATGAGCAGCTGATGCAGCGACGCGTTGATGACGGACATGGGCTTGAGGATGGCGATCGTCAGGCCGTATGCGCGCTGCGCGGCGGGCGCCAGCAGATAGCGGACGCCGCCCAGGGAGATCAGGTTTTTCCCTTCGGCGATGGCGGCGATGACGGCCTGCTCGCAGCCGTTTCGGGTGTAGGCGGCCCCGCCTTCGTCAAAGAGGCACACCAGCTCCTCGTGGGCGCGGTGGCGCTTGATCATGGCGTCGAGAAACGAATTGTCCACCAGAAAGCGGACGACGGCGAGCTGCGTGCTGTGCGGGGAGTTGATGATCATTCTGGAGACCTGCAGAAAGCCGGATTCGCTGGGCTGGATGGAGAGATAGGCGGGCGGCGCGGAAAACACATCGCAGTCCTCAAACGCCTCCGGCGCGCGGCTGGCGATGCTCAGGATCTTCCGGCGGGGGTTGTCCATGCGCAGGCTCAGGCCGTGCCTGAGCAGATGCAGCTCCATCCACTGCAGATCGTTCCGGCTGTAAAACTGGGTCCGGAACGAGTTCTCGATCGTGCTCTGGTGCTCGTAGGTCACCGCGACGTTCTGCGTGAGGATGGACATGAAGGCGGAATCGTTTCTCAGCTGCAGGGAGAAGGTGGCCAGCTCGTCGATGTAGGCGCTCAGCTGCTGGGTTTCCAGCTCGAGCGTGTGCTCGATGGCGGTGGTCTCGTGGCGCACGTTGGCGCGGTACTGCGACACATAGTTGTAGACGAGCAGCACGGAAAACAGCACGATGATGACCGCGCTGATGGCCAGGCTCAGCTGCGTGCGGATGGACGTCCTGTTTCGCCATGCGCGAAACCCTGCATTCAGTTTCATCATTCTGTTCTCATCGCTTCCTCGTTCAAAGTGGCGTACGGCGGGCGCCTGACTGGATATATTATAGCACATGATTTGAGCAAAAAGCTGATGTGTGCCCAAAATATCCTGTAATGGTCATAAAATTACCTGTAAAAAACTCAAAATATCTTATATACTTTTAACAGGTGGGCACGGAAAGCCCGAACACATGAACCGGAAAAGGAGGAAACCTGACCATGAAGAAACTGTTTACCCTGCTGCTGGCCGCCGCTGTGCTGCTGACGCTGGCCGCTGCGCCCGTGATGGCGGATGGCGTGGAGATCAACATGTTCATTGCCAGCCCCGAGTATGCGGATGCGGTCAACGAGCTGATCGCTGCGTACAAGGAGGTCGCGCCCGACGTGACCATCAACTACGAGACCACGCAGAACGACTATCCGACGCTGCTCAAGACCCGCATCAACGCGGGCATGACTCCGGATATCTTCTCCACCACCTCCGGCAAGGAGATCGGCGACTACATCGAGTATTCCTACAACTTCGCTGCCGAGCCCGCCGCCGCGGCGATGGACCCGGCCGTCACGAACATGATGAAGTACGGCGACGGCGAGGTTCACGGCTTCGCGCTCAAGGGCAACTACTTCGGCATGATCTACAACAAGGCCATTTTCGAGGAGGGCGGCATCGAGTTCCCGAAGACGCTCGACGAGTTTGAGAAGGCCTGCGAGACCCTCGCGGCTGCCGGCTATCAGCCTCTGACCACCGGCTTTGCGGAGTGGTGGGTGTTCAAGCATGTCGCGCAGCACTTCATGAGCGCGGCCTGCGACGACCCGGCTGCCATGATCGCCGCTTTCCAGGCCGGCGAGGCGCACATCAAGGATTATCCGGTGCTCTATGACAACTTCTTCCGCTTCATCGACCTGGCTGTCAAGTACGGCGACAGCAAGCCGCTGGAGACCGACCTCGCCGGCGAGGACTCCGCGATGGGCATCGGCAAGGCGGCCATGATGGTCGGCCAGGGCGCCTGGGTTGAGGCTGACCTGCTGGCGATCGACGACGCCCTGCAGATTGGCTTTGCCGGCTATCCGGTGACGGACGATCCGGCTCAGTGCCAGGTCATCGGCGGCTCCGATCAGGCGCTGCGCATCAACAAGGATTCCAAGAACCTGCAGGCTGTTCTCGATTTCGTGAACTGGTGGTACACCAGCGAGTACGGCCAGAGCTGGTTCTGCGACGTGGCTGGCGTCATCCCGCCGGTTTCCGGTGCGAAGGTCGCCGACATGCAGATCATCAAGCAGGGTGCTGAGCACGTGGCTGCCGAGGGCTCCGGCGCGCTGGCCATCTGCTACTCCTCCGACAGCTTCAACCAGGCGATGGGCGAGGCGATCCAGGCGTACATCGGCGGCAGCCTGACCAAGGACGAGTGCTGCGCGCAGATCGAGGCGAAGTGGGTCGAGCTCGACGGCTCCGGCGTGTAATCGCACGGCCTGAACAAGCCACTCATCACTGAGCAGGGCGCTGTGCAGCCGCGCCGTATTTCGATACGGCGCGGCTCTTTCATATCGCCTGCTCCGCCCGACAGAACATAGAAAGGAGGGAGCGCTGTGAAAGGCAAAACCATGAACCGGACAGAGCGCAAGGCGCTGGCGGATACGCTGATCTTTACGCTGCCGGCGGTGGTCATGGTGATCCTCGCGATGTACATTCCGTTTGTCATGAGCGGATACTATTCCCTGACGGAGTGGAACGGCATCTCGCGCAATCCCGTCTTTATCGGCCTTGCGAATTTCAAGACCATCTTTTCCTCCGGCTCTCCGGAATTCATTCATGCGCTGATCTTTACCTTCAAGTACGCCGTGCTGTTCATCCTCTTCAGCAATGTGCTGGCGCTCGCGCTGGCCGTTGCGCTGACGCAGAGATTCCGCCTGGCGAATTTCCTGCGCGGCGTGTTTTTCGTGCCCTACATCATGTCCATGACGATCGTGGGCTTTATCTGGAAGTTCATCTTCACGCAGGGCTTTGAAAAGCTCTACGAAATCACAGGATGGGGATTCTGGAATTACAGCTGGCTCGGCGATGGCAATCTCGCGTTCTATTCGCTGGTGCTGGTGGGCGTGTGGCAGTCGCTGGGCTTTTACATCGTGCTGTACATCGCCGGCCTGCAGGCCATTCCCTCGGACATCCTGGAGGCGGCGAGCATTGACGGCGCCAGCTCCGGCCGGCGCTTCTTCACCGTGGTCCTGCCGATGCTCGGCCCGTCCATCACCACCTGCATCTTCATGTCGCTGACCAACTCGCTCAAGGTCTTCGACATCATCCTCGCCCTGACCAAGGGCGGGCCCGGCGGCGCGACCTATTCCGCGACGCTGGACATCTACCGCGAGGCGTTCCAGAACAACAACTACGGCCTGGGCTCGGCCAAGGCGATCGTGTTCTTCGTGATCGTGCTGGTGCTCACGCAGGTTGTCCTCAGGTTCTTTGAGAGCAGGGAGGTGGAGCAGTGATGACGAACAAGACGAAGAGAAGGATCGGCCATGTCATATTTGTCTGCGCGATCACGCTGCTGGCCGCCCTGTACATCTATCCCATCTTTCTGATGGTGATCAATTCGTTTAAGCCCTTCAAGGAAGTGCTCACCAATGTGCTGGGCCTGCCCACCAAGCTCGCGTTTGAAAACTACGCGTATGTGATTGAAAAGATGGAGTACTTCCGCCTGTTCTGGAACAACGTGGTCATCACACTCATCGGCATCGCGGGCATCGTGGCGTTTTCATCGATGGCGGCCTATGTGCTGGACCGCCGCCAGACGAAGTACACCAAGCTGATTCACACGCTGATCATCACGCCGATGCTGATCCCGTTCCAGACGATCATGATCACGCTGCTCAAGTTCATGAACATGCTCCACCTCAACGGCACGACGTGGGGCCTGGGCATCCAGTACTGGGGCTTCGGCATCCCGATGGCGACGTTCATCTACTTCAATTTCATGAAGTCCATCCCGCGCGAGATCGACGAGAGCGCCATGATTGACAGCGCGACGACCTTCCAGACCTACCGAATGATCATCTTCCCGCTGCTCAAGACGGTGACGGCGACGGTGGTGGTTCTGGATGTGATGTGGATCTGGAACGACTTCCTGCTGCCGCTGCTGATGGTCAACAGCTCGCCGTCCTCCAAGACGCTGGTGCTGGCTGCCTATAACTTTGTCGGCTCGCTCAATACCAAATGGCACTATGCCCTGGCGGCCATGGTGCTGGCCGTGCTTCCGTCCGTGATCGTCTTCATTCTGCTGCAGCGCTATATCGTTGAGGGCGTTGTGGCCGGCGCGGTCAAGGGCTGATCAACGCTGCTTGCGAAGGAGAATATGCTATGAAGTTCACCAACGGATACTGGGTCAACAAGCCGGAGTTTGACCTGCATTTCGCCATTCAGAGCTACTCGGCGACGATCACCGGGGACGCGCTCCGGATCATCTGCCCCTGTGTGCCGGTCAACGGACGCGGCGACATCATGAACCACACGGCGCTGACGGTCACCTTCACCGCGCCGATGGAGGACGTCATCCGCGTGAGCGTGGAGCATCACCGCGGCACGGTGAAAAAGGGCCCGTATTTTGAGATCAGCGAGCGTCCCGTGAAGCCCGAGATCACGGAGACCGAGACGGAATACACCTTCCGCAGCGGGCGCGCCAAGGCGGTCATCAGCAAGGCGTACAGGGGCTGGAGCGTCACCTACTACGGCGACGGCAGGAAGCTCACGCAGTCCGAGTATCACGCGATGGCGCACGCCTGGTGCAAGACGACGGGCAAGGAATACATGATCGACTCGCTGAACCTGGATGTGGGCGAGCGCGTCTACGGCCTGGGCGAGCGCTTCACGGCCTATGTCAAGAACGGTCAGGAGGTCAACATCTGGAACGGCGACGGCGGAACGGCCAGTGAGCTGGCCTACAAGAACGTCCCCTTCTACATGACCAACCGCGGCTACGGCATCCTGGTGGAGAACTCCAGCGACGTGAGCTTTGAGGTGGCCAGCGAAAAGGTGGAGCGCGTGCAGTTCAGCCTGGAGGGCCAGAAGCTGACCTACGACGTCATCTACGGCGGCACGCCCAAGGGCATCCTGGAACGGTACACCGATCTGACCGGCAAGCCGGCGCTGCCCCCGGCGTGGAGCTTCGGCCTGTGGCTGTCCACGTCCTTCACCACGAGCTATGACGAAAAGACGGTCACCAGCTTCATCGACGGCATGGCGCAGCGCGATATCCCGCTGAGCGTGTTCCACTTTGACTGCTTCTGGATGAAGGAGAACCATCTGACTGACCTGACCTGGGACCCGGACACCTTCCCGGATCCGGAGGGCCTGCTCAGGAAGCTCAAGGAGCGCGGCCTGCACATCTCCTGCTGGCTCAACCCGTACATCTCGCAGGAGAGCAACATGTTCGACGAGGGCGTGGAAAAGGGCTATTTCCTGCACAAGGAAAACGGCGACGTCTGGCAGACGGACATGTGGCAGCCGGGCACGGCGATTCTGGATGTGACCAATCCCGAGGCGCGCGAGTGGTATGCCAAACGCCTGCGCGCGCTGCAGAGGATGGGCGTGGACGCTTTCAAGACGGACTTTGGCGAGCGCATTCCGGTGCGCGGCATCGTCTATCACGACGGCAGCGACCCGCTGCGCATGCACAACTACTACACCTATCTGTACAACAAGATGGTGTTTGAGACGATCGAGGAGTGCCGCGGCAAGGGCGATGCGGTGGTCTTCGCCCGCAGCGCTACCGTGGGCGGCCAGCAGTTCCCGATTCACTGGAACGGCGACAGCAGCGCGACCTACATGAGCATGGCGGAGACGCTGCGCTCCGGCCTGAGCATTTCGCACTCCGGCTTCAGCTTCTGGAGCCACGATATCGCGGGCTTTGAGCAGACGGCGACGGCAGACGTGTACAAGCGCTGGGCGGCGTTCGGCCTGCTCTCCAGCCATTCCCGGCTGCATGGCTCCCAGAGCTATCGCGTGCCGTGGCTCTTTGACGAGGAGGCCAACGACGTCGTGCGCAAATTCTCCAGGCTGAAGAACCGCCTGATGCCGTATCTCTACGGCGCTGCGGTGGAGGCGCACGAGAAGGGCATTCCGGTGCTGCGCCCGATGATCTTCGAGTTCCCGGACAGCATCGCCTGCGAAACCTGCGATACGCAGTACATGCTGGGCGCGAACCTGCTCGTCGCGCCGGTCATGCATGAGGACGGCCATGTGGATTACTATCTGCCGCAGGGCACGTGGATCAACCTCCTCTCCGACGAGGCGGCGGCGGGCGATACCTGGCGCAGGGAGACGCACGACTATCTGTCCCTGCCGCTGATGGCGCGCCCGAACAGCGTGATCCCCATGGGCAGCTGCGACGATCGCCCGGACTATGACTACGCCGACGGCCTGGAGCTGCATGTGTTCAGGCCCGAGGACGGAGAGATCGTGGTGAAGGTGCCCGATACGAAGGGCCGCACCGCCGCAGTCTATACGGTCAGGACCCTGAACGGCGAGGTGACGGTTGAAACGGACAGCCTCAAGCCGTACAGCGTGATCGTGCATCGCGGATAACGTCATACGCTGCGGGACGGGCACCTGGGCCCGTCCCGCCTTTTCCTGGCTTGGAGGAGATGGCACCCCAAACCGTACAGCAGGCGCCGGGATGCATCATATTGTGGAGCGGGCACGGCCCGCAAGGAGGAATCGTGATAGAGCGATTGTCGCAGATCGTGTCGCCTGCGCAGGGCAGGCTGAACGGCGGTTATCTGGGCGAGGTGGTTCAAAACGTCAGGGACCACATGCTTGCCTATCAGTGGAGGATTCTGAGCGATGAAATTCCGGACGCGGAGCCGTCCCATTGCATTGAGAACTTCCGGATCGCCGCCGGAGAGAAGACGGGAGAATTCTACGGCATGGTCTTTCAGGACAGCGACTTCGGCAAATGGCTGGAGGCGCTGGGCTACAAGCTGATGAGCGGGCCGGATGAGGAGCTGGAGGCGCTGACCGACGGCGTGATCGACCTGATGGAGAAGGCGCAGCTGGAGGACGGATACCTGAACACGTTCTTCATCTGCACCGATATCGGCAGGCGCTGGACGAACCTGCGCGACTGCCATGAGCTGTACTGCGCGGGCCATCTGCTGGAGGGCGCGATCGCCTACGCTCAGGCGACGGGCAGGAAAAAGGCGCTGGAGGTCATGACGCGGTTTGCCGACTGCATCTGCGATTACTTCGGCAGAGAGAACCTGCAGGGCTATCCGGGGCATGCGGAGATCGAGCTCGCGCTGTGCAGGCTCTACGACGTCACGGGCGAGAAGCGCTATCTGGACATGGCACAGTCGTTCGTTGAGCGCCGCGGAAGAGAGCCGTATTACTTCGCCGAGGAGCAGAAGAAGCTGGCGCAGCAGTTCTTCCCGCACAATGAAGGCTATGGGCGCGCCTATGCGCAGAGCCACCTGCCCGTGCGCGAGCAGTTCACCATGGAGGGACATGCCGTGCGCGCGCTGTATCTGGCCTGCGGCGCGGCGGACGTCGCGCTGCGCACCGGCGATGAGGCGCTCTTTGAGGCCTGCCGGCGGCAGTTTGACAACCTGATCAGCCGGCGCATGTACATCACCGGCGGCGTGGGCTCCACGTCCATCGGCGAGGCGTTCACCTTTGACTACGATCTTCCGGACGACACCGCGTACGCTGAAACCTGCGCGTCGGTGGCGCTGATCTTCTTTGCGCACAGGATGCTGCGCGGCGAGCTTGACGGCGCCTATGCGGACGCCATGGAGCGCGCGCTGTACAACACCTGCCTGGCGGGCATGAGCCTGAATCAGGAGCGCTTCTTCTACGTCAACCCGCTGGCCGTGTATCCCGAGGCGGACGAGAAGGACCCCGGCAAGCGCCATGTCCTGCCCGAGCGGCAGCGCTGGCTGAGCTGCGCGTGCTGCCCGCCCAACCTGGCGCGCCTGCTGTGCTCGCTGACGCAGTACCAGCTGACGGTCTGCGAAAGGGAGATCCGGGTTCACCTGTATCTGCAGGCCCGGCAGGAGGTGCAGGTCGGCGGCCAGAGCGTGACGCTCTCCATGACCACGCAGTACCCCGAGCAGGGACGCGTGAGCATCCGCGTGTCCAGAGGGGATTACGCGCTGCAGCTGCACATTCCCGAGTGGTGCGAAGCCTTCCGCCTTCTGCGCGGCGGCTGGCCGCTCAGCGCGCAGCCGGTCAACGGCTATGTCCGCGTGGAGGGGCCGTTTGAGGAGGAGGAGATCGTGCTGGACATGGAGATGGAGCCCAGGATCTGCTATGCGAACCCGAGGGTGCGCAGCACCGCAGGCAGGGCGGCCGTCGCCTGCGGCCCGCTGGTCTACTGCGCCGAGGAGGCGGACAACGGCGCGGCGCTGCATCAGCTGCTGCTGGTGAAGGGCGCGCCGCTGACACGCAGCAGGACGGACGCGCTGGGCGGCACGATGATCATCGAGACGGATGGCCTGCGGGAGGGCGCAGGGCAGGAGGAGCGGCTGTACTTTACCGGAAGCCGGCCGCAGCGCGAAAAGGTGCGCATCAGGCTGATCCCCTACCACAAGTGGGGCAACCGGGGAAGGAACGAAATGCTGGTCTGGCTTCGCGAGACGGATTGACGGAGGCAATGAGCGCGGCCCGGCCGCCCGACGGGCCTGCCCTGCAGGCAGGATTTGGGTTGCCGGAACCGCGCTCTTCCTTTATAATAATAGAAGCAGAAAACCGGAGGAGGGATGCGCATGCTTCGGCACAAAAGAGCGTGGAGCCTGAGGGCCTCGATCCTGCTCTCCTGCGTGGGCTGCATGCTGCTGGCCATGCTCCTGCAGCTGGTGCTGTTCAATGCGACCTCCTCCACGATCATCGCGGGGCAGATGGCGCAGATCAACCGCACGACGCTCCAAAATCTCTCCGACGACGTCTACAACCGCTTCAAGCGGATCGAGAACAGCCTGATCACCATCTACGAGCACAAATCGTTTGTGCGTGAGCTCGCCGATGCGGAGAACACCGACGAGCTCGCGCGCAAGTACGCCGCGCTGGCCTACGAAATGGCGGGCAGCGCATTCGATTCGGACGAATACCTGGTCGCGCTCTACATTTACACCATGGATCATGCGCTCATCAGCTCCTATCGCCACGCGCAGACGCCGATCTACACCTATCCGGCGGACATCTACGACCACAGCATGAAGGGCAGCGACGAGGGCGTGCGCGACATCGTGGCGGCCAATCCGACGGTGATGGCGGTGACCAGCTATGACAACGACAAGCGCGGGCTGCGCCTGGTCCGCTGCGTGCTGCGCATCCTTGAAAACGCGCAGACGCCGATTGGCTACATGGTCTGCGACGTGGACCCCAAGGGCTTTGAAGGCCTGATGAAAAAATACCGCTATGCCGATGAGCAGGCCGTCTGGCTGCAGCCGCAGGGCCGCGTGCCGATCGCCGGCGTTCTGCCGGAGAGCGGAGAGACCGTCGATCTGATGGGCAGCCTGGCCCAGCAGGCGCAGCGCGGGGAGAGCCTGTCGGACACGCAGAGCCGCCATTCGCTGTATTCCTCCGCGGTGCGAAAATACGGCGTGACGATCTATTCCCTCATCCCCTCCAGCGCCATCAACGCCAATCAGGCCCTGCTCACCAGCAGCACGATCTTCGCCTTTGCGCTGGTGCTGATTCTCTTTGCCTTCCTGTTCATCTTCATCTCCCGCGGCCTGACGCGTCCGCTCGATCAGATGGTCGAGACCATGAACCGCATCAAGCAGGGCGAGACCGAGCTGCGCCTGCCGGACATGCGCCAGGATGAGCTCAAGAAGCTGAGCGGCGCCTTCAACGACATGCTCGACCGGATTGAAGCGCTCATCGCCCGGGAATACCAGTCGGCCATCCAGCTCAACGACACGAAGTACAAGGCGCTGCAGATGCAGGTGAACCCGCACTTCCTCTACAACACGCTCGACACCATGAGCGCCATCGCGATGCTGCACGACTGCCAGATCGTGAGCACGCTGTGCCATGCGCTGTCCGAGCTGTTCCGCTACAGCCTGCGCATGGACGAGCCGATCGCGCCGATCTCCGACGAGCTGAGGCACCTGAAGAACTATCTGTTCGTCATGAACGTGCGCATGAACGAGCCTGTGCAGATGATCATCGACATCCCGGCGGACATGATGAAGACCCGCGTGCCGCGCCTGTCGCTGCAGCCGCTGGTGGAGAACGCGATCAACCATGGCCTCAAGAACAAGCGCGGCGAGAAGCGCATCCGCATCAGCGCCAGGAGGACGGACGCGGAAATCCTGCTGACCATCGAGGACAACGGCGTGGGCATGCCCCGGGAGATGATGGAGCGGGTCCGCGCGGTCGATCCGGAGCAGGCGCTCAGCCGCGGCTCGTCCATCGGCCTGTTCAACATTGCGGCGCGCCTCAAGCTGCTCTTTGGCCGGGAATACGGCCTGGAGGTGGAAAGCGGCGAGCAGGAGGGCACGCGGGTGACGCTGCACATTCCGTCCACGCAGGAGGAAACGCACGATGGAGAATAAAAAGCTTCGGGTGCTCGTCGCGGACGACGAATACTGGATCCGCGAAAGCCTGAGAACGCTCATCGACTGGGACGCGCTGGGGCTGGAGCTGGCGCCGATGGCGTGCGACGGCGAGGACGCGCTGGCCAAAATGGAGCAGCAGCCGGCGGACATCGTCATCACCGATATCAACATGCCCTATCTGTCCGGCGTGGAGCTGATGGAGCAGCTGCACGCGCGCTGGCCGCAGACGGCGATCCTCGTTCTGAGCGGGTACAGCGACTTTGAATACGTGCATCAGGCGCTGCTCTGCGGCGCGCTCGATTACGTGCTCAAGCCCATCAACCGCAGCAAGCTGATGGAGGTGCTTGCCCGCGCGAGCGAGCATGCGCTCCAGCAGACGCGCAGGCGGCGCGAGCGCAGCGAGGAGCAGGCCAAGCTCAGCCTCGCCGCCTCCATGGTGCTGGACCGCGATTTTTCCCAATGGCTGCACGACGCGCGCAAGCAGGACAGGCTTCAGAGCGTGGAGGCCCGACTGTTTGACTACGAGGCGGCGTTTTCCAGCTACCGCGTGGTGCTCGTTCGCCTGTCCGGCTTCCTGCAGAAGCTCGGCATGGGCCAGCTGCCCCAGAGCGCGTCGGAGGCCGTGTACAGGATCAAGACGCAGCTGGGCGCGATGGTCAGCAGCGGCAACAAGCTCGTCATTCACGACCTGTATCACGCCAACCACTTCCTGCTCGTCACGGAGATGGACGAGGCGTCGCTGCGCGAGCGCCTGCCCGCGCAGATGGCGCAGCTGCATGCGCTGTGCGCCGTGCAGCCCCGCGCGATGGTGTCCGGCGGCTATTTCTCCCTGCGCGATCTCCGGCGCGCCTACGACGAGGTGCGCAGGTGCTTCTCCGCGATGAAATGCAGCGAGGCGGCCTGCGTCGGCTTTGCCAGCGAGGCGACCGTGCAGCCGATGCTTCAGCGCATTGCCCCCGACACCTTCCATCAGCTGGAGCATGCCGCCCAATCCGGGCAGCGCGAGCGCTTTGAGCGCCTGCTCGAGCATACCGGCCTCTTCCGCTGCCGGGAGGAGGGCTGGACGGTCATGGAGCTGCTCTCGTGCATCGACCGCATCACCTGGATTCTGCGCCACATGCTGGAGGAAAGCATGCGCAGCGAGCAGCTGCGCGCCGTGGACAACCTGACGGAGCTGATGCTCAGCGCGGTGGATTCCATGGCGCTGGACCAGCTGCGCAGCCTGTTTGCCCAGATGCTGGACGAGTGCTTCCTGCCCGAGGCGCCGGGCAGGCAGAGCGAGGGCATGCGCGACATCGTGCGCCGCGTGCGCGCCTACATCGACGAGAACTACGCCGAGGACATCTCCTTGGGCATGCTGGCCAGGGAATTCAGCGTGGACGACAGCTATCTCTCGCGCACGTTCAAGCAGCAGACGGGCTGCAACCTGATGCTGTATCTCGCCTCCGCGCGCATGGCGCAGGCGAAGAAGCTGCTCGCCCAGAAGGAGCTGAGCATCACGGACGTCGCGCAGCTGGTAGGGTATGACGATTACGCCTATTTCAGCCGCGTGTTCAAGCGGATGGAGGGCAAGAGCCCCCGCGCCTACCGGGAGGAGGGAGCCGAATGAGACGAATAGGGATGCTCCTTGTGCTGCTCTTTGCGCTGGCGGCGCTCAGCGGCTGCGCCATCATGCCGGAGATGCAGAGCGCCCAGACGGAGGAAAAGCTCCTGCTGACCGTGCTCGCCGGCGAGTCCACCAGCGATCCGGGCATGGCGGAGCTGATCCGGGAGCGGATTGAAAGCGCCTTCCCGAACGTGGAGCTGGAGTGGGAGAATGTCGATTGGGGAGAGGGGTTCTCCGTGCGCCTGAACGCGATGATCTCCTCGGGCGAAACGCCGGACATCATCGTGGGCAAGGCGCAGGACATCCAGGCGTTTTACCCGACGGGCGCGCTCGGCGTGTTCCCGCCCGAGCTGGGCGATCCTCTGCTGGAGGAGGCCGTGCAGGCCGGCACGGCGGACGGAAAGCTCTACGGGCTGGTGTACAACCAGCTCTATCAGGGCGTGCTCTACAACAAGAACATCTTTTACCGCTACAACTTCGAGGTGCCGCAGACGCAGGAGGAGCTTGACGCCATCGTGGAGCGCCTGAACCGCGTGGGCGTCACGCCTTTTGCCGCCCACTTTCAGGAGACGTGGCACACGGGCAACATCCTGATGCAGTTTGCCATCGGAGACGTGTTCTCCGCCGATCCGCACTGGGGGGACCGGCTGCGCGCGGGGGAGGTCTCCTTTGCGGACGGGGCGTACCGCGGCTGCGCGGAAAAGGTGGTCGCGCAGTACCGCAACACCTGGGCGGACGCGCTGAAGGTGACGCAGAGCGAGAGCGATCTGCGCTTTGCGGGCGAGGAGGCGGCGATGTACCTGAGCGGCAGCTGGTCCATTCAGGCGCTTCAGTCCGTCGCGCCGTACAGGAAGATCGGCATCTTCCCTTATCCCAATGAAAGCGGCGACGCCAGGCTCATCAGCGAGCCGAACATCACGTTCATGAAGGGCGCGACCACGGCGCACGACGCGCTGATTGACGACATCTTCGCCATGCTGCTCGCCGACAAGGAGCTGGCGCAGACGGTCTGCGCCTTCACCCAGACGGATACCTGCCTGCGGGACGTGGAGGTGGACTCGCTGGGGATGATCCGGGAGGACATCGAGCGCTACCGCGCGCAGGGGCGGATCGTGAGCGCATCCGTGGGGAACAACCAGCTGGTCTGGGCCTTCCAGTATGACTGCGCGGAGCTGCTGCTGGCGCATCTGCGCGGGGAGATGACGCTCGAGGCGGTGCTGGCCCAGTGGGATGCGCTGCGCGCGGAGAGCAGCACGCCGCAGCGGTGAGACGAGATTTACAAAAATATCCAAGTAAAATGCGCAAAACTGTCCTATTTTCTTCCGGGGCAATCCGATATGATGGAGGCAGAAAAGGGGGAGTGCCCCCGAAGAATCGTAAGGAGGAAAATAGAATGAAAAAGATCGTAGCCCTGTTGCTGGCGATGGCGCTCGTGCTGTCCCTGTGCGCGTTTGCGCAGGCTGAGGAGATCACCCTCCGCGTGCTGGCCGGTCAGTCCACCACGGACGCGGGCATCGAGGACATGATCGACGAGGCGCTGGCCCAGAAGTACCCGGAAATCAAGCTCGAGTGGGAGTGCGTGGACTGGGGCAATGACTTCCAGCCGAAGATGCAGGTGTACATGCAGTCCGGTCTGCCGGATATCATGATCGGCAAGGCGCAGGACGTGGCCACCTACGGCTCCCTCGGCCTGCTGGCGGATCTGACCGAGCAGCCCTACATGGACAACATCCTGGATGCCGCGAAGGAAGGCGTCACGCTTAATGGCAAGGTGCTGGGCATGACCTTCAACTGCCTGTATCAGGGCGTGTATTACAGCCGCGAGATTTTCGCCAACCTGGGCCTGGAGGTTCCCAAGACCCATGAGGAGCTCGCCGCCGTCATCGAGACCCTCAAGGCCAACGGCATCACCCCGTTCGCTTCCCACATGGTGGATACCTGGTCCATCGGCAACGTGACCATGCAGTTCGCCGTGAACGACGTGTTCAACAAGTATCCGACCTGGGGCGACATGTTCCGCGCCGGCGAGGTCAGCTTTGAGACCAGCGAGGAGTACAAGACCGCGTACGAGTACAACAAGCTGATCTACGACAACACCTGGACCGACGAGACCTTCTCCCTGGAGCAGACCGCCTGCGACGCCAAGATGGTCATGGGCGAGGCCGCGATGAAGGTGTCCGGCTCCTGGTCCATCCAGAACTTCCTGGGCATCGACGAGACCTACGACTTCGGCATCTTCCCGTTCCCGAACCAGACCGGCGATGCGAAGCTCCTCTTTGAGCCGAACATCACCTTCATGGCCAGCGCTTCCTCCGCGTATCAGGATGCGATCAACAAGGTCTTCGAGGTCATCGCCACCGATAAGGACCTGCAGGTTGCCATCTATGACTACACCATGACCGCGCCGATGGTCAAGGACGTTGCGCCGACCTTCGCCAACCCGAGCCAGTCCGATATCGACGCCTACGCTGCGGCCGGCATGATTCAGGACGTCAACCTGGGCAACAACCAGCTCGTCTGGGGCGGCTTCCAGGAGGAGAACGCCAAGGATATCGCCGAGTATCTGCAGGGCCACGTCACCATCGAGGAAGTCCTCAAGGCTTCCGACGCGCGCCGCGCCAACAGCAAGTAATCCTTTCAAAAACCATCGCGGGCGGCTTCTTCCCCAGGCGGAGGCAAGCCGCCCGCTTTCCCCGTATTCATTCTTCTGGAGGCGAGCGCCATGCGCAAAATGAGCCCGAGCCTGCGCAAGCAGCAGCTGCAGTATCTCTCTTTGGTGCTGCCCGGCATGATCATCTTCACCATCGGACTCATCATTCCGATGCTTTTGTCATTCTATTATTCGCTGACGAGCTGGAATGGCATGACGGTCGAAAAGCCGTTCGTCGGCCTTGACAACTATGTCAGGCTGGTTTCCGATCCGTATGCCCGCAGCGCGTGGTGGTTCACCATCCGCTTCACGATCTGGAATACGGTGATTCAGAACGTGGCGGCGATCCTGATGGCCGTGGCGCTGGACAGCGGCATCAAGGGCCAGAAGCTCATGCGCACCATTTTTTTCGTTCCCTGTCTCATCAGCGCGGTGGTCGTGGGCTTCGTGTGGCTCAAGCTCTACGGCAATGTGCTGCCCGCGCTCTTTAAGCTCATGGGCCTTCCGGGCAGCGTGGCGATGCTCCTTGGCAAGGAGGAGACGGTGCTCACCGGCCTGCTCATCGCCAACAACTGGCAGTGGATCGGCTATTGGATGCTGATCTATCTGGCGGCGCTGCAGTCCATCCCCTCCGATCTGTACGAGGCGGCCAAGGTGGACGGCGCGGGCGCCGTGCGCCAGTTCATCAGCATCACGCTGCCCATGCTCGCGCCGGCGCTGACGATCTGCATCGTCGGCATCACCACAGGCTCGCTCAAGGTGTATGACCTGCTCGTCGCCTCCACCAACGGCGGACCGGGCCGCGCGTCCACCTCGATCATTTACTACACCTATTCCACCGCGATCAACGGCAGGCAGTACGGCTACGGCTCCGCGCTGACGATCTCCGTCGTCTTCGCGCTGCTGCTGGTGGCGTTCCTTCAGGTGAAGGTGCTCAAGAAGAGGGAGGTGCAGATGTGATGGCCAGGACGCCGAAAGAAAAGAAGAAGTTCACGCCCGCGCTTTGGGCGACGCAGCTGATCATGGCGGCCGCTTCGCTGGCATTCCTCGCGCCGCTGCTGATCATCCTCAATTACTCCTTCAAGACGAAGAAGGAGCTCTATGTCGGCAACCCGCTGGCGCTGCCGCAGAGCCTGAGCCTGACCAACTATGAAAACGCATACAGGAAGCTCAACCTGAAGGTGACGTTCTTCAATACGGCGCTGTACACCGTCGTCTCCGTGCTGATTCTGGCGCTGTTGTGCGGCGCGGCGGCCTGGGCGATTGCGCGCAACAGGGGCAAGTTCTTTCAGTTTGCGTATCTGTACTTTATCGTCGGCATCCTCATCCCGGCGCAGGCGCTGTTTCTGCCGATCTACATCGTGGGCTATACCACGGGCCTTGTGAACACGCGCATCGGCGTCATCCTGATGTATGTGGCGACGAATATATCCTTCGGCGTCTTTTTGATGACGAGCTTCATGTCCACCGTTCCGGTGGAGCTGGAGGAGGCGGCGCGCATCGACGGCTGCTCGATTTACAGGACGTATTTCACCATCGTCTTCCCACTGCTCAAGCCCGCGATGGCGACGCTCATCATCATGCAGTCCTTCCAGATCTGGAACGATTACCTGATGAGCAGCCTCTTTGTGAGCACAAACCGGCTCAAGACCCTGACGGTGGCCATCCAGAGCCTCTTCTCGGCGCAATCCAGCGATTACTCGACCGCCTTTGCGGCGATTGTCATTTCGGTTCTGCCCATTACCCTGCTGTTCGTGTCCATGCAGAAGTACTTCATCAAGGGCATGACGGTCGGTGCGGTGAAAGGATAACGGCATATGGAACTCTGCTTTGAACAAAACGGCATCTTTGTGGACATTGAGGTACTGGAGGACGGCGCCGTCGCGCTGCACAACTGCTCCGCCGCGCCGCGCCCGCGCGCGGAAACGCCCAAGTGGTACCCGCTGGTGGAGGTGCAGGGCTCGGGCTACAACCACGACGACCACCACGGCAGCAAGCATTCGCTCTGCGCCCCGGGCGACCGCCTGCGCTACGAGGGCCACAGCCTGACGGAAAACGAACAGGGCAGCCGCTTTGAGCTCGTGATGAAGACGGAGGAAATCCGCGTCAGGGTCTGCTGGCAGTTTTACAGCGGCGTGAAGGCGCTTCGGGCCTGGAGCGAGATTACCAATCTCTCGGATCGGACGTTCCCGCTGGAATACATCTCCTCCTTCGCGCTCACGGGGCTGGGCCATGGGAAGGACGGCAGGCAGGGCGACTACCGCATGTCCATCCCGCACAGCACGTGGTTCGGCGAGTGCCAGTGGAAGAACTATGCGCTTAAGGAGCTGGGCTATGATCCGGTCTGCGCGTTCAGCATGAAGCGCATCGCGCTCTCCTCCACGGGCTCATGGGCCTGCAGCGAGCATCTGCCGATGGGCTCCTTTGAGCAGCCGGGGGAGACGATGCTCTGGCAGATTGAAACCTCGGGCAGCTGGTGCTGGGAGGTGAGCGACCTCAAGGAGCAGCTCTATCTGCGCCTGAGCGGCCCGAGCTGGCAGGAGCATCAGTTCCTCAAGCGCCTTGCGCCGGGCGAGACGTTCGTGAGCGTGCCCTGCGCGGTGGCCTTCGGCAGCGATTTTGAGGACAGCATCGGCGAGATGACGAAGTACCGCCGCGCGATCCGCCGCCCCAACGCGGACAATGCGCACCCCAGCGTCATCTTCAACGACTACATGAACTGCCTGTGGGGCGACCCGACGACGGAGAAGGAATTCCCGCTCATCGATGCGGCGGCCGAGGCCGGCTGCCGGTATTACTGCGTGGACTGCGGCTGGTACGACGACGGCCCGTGGTGGGACGGCGTGGGCCAATGGCTGCCCGCCAGGGGACGCTTCCCCGGCGGCATCAAGGAGGTCCTTGATTATATCCGCGCCAAGGGCATGATCCCCGGATTGTGGCTGGAGCTGGAGGTCATGGGCATCGAGTGCCCGCTGGCCAAACAGGTCCCGGACGACTGGTTCTTCCAGATCGAGGGCCGCCGCGTGATCGACCACAGCCGCTATCAGCTGGACTTCCGCAATCCCGCCGTCATCGCGCACGCCGACGAGGTTGTTGACCGCCTGGTCAGGGACTACGGCGTGGGCTACATCAAGATGGACTACAACATCAACGCCGGCGTGGGCACGCAGGTCGCCAGCGACTCGGCGGGCGAGGGCCTGCTCGCGCATACGCGCGCGTATCTCGCGTGGCTGGACAGCGTCTTCGCGCGCTATCCGGAGCTGGTGATCGAGAACTGCTCCAGCGGCGGCATGCGCATGGAGTATTCTCACCTGAGCCGCCACTCCATCCAGAGCGTCACCGATCAGGACGACTACGTCAGGATGGCAGCCATCGCCTGCAACTGCATGACCGCGGTCACGCCCGAGCAGGCCGCCATCTGGAGCTATCCCAAGCGGGATGGAGACGAGGAGGAGACCATCTTCAACATGGTTTCCGCGATGCTTCTGCGCATTCATCAGAGCGGCCATCTGGCGGAGCTGTCTGCGCCGCGGCTCGCCCTGGTCAGGGAGGGCATCGCCTGCCACATGTCCATCGTGGACAAGCTCAAGGACGGTCTGCCCTTCTGGCCGCTGGGCCTTGCTTCCTTCGGCGATCCCTTCATGTGCGTGGGCATTCGCTGCGCAGGGGAGGCCTACATGGCCGTCTGGCATACGCGGGAGGGCAGGGAGTCGGTGCGCATTCCGATGCGCGGATTTGCGCAGATCGAGCCCGTCTATCCCAAGCAGGTCCCGGTCGAGCCTCGCCTGGCGGACGGCGAGGCGGAGGTGACGCTGGACGGCATCAGCGCGAGGCTGGTTCGGCTTTCGTAAATCGAGGACGCCGGGATGCTGATGATGAAGGCGCCCCGGGAAGCCCTGCGGGCGATGCAGACCATGCCATGATATCATCCATAAGATCAACCCGCGCCGGCGTGTCCGGCGCGGGTTTGCTTTTTGCACGGCCTGCAGACGAGCGTCAAATGCGCAAAGCGGGGAAGGAGCTTGGGGAGGAAATCGTCAGGATGCGGAGGCTGCGCGGAAATACGCCCGGCAAAGCCGCAGGTCGCCCTGCTTTTTGGCGAATGGTTTTAGAATGTGCGGAAACTTTTTGACCATAACGACGAAAAAAGCCGCGGGCAGGCCCCTCTTCGCGATTGCGCTTTGCAGGGGCCTGCGGTATAATGGAGCCAGATGATGAAGCGACAAAAACGCTGACAGGAACCATGAAACGGAAGGAAGGAACCCGACCATGTTGACGAATCTGAACGAACTGATGAAATATGCCCAGGAGCACGAGGTGGCCATCGGCAGCTTCAACGGCCCGACGCTGGAATCCGCGCGCGCCGCGGTGGAGGCCGCGCAGGAGCTGCAGATGCCGCTGATTCTGCAGCATGCCCCGGCGCACGATCCCTATATCTCGCTGGAGCTGGCGGGCAGGATCATGCTGGCCCTCGCCGAGCAGGCGACGGTGCCCGTCTGCGTGCACCTGGATCATGGCGACAGCCTGGAGACGGTGATGCGCGCCATCCGCACGGGCTACACCTCCGTGATGTACGACGCCTCCGGCAAGCCCTTCGAGCAGAACCTGCAGGAGACGCGGGAGGTCGTGCGCCTGGCGCACGCGGTGAACGTGTCTGTGGAGGCGGAGCTGGGCAATATGCCGCACAATTTCCACGGCGAGATGACGGATTACAGCCCGGAGGCCTTCTACACCGACGCGCAGGACGCGAAGCGCTTTGCGCAGGAGACCGGCGTGGACGCGCTGGCCATCTCCTTTGGCACGGTGCACGGCGTGTACAAGGCGAAGCCGAAGCTGAACTTTGACATCATCCGCCAGGTGCGGGAGGCGACCGGCGGTCTGCCGCTGGTGATGCACGGCGGCAGCGGCCTGTCCGACGAGGACTACCGCACGGCCATCGTCTGCGGCATCCGCAAGATCAACTACTATACCTACGAGGCGCTCGCTGGCGGCAGGGGCATCTATCAGGCGGTGGCGGATCACCCGCAGAGCCTGTACTTCCACGACGCGGCCATGGCGGCGACCGCGGCCATGCGCGAGGACGTGCTGCGCATCCTGCGCATCTTCGGAGGAGGGCAGATGTGATGCGCGAGGGAATCGCCTATGCCGGCAACCTGATCGTGGACCGCATCCGCAGGATTGACCGCCTGCCCAGGCGCAGCGAGCTGGCGAACATTCACGGCACGAGCCGCTCTGCGGGCGGCGTGTGCAACGGTGCGGTCAGCATGCGGCTGCTCGCGCCGCAGATGCCCGTCTCGGCCTGCGGCGTCGTCGGCACGGACGGCGAGGGCGATTTCATCCTCGCGCAGTTCGCGCGCTATGGGATCGACACGAGCGGCGTGCTGCGCCGGGGCGAGACGTCGTTTACGGACGTGTACGAGGAGTCGAGCACGAACTGCCGCACCTTCTTTTACTTCGGCGGCGCGAACGACAGCTTCGACGTGGAGGATATCGATTACGACGGCCTGTCCTGCCGGATGCTTCAAATTTGCTATCCGCTGCTGCTCCCCGCGCTGGATGCGCCGCACGCGCAGTACGGCTCGCGCATGGGTATGCTGCTGGACAGGGCGCAGCGCGCGGGCTGCCTGACCTCGCTGGACGTGGTCAGCGAGGATTCCGCGCGGTATGAGACGCTCGTGCGCCCGCTTCTGCGCTACACCGATTACCTCACGGTGAACGAGCTGGAGGCCGAGCGCATCACGGGCGTGCGCCTGACCGGCGAGGACGGCGCGCTGATCGAAGAGAACATGCGCCCCGCGCTGGAGACGATGCTGTCGCTGGGCGTCGCCCGCCGCGCCATCATCCATGCGCCCGCGGCGGCCTTTGGCATGGACGCGGACGGGACGTTCGCCCATGAGCCGGGAAAACGGCTGCCGGACGGCTTTATCCGCGGCACGGTCGGCGCGGGCGACGCGTTCTGCGCGGGCGCGCTGCTGGCGGCGTATCGCGGTCTGCCCATCGCGCAGGCGCTGCGCTATGGCAACGCGGCGGCGGTCCAGTCGCTCCGGGCGGACACGTCTGTCGGCGCGATGGCGCCGATGGAGGAATGCCTTGCCCACTATGACGCGCTGCCAACCAGACAGGACGGCATGCAAAGCGCATGACGGATTGTACAGCGGCCCAAGGAGGATGCCCTGTGACGCATTATCTGTTCGTCCATTTCCGCGAAACCACCTCGCCTGACGGCGAGCAGGTGCATTTCGCCCTCAGCCGGGACGGCTTTGCCTGGGAGGCGCTGAACGGCGGCAGGCCCATCCTCTGGGCGTATGCCGGCGACCACGGCGTGCGCGACATGACCATCGTCCGCGACCGGCGCACCGGGCGCTTTCACATCTTCGCCACGGACCTGTCCCTCGCCTACGGGATGCGCGGCCGGTACGCGCACTCGTGGGACAACATCCGCAGGCACGGCAGCAAGGCGCTGGCGCACTGGCAATCGGACGATCTGCTGCACTGGACGGAGGAGGAGCTGATCCCCTTCGGCGACGAGGAGACCGGCTGCCTCTGGGCGCCGGACGTGATCGAGGACCCGGAGCAGGGGGACTATGTGCTGCACTGGTCCGCCTCCCATGCCGCGGACAACTACGGGACGATGGACATCTGCTGCAGCCGGACGAGGGACTTTGCGCACTTCACCGAGCCCCGGCTGCTCTACCGCAAGGAGAGCGGCACGTGCATCGACTCGGCGATGTACCGGGAGAACGGCCGGTACTACATGTTCCTCAAGAGCGAGCGCAATCCGCAGGGCATCATCCTGGTCGCGGGCGATCACGCGGACGGCCCGTTTGAGCGGGTGGAAAAGTTTGACGAGGCCATGCGCGCCCTGGAGGGCGGGGTGTATGAAGCGCCCACCGCCGTGCGGCTGGACGACGGGCGCTGGTGCCTGTTCCTTGACTATTACGGCGTGAAGGGCGCCGGGCAGGGGTATGTGCCCTTTGTGGCCAGCAGCCTTGCCGGCGCGGACTTTGTGCGCAGCGACGCGGCGTTCAGCTTCCCCTACGGCTTCAAGCACGGCACGATTCTGCCCATCACGCCGGAGGAATACGAGCGCATGAAGGCGCACGACTGGAACGACGTGCCGGACAACCGGTGAGAAGGAGGCGCGTCTGCGCGCCCATGGAGAAGAAAAAATGCGTGGAAGGGATTCCTCCACGCATTTTCTGTGTACGGGCCGCGGCTCAGCGCGTCTGCTTGTTGCGGTAATCCTTGGGGCGCACGCCGGTGTGCTTGGCGAAGGTCTGCGAAAAATACCGGATATCGGAGTAGCCCACCCGCTGGCTGATCTCGTAGATCATCATGTCCGTCTGCAGCAGCATGCGCTTGGCCTCCGTCATGCGCACGCGCGTGAGATAATCCTTGTACTTCACGCCGAACTTCTGATGGAAGAACGAGGAGAAGTAATTGGCGTTCATGGCGAACACCTCGCTCATGTGCTCGAGCGTCAGGTCCTCGCCGTAGTGCTGGGCGATGTATTCGCGGATTCTGTCGGTGACGGAATCCTCGTTGCTCAGCGGCTCGCGGGGCATGTTCAGCTGCGCGACGCAGGCCTCGTAGGCCTTGGGCAGCGCCTGCGTGTGCTCGAGCGGATCGTGAATCACATAGTCAAACGGGCGGGAGAGGCTTTCCTCGATGACGTGCGCGCATTGCTCGCACAGGCGCTGCGCGCGCCGGGTGCAGTTCTCCTCGTCCGTTTCATAGATGACGGCGCAGAGGTAATCGTTCTTGGGGAAGGCGATGCAGCCCTGCTCCTGAAAGAACGCCTCGCCCTTGCTGATGGCGGAAAAGTGCATGAGGCCGCTGGAGAGCTTGCTGCGGTCGCTGCCCAGAACGAGGTGAAAGCAGGCGAAGCAGAAGGACTTGTTCTGCGCGGGCAGCGTGGGGAACGCCGCCTCGGCCTGCCGGGGCTCGGCCTGCATCGCGCGGATGTGGCTTTGCAGGCGCGCCTGCTCCGCGTGGACGCGGTGGGTTTCGGCGATCTGCGTCAGCTCGCGGGAGAGCGCCTGCGCGTCGATCGGCTTGAGCAGATAGCATTTGGCGCCGAGCGAAAGCGCCTCCTGCGCGTATTCAAAGCTCCGGTATCCGCTGATGAAGATGACACTGACGGGAATGTGCTCGTCGCGGATCAGGCGCAGGAGCTCAAGCCCTGTCAGGCCCGGCATGGCGATGTCGCTGATCATCGCGTCGGGCCGCTCGTGGCGCAGCAGGGCCAGCGCGTCGGTGCTGTTGTCGGCGGAGAGGACGGCGTCAAAGCCGAGCGCCCTGTAGTCGAGCAGCTTGAGCAGGCCGCGCACGATGACGGGCTCGTCATCCACGATCAGAAGCTTCATGTTGTACCTCCCTGGTTCTGTACGGCAGGCGCATGACGACGGCGGTGCCGACGCCCGGCTGGCTTTCGATTTCAAGGCCATAGGGCTCGCCGCAGGCCAGACGGATGCGGTCGTGCACGTTCTTCGTGCCGATGGAGCGCAGGCCGTCCTCCCCGGGCTCGGGCAGCTCGCGGCTTTCAAGCTGCTTGCGGAGCTTGGCAAGCTGCTCTTCGTCCATGCCGCAGCCGTTGTCCATGACGGTGATGAGCAGGGTTCCGGCACAGCCCTGCACGTCGATGCTCAGCTGGCCGCCGCCGACGGGGCGCAGGCCGTGCTGCACGGCGTTTTCCACGATGGGCTGCAGGGTCATCTTCAGGATCTCGCACTGCGCGTAGCGGGAGGGGAAGTTGACCTTCAGGTAGATCTGCCCGTAGCGCGCCTTGACCAGGTCGATGTACTCGCTGACCATCTGCAGCTCCTTGCTCAGCAGCACGTGCTCGTGCCGCTCGCCGATGACGTACTGCAGCTGATGCACGAGCGCCAGCGTCATGTTCGCCGTCTCCATATCCTGATGATCGACGGCGCTCATGCGGATGACCTCGAGCGTATTGTAGAGGAAGTGCGGGTGAATCTGCATCTTGAGCGCGTCCAGCTCGGCCTCCTTCTGCCGGATGGAGGCGAGGTAGCTGCGCTGAATGTGCGTGTCCAGATCGCTGACCATCTGGTTGAAGCCGCGGGAGAGATCGCTCAGCTCGTCGTTGCCGTGCACGGAGACGCGCGCGTAGAGATCGCCCTCCTGCACGCGTTTCATCTGCTTGAGAATCTGCTGGACCGGCCGGGAGATGTGCTGGGAGGAGAGCATGGTCGCCAGCACCATGACGCAGAGCGCGACGAGCATGAGCACGATCAGGCTGTCGCGCAGACGGCGCACATCCCGCATCAGCAGATCGCGATCCAGATGATAGCAGATGGTGAAGCCGACGGAGGGCATGTCCTCTGTCAGGATGCTGATGCCGGGCTGCGCCGGCAGGACATGCTTCTGTCCGATCATGGAGGCATCCGGCGCGTAGATGATGGTGTCCTCCGCGTTGGTGACAAACAGTTCGCCGCTCTGCGCCCAGTCATACGCGCGGAAGGCGTCTTCAAAGAGGCTGTAATGGATATCCAGCACCATCACGCCGAGGATGACCTCGCGATAGGGCAGCGCGCTGAGCGCGAGCAGCGGACGGCAGAAGGAGATGACCGTTTCGCTGCTGCGGAAGAAGTAATCCTCCTTGTGCGGCTCGGAGACGGTCAGCCGCCGGGGATGCGAAATCGCCTCCTCGTAAAAATCCAGATCGGTGTAATGCCAGTCGTAGCGCAGGCTTTTCGTCGCCGGCCTGCCGCTGGCGTATACCTGATCGTTCACCAGGTCGATGAACATGACGTTGTGCAGGGAGCTGTTGTTGTCCAGCACCGTGGACACATAGTCCTTCATGATGGCCGTGGTATTCTTTCCGCTGCGGAGGATGTCCTCCAGATTCTGAATCGCGCCGTATTCGCTGGTGGTGTATACATACATCTTTTCCGTGATGGAGGTGAGCGCGTCCATGCGGGAATCAAGGTTGCTGCCCGCCAGATGGATCATCTGGGTGATGCGCTCCTGGGCTTCCTGCTCCATGGCGTCCGAGACGCGGGAGAGCGTGATCATGGAGATCGTCAGGAAGGGGACGACGGCGGCCAGGAAGAAGATGAGCAACAGGCGAAAGGAAAGGGTTCTGGGCATGAATTGTCTGATGTGCTGCATGCGATCCGCCTCCTCCATATGAATGATACTCAAACCCTATGAGAAAATCAACCATATTTTCAACGTAATGCCTAAAATCTGAAGTTTTTCCCCCTATCTTCAAAAGTTTGTCGCTCACAGACGGCGAAGAAACCGGCTTATAATGAACCCATCAAAACCGGCAAGCCCGGAACAAAACCACAAGGAGGAACCCCATATGAAGCGCATGCTCGCAATGCTGATCGCCCTGATGCTGCTGCTCGCCGCGATGCCCGCGATGGCCGAGGAGCAGGTCCTGCCCAGCGACGACGTGACCCTGACCTTCTTCGCCGGCAATGGCGACGTGAAGTTCAACGAGGTCGTTGAAACCCTGATTGCCAAGTTCGAAGAGGAGTATCCGATGATCGATGTGGTGAACGTCACGCCGACCTCCTCTTCCTTCTCCGAGGGCCTCAAGAGCCTGGACGCCGTCGGCGAGTTCCCGGACATCATGGAAGCCCGCGATGTGCCGATGTGGGCCCGCGCCGGCAAGATCGCCGAGGTGAATCCGGAGCTGCTCACGCTGGTGAACAATGCGCCGAATTACAACGGCAAGTACTACTGCGTGCCGACCAAGTCCGACGCGCCGCTGGGCTTCTTCTACAACAGGGCCTACTTTACCGAGAAGGGCTTTGAGGAGCCGAAGACGTATCAGGAGTTCATCGACCTGTGCGAGGCCATCAAGGCGGACGGCCGGATGGCCCCGATCGTGGTCGGCGCCGCCGATATCTGGCACATGGGCTTCTCCTGGATGACCTGGTACATCAACTATGTCACCCACACGGATCCGGACTTCATCACGCACCTGTATACCGGCGAGGCGAAGTGGACCGATGAGTATGTGGCCGAGTGCTTCACCAAGTATGCCGACATCTACAAGAAGGGCTACGTCGAGGAAGGCTTCATGTCCACCTCCGACAGCCAGATCGCTTCCTTCCTGGTCACCGGCAAGGCCGCGATGTTCATCTCCGGCGCGCACATGGTCGCCAACATCAAGGATGCGGACCCGAGCTTCGATTTCGGCTGGTTCCCGCTCTACAATGAAAACGGCGAGCTCAATACCTGGGGCGGCCCGAGCCTGAACGGCTGGATGTACTCCGTGGACTGCCAGGTTGACGAGGACAAGAACATCGCCGCTGAGCTGTGGATTAAGTTCTGCCTGCGCGAGGACAACTACAGCAACTACCTGACCACCATGTCCTTCCTGCCGGTCAACGACATTCAGCTCGACTTCGGCGAGCACGTCAACGACATGATCAGCGTGCAGAAGGCGGCTGATTCCGTCGAGGTGGGCTGGAACTCCCAGTGGGGCGCTAAGGAGATCCCGACCGCGTTCCGCAACTTCGCATACAAGATCGCACAGGAGTGGGCGACCGGCACCAAGACCATCGAGCAGGGCCTGCAGGAGATGCAGACCGAGTGGGATGTGGAGATCCAGACGTTCAACCCCGTCACCGGCGTGGGCATTGTGACCGAGTAATTCCCTGACCTCTTGGCCCACGGCAGCACGGCGCAGCCTGCGCATGCGCCGCGGGCCATTTTCATCCAAAGGAGGGAAATCATGCAGTCTGACGAGAAGAAAAGAGGCGCATGGCAGCAAGCGCTGCGCCTGGCGCTGTCGATGCTGCTGATCATGTGCTTTCTGATGCCGATGTTCACCATCGGCCCATGGAAAAACGTCACCCTGAAAAACGGCCTGAAGGGCAACGGCATCACGATGCTTTCCGCCGCGCAGACCATCGACACGCAGCTCTCGTCGATCGTGCGCAAGGCCAAGCTTGATGAGGGCCTGACCTCGCCCGTGGCCGGCGCCGGCGCCCGGCTCCGCGTGACGGGTATTGCGACGATGGCTGGCCTGATCGCCTCCGCCGTCATGTTCCTGATGTGCTTTGCAGAGACACTGGGCGTGAATTTCGCCAGGAAGCGCAAGGTGCTCTTCCCGATTCTGGCGCTCGTGGTCGTGGTGCTGATGGCGCTGGGCATGTGGAACTTCACGTCCTTTGCGCAGACCATCCGGGACGCGGCGGCGGTGACGGACGAGGCGTTTGCCAAAATCACGAGCAAGCTCTACCAGAACGACGCGGTGCCGGAGATGAGCATCGGCGTCTGGGCGTATCTGGGCATTCTCGGCATGCTCGCGATGGCGGCGCTGCAGCTGCTGCCGGAGAAGACGGGGGCTGTGAGCAAGAGCCTGCTGTGGTTTGTGGTGCCGGCGCTGACGATGTATTCCTGCTTTGTCATCTTCCCGGCGCTCTCCAGCGTCTACCTCGGCTTCACCTCCTACGACGGCATCACCGAGGCGTCCATGCGCTTTATCGGGCTGGACAACTACAAGAACATCTTTGCCTCCGCCCGCTTCCACTCGGCGACGTTCAATACCATCTGCATCGCCGCTGTGTTTACGGTGTTCGTCAATGTGATCGCGCTGATGCTGGCCATCGCCGTGGATAAGGTGCGCTGGGGCAAGAACATCTTCCGCTCGGCGTTCTATCTGCCGGTGCTCATCTCGGGCATCATCGCCGGCTTTATCTGGCGCATCATGTTCAATTACTCGTTCGGCGTGGTCAACTTCGTGTTCAACATGCTGGGCATGGAATCCGTGAAGTTTATCGACACCATGCCCAACGCGCTGCTGTCCATCATCTTCGTGCTGCTGTGGAAGAATGCGGGCTATTACATGGTCATCTACCTGGCGGCGCTCCAGAGCATTTCCCCCGACCTGCTGGAGGCAGCCAGCATTGACGGCGCGAACGCGCGGCAGACCTTCTTCCATGTGACCCTGCCGATGCTCGCCGGTTCCTTCACCATCAACCTGACGCTGGCGCTCATCAACGGCCTCAAGGTCTACGACGAGATCGCCATCCTGACAGACGGCGGTCCCGGCTTCTCCACGGAGACGATCACCTACATGATCTACAAGGTCGCCTTCGGTGAGATGCGCCAGGGCTATGGCACGGCGATGGCGGTCATCCTGTTCTGTATCATTCTGGTACTGGGCGGCGTCCAGTCCACCGTGCTGCGCAAGAGGGAGGTGCAGGTGTAATGAAGACGGTCAAGTACAAGCGCGACAGGGTGCGCCCCAGCCATGTGATGCTGTTCATCATGCTGTGCCTGTTCGGCGCCCTGTTCCTCTCCCCGATGCTCATCAGCTTCATGTCCGCGTTCAAGACGAACGGCGAGATCCTCAAGGACCCGATCGCGTTCCCGTCCAGCCTGTATACCGGCGGCTTTGAATACCTGTTTGCCAAGACCGACTTCCCCAGGGCGTTCTTCAACAGCCTGTTCCTGACGGTCGTCTCCGAGCTGATGATCATCCTGGTCATCCCCATGGGTGCGTACGGCATTGCGCGCACGAAGTCGAAGCTCTCCGGCGCGATCTACACGTTCTTCCTCACGGGCATGATGATCCCGTTCCAGTCCTACATGGTCGCGCTGTTTCGGCAGCTGAACACCATCGGCGTGTTCGGCACGCTCTATGGCCCGATCGTCATCTACATCGCGGGCGCATGCGGCTTCGGCACGCTGCTGTTCACCTCGTTCGTCTCCGGCATCCCGATGGAGATCGAGGAGGCGGCGCAGATTGACGGCTGCTCCTCCCTGCGCACGTTCTGGCAGATCGTCTTCCCGCTGCTCAAGCCCTGCACGGCCTCCATGGTCATCCTCAATGGCCTGGGCATCTGGAACGACTACCTCATGCCGTCCCTCGTGCTGCCCTCCACCGGCGCGAAGACGATCAACGTGGAGATCTACCGCTTTGCGGGCGAGCTGTCCAGCCGCTGGGACATCGTCTTCTCCGGCGTGGTCTGCGGCATCGTGCCGATCCTGATCGTGTTCTTCTGCCTGCAGGGCTACTTCGTCAAGGGCATTACAGCCGGCGCTGCGAAAGGATGATACCCTCTATGACGTTTGAACAGATGCGCCTGACCTGCGCGGATTTCACGCAGGAAGTGAGCGTAAAGCTGAAAAGCAAGATGCCTGCTGCCCTTGAAAAGGCGAAGGGCCTGGACTTCATCCCGTACACGGTGAAGGACGGCGCGTGGCAGCCCGGTCCGTTTGACGGCATCTGCTGGTGGACCAACGGCTTCTGGCCGGGCGAGATGTGGGCGATGTACCGGATGACGGGCGAGGAGATGTACAGGGCCGAGGCCATCCGCGCCGAGGAGATGCTCGACGACGCGTTCCGCGACTACGACCATCTGCACCACGACGTGGGCTTCATGTGGCTGATCTCCTCCGGCGCAAATGTCCGCATGACCGGCGACGACGCGGCGCGCAAGCGCACGCAGCTGGCGGCCAGCCTGCTGGCGGGCCGCTTCAACCCGCTGGGCTTCATCCGCGCGTGGAACGGGGACTGCACCGGCTGGGCGATCATCGACTGCATGATGAACCTCAACCTGCTCTACTGGGCGAGCGAATACACAGGCGACCCGCGCTTCAGGCGCATCGCCATGACGCACGCGGACACCGTGATGAAGCACTTCATCCGCCCGGACGGCTCAAGCAACCACATCGTGGTCTTCGATCCGGAGACGATGGACGTGCTCGACGTGCCGGCGGGACAGGGCTATGCGCCGGGCTCCTCCTGGAGCCGCGGCCAGGCCTGGGCGCTGTACGGCTTTGCGCTGTCCTATCTGCACACGGGCAAGCAGGCATACCTGGATACGGCCTGCCGCGTGGCGGACTATTTCATCGGGCAGGTGAAGGGGGACTGGATTCCCCGCTGCGACTTCCGCCAGCCGGCAAGCGACGACCTCAGGGACGCCTGCGCCGGCGCGGTCGCAGCCTGCGGCCTGCTGGAGCTGGCCCGCATCACGGAGAACCCGGCGTATTTCGACGCGGCAGAACAGATGCTGCGCGCCCTCGATGCGCGCTGCGCGGACTGGAGCGAGGCATACCCGGCGATCCTGACAAACTGCACGGGCTCCTACCATGGAAACGACCACAACATCGCGATGAACTACGCGGACTTTTACTTCATGGAGGCCATCCTCAAGCTGCAGGGCGATCCGTTCTTATTCTGGTAACCGGCATGCTGCCGGCTGCATCACCGACAAACGACTGTAAATCCTGCAGCTCTGTGCCCGAGGCCGGAGCCGGGGATTTGCATCACAGAAAAGAGGAAACATGATGACCAGGCGCATCACGGAGCCCCTGATGACCCTCTGGTTTGGCAATTTCTATCGCCCGGCCTTTGACGACCGGGCGTTTATTGACCAATCCGTGCGGAGCATCCGGGACATGGGCTTTAACTGCATTCAGCTGGACAGCAAGGCGTGGGAGGATTTCCGCGCGCGCTTTGCGGGCGGCGAGGCCAGCGACTACGTCGCGCAGCAGGAATACATGATGGAGGCGATCCATCGCGAGGGGCTGGCGCATTCCTTCATGGCGCTCTACTTAAACGGCGACAACCTGTATCCGAACATCCGCTTCAGCCCGCCGATTTACGGCGAATCCGTCGTCCGCGCGGACGGCAGCGACGGGCGCTGGTACCGCTACTGGTCGGAGGCGGCGCAGGACAGCCAGCGGGACCACGTCGCGGGGCTGATGCGCCTGTACCGCGAGGGTCACGCGCAGACGGAAAATGGACTGCCGATCTGCAGCATGTGGGACCCGATCGTCGCGCCCAGCTTTGATGAAGAGGGACAGCAGCGGTATAAGACGTGGCTCAAGGCGCGTTACGGGGATATCCGGGCGTTCAACGCGGCGTACCGGACGGATTTCGCGTCGTTTGACCTGCTTACGCCGCAGGACTACTGGTTCACCGTCCGCCATGGCGAGGGCAGCTGCTATGCGCTTGCCGATCTGCGAGGAAACACGCCTGCCTTTGTGATGTGGGCGGACAACATGCGCTGGCAGGCGGACGAGCTGACGGCCTACTTCGCGGCGATGAAGGAGAAGCTGCACGCCGTCGATCCGGCGCTGTACCTGGCGCCCAATATGGCGCAGTGGAGCCACCTGCTGAACATCGACACCTCCCGCAAGTCGGACATCGGCCTTTGCGAGCTGTGGGATACGGCGATGCGCGGCATCAGCATGCGCGCGCTCGCGCCGCATGTGGACATGTGCTACTATTACACCGTGCCCGTGACCATCGACGGCGATCCGGACGCCTACGTCGTCTCCTGCCAGCACGCGCACATCCGCAGCCTGAATCCGGGCAGGCCGTTCCTCGGCGGCGTCTACTGGGGAAGGTTCCTCTACAACGACGTGTACCGCTACGTCACGCCGGAGGAGATCGTGGGCAGCATCACCGCCAGCGGCGCCTCCGGCATCTCGGCGTACGGCTACGGAGGCATGGACGACGGCGGGCTGCTGCACAGGATGGACGAGGGCTTCTGCGGCTCGCTCACGCGGGCGAACGCATGGGCCAAGGCCGTCATGCCCAGGCTCGGCAGGCGCAGGCAGAGCCGCACGGCGATTCTCTTTCCCACGGCGATGGCGCTGCTGGAGCCGCTCAGGGTGGAGGGCGCGGACGCCCGCAGGCTCGATTGGCTGGGCCTGTATCGCCAGTGCTGCGACCTGGGCTTCGCGCCGGACATCGTGGAGGCGGAGGACGTGCGCCTGGGCCTTGACGGCTATGACGTGCTGCTCATCGCCGCGGACGACTGCTGCCATGCCCAGCGCGATGCGCGGATGGAGGAGGCCCTGCGCGGCTTTGTGAGCAAGGGCGGCGTGGTCATCCACGGGCAGCACGGCGAGGCGGCGGAGCTGGCCTTCGGCCTCACGCCGCAGGAAACCCGCGGCACCTGCTACACCTACGCGGGCGAGGGCGGCCTGCTGCTGGGCGCGCCGTATGTCAGCTACCCGGGCGAGACGCTCGCCGCATGGCGCGAGGACGGAAAGGCCTGCATCAGCAGGATGGCATATGGCGAGGGCGCGGTATACAGCTTCGGCTTCATGCCGGGCTATCAATATGCGGCCCGTACGGCGCCGCACGTGCCGCTCTCCCAGAGGAACAACGCGCTCTATCCCTACACGCACATGGAGCACAACCCCCTTGCGGAGATCCTGCTGCGGCATGCGCAGCCGGACGCGCCGATGGCGATGAAGGACGTGGAGTGCGCCGTGTTCGAGCGCGGAACGGTCGTCGTCAACCATCGCTCCACGCCGGTAAGGCTGCCGGGTGCTGCGGCTGTTCAGGGCCAGCAGAGGATCGTTGACGGCATGCTGCCGGCGCACAGCGCGGCGGTGCTTTGGGAGGAAAGCGTATGATTCACAATCCGATTCTGCGGGGCTTCAACCCCGATCCGTCCATCGTCCGCGTGGGGGAGGACTACTATATCGCCACCTCCACGTTCGAGTGGTTCCCCGGCGTGCAGATTCACCACTCCAGGGACCTTAAGCACTGGCGTCTGCTGACCCGTCCGCTCGACCGCGTCAGCCAACTCGATCTGCGCGGCGTGGGCGCGTCGCAGGGGGTCTGGGCGCCGTGCCTGACGTTTGACAACGGGACGTACTATCTGGTCTACACGGTGGTGACGGCGTTCTATTGCAACATGTACGATACGCACAATTACATCGTCACCGCGCCGGACATCATGGGCCCGTGGTCGGAGCCGGTGGAGCTTTCGGGCTTCGGCTTTGATCCATCGCTCTTCCACGACGACGACGGGCGCAAGTACATGGTCTGCATGGTGACGGACCACCGCGTGCCCAAGAAGTACGCCGGAAGGCTGATCGTGCAGGAGTACGATCCCGTCCATCGCTGCATGACCGGCGACTTCCACGAGGTCTATCAGGCCGAGGACATCTTCCTGGAGGGGCCGCACATCTTCAAAAAGGACGGCTGGTACTACCTCTTCTGCGCGGATACCGGCACCGGCGAGGGACACGGGCAGACGATGCTGCGCGCACGCCATGTGTTCGGCCCGTATGAGATGGACAAGCCGGATTTCGGCAATCGCACGTTGCCCACGGAGGCGTATTCCATGCTGACGGCACGCCACAACCCGGAGCACCTGCTGCAAAAGTCCGGCCACGCTGATCTGGTGCAGACGCAAAACGGCGAGTGGTATATCGTGCACCTGTGCGCCCGCGCGCTTGCGCAGCGCAACCCGCAGGACGCGCCGCGCTTTGCGGGCTGCCGCCGCTATCTGCTGGGCAGGGAGACGGCGATCGAGCGCGTCGTCTGGACGCAGGACGGCTGGCTGCGCCTGGCCAATGGCACGAACCTGCCGGACGAGACGCTCAGCGATCCCGATCTGCCTGCCTGCCCGTGGCCCGAGGAGCCTGCGCGCGACGAGTTCGACGCGGAGCAGCTGCGATTGTGCTGGCAGACGCTGCGCATGCCGCTGGGGGAGC
The DNA here is from genome assembly GCA_051883735.1 of Candidatus Ventricola sp. Taxonomy (GTDB): domain Bacteria; phylum Bacillota; class Clostridia; order Christensenellales; family Aristaeellaceae; genus Ventricola. Next base: position 63,656 of record JBJEUH010000086.1, read on the forward strand.
GGGACCTGTCGCTCACCGCGCGGCCGGGCTTTCTGCGCCTGTACGGAGGCAATGGCCTCGGCTCGCGGTTTCAGCAGAGCCTGATTGCCCGGCGGCTGACGGAGCATTCCGCCGTGATCGAAACCGCGGTGGAGTTTGAACCGAAGTATTTCAAGCAGATGGCGGGCCTGATTCTGATGTACGACAACGACAACTACCTCTACCTGCATGTGACGCGCGACGAGGAGCTGGGCAAGGTCGTCACGCTGCTGAAGGCGGAAAACAAGCGGTACGAAAGCCCCTACGGGTACATGCTCGTGCCGGAGGGCGGGACGATCCGCCTGCGGATGACGATCCGGGACGGCGATGTGTCCTTCGCGTATGCGCCGGGCGGGGAATGGATGCAGCTGCCCGGCAGCATCGATGCGTCGTTCCTCTCGGACGAGGCCTGCCTGGAGGGCTGGTTCACGGGCACGATGGCGGGCGTCTGCTGTCAGGATCTGACGGCTTCGCGGCTGCACGCTGACTTTGACTACTTTGAAATGAGCGTGTAAAGGGAGAAAGGGACATGCGGCTGGAGAGGGTTCATGTACCGGAAAAGAAGCGCGTGCGCATGATTGTGGATACGGACTGCAAAAACGAAGCGGACGATCCGTTTGCGCTCGTCCATCATCTGCTCACGCCCATGTTCGACGTCCGGGGCATCATCGCGGCGCACTTTGAAAGCAAGGCCGATGTGTATGGCGCGGGGCAGACCGTGCATGCCAGCATGGAGGAGATTCAAAGGGTGATCGCGCTGCTGGGCACGGCGACGGATCTGGCCTCGGCCCTGCTGATGCGCCCGGAGATCGCCGGCCGTCTGACGGCGATCTGGATTGGCGGCGGCGATTATCCGGAGGGCGGCTGGGAGTTCAACCTCGCGCAGGACGTGCACGCGGCCAACGTGCTGCTGTCCTCCCGCGCCGCGCTGTGGCAGGTGCCCAGAGGCACCTACAAGCAGATGAACGTGACGCTCTCCGAGCGGTGCTGGCGCGTGGCGCCGCAGGGGGAGATCGGCGCCTATCTGTTCCGGCAGATGGCCGAGCTGAACGAGCGGCTGGCGGACGACCCGGGATTCCCGCACGGAGAGAGCTGGTGCCTCGGCGACCAGCCCACGGTCGGCCTGCTGCTGGAGGACAGAGGACGGCGCAACTACGACATGCGCCCCGCGCCGCGCGTCTCCACGGATTTCCGGTATCTGCCCGGGCAGAGCGGCCGGGAGATCCGCGTGTATCATACGCTGGACGTCCGCATGACCCTAGAGGATTTTTACGCCAAGCTGGCGCTGCATCAGATGCGGCAGACCACGGCGGACATGCCGGAAGGGGAGCGCTGCCGCTGAGAAGGCCGGCGCGCCGGTCACGCATGATTCCTGAAAGGATGGCAGACAAAACAGGGGCTGAAAGGCTCTTGTTTTTGTTTTCCGGATGAGCTTTTGAAAAAAGGCAAGAAAGAAGTCCGAAACGGATATTTCGGACTTCTGGAGGAGCACAGAGGAGTCTCCTCTCGCGCCCGGGCGGCGCTCGGTCAGCCCGGCTCTGACAGCCCACAGGGCTGTCATTCACTACCGGGCCAGGTTCGACTCCCGCTTGCCTGAACAAAAAACGATGAGATGAAAAAAACCTCAGCGGATGCTGAGGTCTGGTCAGTGTGTCCGAAAACTGCTCGACTCCCCTACCCTCCAGTAGAGAGTAGGGGAGTCAAACGCTTGATGTACAAGATAGAGAGACTATGATACAATAAAGAAAAAGCGGTGAGCACATGCGCTATATCCAAAGCATCCCATCGGAGCAAACGTGGCTGCTGCCCTACAGCCTTGACGAGCTGGTGGAAGAAAACAATACCGTCCGGGTGATCCGGGCGTATGTGGACAGCCTTCCCATGGAAGCGCTGGGGTTTGCGCGCGCCGTACCGGCGCAGACGGGACGGCCGGCGTACGACCCGCGCGATTTATTGAAGCTCTACATCTATGGCTATCTGAACCGCATGACCTGAAAATCAGGACGGCGGAGTTCATCGCTGACAAGGGCTATGAAAGCCGGGAGGACATCGAAAAGTGCGTGATGCACGGAACCCTCCCCAACGTCGGTTTCAAGTATGACAAGGACGAGCGCATCTTTGACCTCGAGTACATTTCCGCCGAAATCGACGAGGAAACCCGCAGCTCCAGCGATCCGAAGGATATCCAGAAGTGTCTGCATGCAGGTGTGCTGCCGAGGTGCTACGAGAACACGACGATCTCCGTACAGGTTCAGGAGCGCAATGTGGTCAGCTGCTTCATCCGGCATGAGGACGGGCGGGTCACCTGCCCGGTTGGAAGAGAGCTGTTCAAGCAGCATGAACGGAAATACGGTATTGTCTACAAGAGCAAGGAGGCTTGCCGCACCTGTACGAACCGCTGTACCGATTCCGCAAAAGCCAAGGAGGTACAGATCGGTCACAACT
>JBJEUH010000087.1:0-4586 GCA_051883735.1 Candidatus Ventricola sp.
GGGGTCTCAGGCAATCCTTTTTTGGACAGCAACATAATGTCGATTATGTTGTATGCGGAAGGGAGCGGCAGCATGCAACTCTATGCGCACAACAAAACAGCCTATGAAGCTGCGGCGTCCATGCTGGAGAGTAGCCGTCGCGCCGCTGTGATTCAACCGACCGGCACCGGAAAGAGCTTCCTGGCCTTTCAGCTCATCGAGGATCATCTGGAAGCCCGATTCCTTTGGCTGTCTCCTAACGATTACATCTTTGAGAACCAGCAGCGCAATGCGGAAAAGCGGTTTTCCAATGTGGAATTCATGACCTATACGAAGCTCCTGCGGCTCTCGGAGGATGCGCTGGAGGGGCTGTGGCCGGAATACATCATTCTGGATGAGTTCCATCGCTGCGGTGCCTACTGCTGGGGCATGGGTGTGGAGCGGCTGCTGAAGGCATATCCAAAGGCGAGGGTGCTGGGCTTGTCGGCAACCCCGATCCGCTATCTGGACAACTGCCGGAACATGGCGGAGGAGCTGTTCTCCGTGGATGGCCGGCTCTGCGTGGCCAGCGAAATGACGCTGGGTGAGGCGATTGTCCGGGGGATACTGCCCGCGCCGAAATATGTGACGACCATGCTCCGGTATCAGCAGGAGCTGCTGCGCTACCAGAAGCACATCGATACGCTGGTGCCCCGCGGCATGAAGGAGCCCAGCCAGCGGTGTCTGGACGCCCTGCGCCGGGCGTTGAGCCGGGCCGACGGGTTGGAGAGCATCTTTGCCCGCTGGCTGAGAAAAGGGGAAAAGTACATCATCTTCTGTGCAGACTGGGCACACGTGCAGGAAATCAAAGAGAACCTCCCGGACTGGTTCCGGGAGGTGGACAGCGATCCTCACTGCTATTGCCTGTATGCGGGCAAGCCGGAGACGGAGGCGGAATACGAAGCATTTCTCGCGGATCAAAGCGAGCATACCAAGCTGCTGCTGTGCATCAACCGGCTGAACGAGGGCGTTCATGTGCCGGGCGTCAGCGGCGTGATCCTGTTCCGGCGCACAACCTCGCCGATCCTCTATAAGCAGCAGATCGGCAGAGCCCTGACTGCCGGAGCCATGGAGGCGCCTCTGATTCTCGACGTGGTCAACAACTTCGATGGCCTGACCAGCATCGGCACCATCCGGATGGAAATGGCAGACGCCGCCCGCAGGCTGCGCCAGACTGGCCAGGAAAGCCTGATCCGGGTGGAGACGTTTCAAATCGAGGAGCAGGTGGAGGACAGCGCCCATCTGGTGCAGGAGCTGGAAAACTCACTCAGCAATACGTGGGACATGTGGTATGACGAGGCCCGTTCCTACTTTATCAAGCACGGCGATCTGAAGGTGCCGAAACGCTATGTCACGGAAACCGGGATGCAGCTGGGCGTGTGGATTCAGACCCAGCGGGCGATATACAGCGGCATCGGAAAGGGCGAACTGTCTCCGGAACGGGTGGAGGCGCTTGATGCCATCGGCATGGTTTGGGGAAACCTGCCGGACACCGCTTGGAATGATGCCTGGGAGCTGGCTCGAGCATATTACCAGGAACATGGCGATCTGCTGGTTCCGGACAGCTGCCTGATCGGCGGATTTGATCTGGGCAAGTGGCTCGCCTACCAGCGAAACAGAAGAAAAAGCGGAAAGCTCCCGGCAGAGCGGGCCGCAAAGCTTGACGAAATCGGTATGGTCTGGGATGTGTTTGATGCCCGCTGGGAAATGCATTACAGGCAGGCAAAAGCATATTTTGAGATACATGGCAGTCTGGATATTCCCCGTACCTACCAGACGGAGGACGGCTTCCTGCTGGGACTTTGGGTCGCAGCGCAGAGAAGGAGCCGAGCCGGCGAGGGGAAAGGAAAAAGGCTGTCCCAGGAGCAGATCGACAAGCTCAATGCCATCGGGATGGCCTGGGATGGTACGTTTGATACCCAGTGGCAGAGTGCCTATGCCCGGGCGGAGGAATACTACAGGCAGAACGGCAACCTGAACATTCCTTATGTTTACTGCACACCGGACGGATACCGGCTGGGGAAGTGGCTGGCCCGGCAGAAGAGCGCGAAGAAGGCGCCGGGGAAGCATAGCAACTGCATTATGACCACGGAGCGGATCTCGAAATTGGAAGACATAGGGGTTGTATGGGATGCCGTGGAGTAGAAAACGCAGACCAGCTCTTTTATCCCCCTGCTCCGCCCTCCTTCGGAAAGCGGCTGAGTTGCCATGGCATGAAGGACAGATGCGAGATGGCGCGGCTGTTGTTTTGACTGGCTCTGTGTTCCATGCGCGCGTTCGGACAGTTGTTTCGGCAATGTTTTGCGCAGAGCGCGTGAATTAGCAAAGACGTGGAGAGGAATATGTGTAAAGTATCACTGATTCTGCCATCGCTGAACGTGGCGTGCTATATAGATGAATGTCTTCACAGCGTGATCCATCAGACGCTGAAAGACATCGAGATCATCTGTGTGGATGCGGGTTCAACGGATGGAACGCTGGATATCATTCGGAAGTATGCTGATCAGGATCGGCGCGTGAAGCTGGTTCTTTCTGAGCAGAAAAGCTACGGATATCAGATGAATCTGGGCATGCGTCAGGCGACCGGTGAGTATATCGGCATCGTGGAGACCGATGATTTTGTGCCGGAAACCATGTATGAAGAACTCTATGGGATTGCCGTGCGCGAAAGAGCGGAGATTGTCAAGGCAGACTTTTACCGCTTTAAAACGGTCGGAGATCAGTTCGAACGGGTTTATAACCGCCTGGACCCGTCCGGCGCATGCTATGGCAGGATCATCGATCCATCGAAGGAGCAGCGGGTATTCCGCTTCATCATGAACACATGGAGCGGCATCTACCAACGCAGCTTTTTGGAAGAAAACCGGATTGAACACCATGAAACACCGGGCGCATCGTATCAGGACAACGGCTTCTGGTTCAAGACGTTCTGCTGTGCAAAGCGGATCTACTTCGTGGACAAACCGTACTACATGAATCGCCGTGATAACGAGGCGTCCTCTGTCGCCAATCCCGGCAAGGTGTACTGCATGACGGAGGAATGGGCCTATATCTACCGCTGGCTGAGGGAGGATGAAACGCGGTTTCAAACGTTTATCGGCGTGTACACGCTGCGAAAGTATCACAGCCTGCTGTTCACCTATCAGAGAATCGCGCCGGAATACCGCGAAGAATTCATCGGCCACATGGGAGAGGAGATGGGACGATTGCTCAGCAGCGGCGAGTATTCGCGCAGCGCGTTCACGGACTATGAATGGCGCAGGCTGAGTTTGATCGTCTCTTCGCCGCTTGATTATCACAGAATCTGCACATTCAAATGCAGCCATTTGTGCGTAGCCAGGGGGCTGGAAAGGATCACAAAACGCAAGCGCGCCTCTGCTTTGATCCGAAAGGCGGACAGACTGGTGAACAAAGCAGAAATCGTTTGGTCATGGATCAAGTACGAAGGCTTTGCGAGAGCGATGCGCAGAATCAAGTGGAAGAATACGAAAGACCTGGTACCCAAGGAGGGAGTTCATGGCTGAGGTATCCGTCATCATCCCGGTTTACAACGCGGAAAAACACTTGGAAGAATGTGTGCGCAGCATTTGCGCGCAGACGCTGCGGGAGATTGAGATCATCTGCGTGGATGATGGATCGACAGACAGCTCTGTGGAGATTCTGAACCGGCTGTCGCAGGAGGATTCGCGGATAAACGTTGTCCGGCAGGAAAATGCCGGAGCCGGTGCGGCGCGCAATCACGGCATGCATCTGGCAAAGGGAAAGTATCTGTCGTTTCTGGATGCGGACGATTTCTTTGACCCGCACATGCTTGAAAAAGCATTTGAACAAGCGGAAGCGGATCAGGCCGAACTGGTGGTTTTCAAGGCGGACTTCTACAACGAAAAGCTGCACACGTTTTCGCCGTGTCTCTATGGCCTGAGGGAGAACATGCTTCCCGATCACCGGCCCTTTGCGGGCGTGGAGATTGAGCGGGACGTCTTCAAGGTTGTCGTGGGCTGGGCTTGGGACAAGCTGTTCCGGGCGGATTTTGTCCGGGAAAACGGCCTGCAGTTTCAGGAGCAGCGAACCAGCAACGACATGCTGTTTGTCTTCTCGGCGCTGGTGAAGGCGCGGCGGATTACCACGGTGCCTGAGATTCTGGCCCATCAGCGGCGGCATGCGGGCGGGACGCTCTCCGTGACCCGCGAAAAGTCCTGGATGTGCTTCTATCATGCGCTGATGGCCCTGCGCGAGCAGCTCAAGGTTTGGGGGCTCTACGAGCGCTTCGAGCAGGATTACATCAACTATGCGCTGCACTTTTCCCTGTGGAACCTGAACACGCTCAGCGATCCGACCAAAAAGAAGCTCTATGATCAGCTGCGCAGGGAATGGTTCAGAGAGCTGGGCATTGTGGATTACCCGAAGGAGAAATTCTACCACCGGGGCGAATATGCGCAGTATGTGCAGATCATGAAATGGCCGTACAGCAGGCTGCTGCAGCGGATCATCGGGTTTGGCCAGCGGGGAATGACGTGGGTGAGGAGAAAAATGCGAAAATGAGCAGGTCGTCTGTCAACGTGCACACT
>JBJEUH010000088.1:0-24014 GCA_051883735.1 Candidatus Ventricola sp.
CCCACGGGCAGACGAGATCGATCTTGCGCTCGAACTTGAATTCGGCGCTGGCGCACGCGGCCACAGCCACGAGCATCACGATTGCGAGAACGAGACATACGAGCTTCTTCATAGTGTAGAACCTCCTTTTATTTTCCCAAGCCGATTCTCTTCGGCTTAAGCTGCAAATGGAAAAAATTTGTGAAAACCGGCCATCTTTGCCCCGGCCGTCTTCTTGCGCTTTTGTTGGTTTCATGATAATATAAAACCGTCCATAATGCAAATACCGATTTGTATATGTTGAATATAATTCCGTTCTTATGGTTTTACATTCTTGTATACCAGTTCCGATCACGACACGACGACAGGGAGGCGATCCCCCATGAACATGAAGCACATTCAATATGTGTTGACCGTCCTGCGCGAGGGCTCCATCACCGCTGCAAGCAAGAAGCTCTACGTCTCCCAGCCCGCCCTTTCCCAGACCATCAAGCAGATCGAGCAGGACCTGGGCGCGACCATCTTCGACCGCTCCACGGATCCCATCTCCCTGACCTACGCCGGCCACAAGTATGTGGACGCGGCGGAGCAGGTGCTGGATATCGAGCGGAACCTGCGCGCGCAGCTCGCCGAGATGACCACCGAAATCCACGGCCGCATCCGCGTGGGCATCTCCGTGCAGCGGGGCCTTCAGCTGCTGCCGCTGGTCATTCCGGAGTTTACGCGCCGCTATCCCTATGTCACGGTGGAGCTGGTGGAGCACGGCAGCGACACGCTGGAGCGGATGACCGCCGAGGGCCAGTGCGACATCGCGCTGGTCGCCACCAGCGAAAAGCCCAACAAGCTGCAGTACGTCCTGATCGAGAACGAGCAGGTCGTGCTCATGGCCGCGCGCTCCACGGAGCTGGCGCACCGCTTTGAGGACGGCACGCCGATCGAGATCACCGAGGCGCAATACGAGAAGTTCGTCTCCATGCGTCCCGGCCACAGCGTGCGCCTGGTGCAGGACAGGCTCTTTGAGCACCACCACATCAGCCCCTCCATTCTGCTGGAGACCAGCAACATGGAGGCCGGCAAGAACGTGGCCGCCCGCGCCAACGCGGTCATGCTCATCCCCCACGTCTACGTCATGAACTCGCTGGACCTGCACTACCGCGTGCAATGCCATCCGATCCTCAACAGCGATTTTGAGCGCCACTTCTACCTGTGCTACCGCAAGGGCCTGTACCTGACCCGGTACATGGAGGACTTCGTGCGCATCGTCTGCGACAAGCTGAACGTGCCGCTCAACCTGCCGGCGCAGAAATAACCCCTTCCTTTTATATGGCCATCAAGCGGCGCCGCGTCAGAAGCGGCGTCGTTTTTGGGCCCCGGCATTCTCCATGCGGCAAAGCGCGGGATCGGCAAAATTGGATACGCGCCGCATACACTTTCATGATATAATGTAAAGTAATTATTTATGACCGCCAGGAGGACCGCCATGAGCGAATACTTTGCCAGCGAAATCTCCCCCCGCAACAGGCGCGCACAGGCGCAGATGGACGCGCTGCTGCACGCCGAGGGCATCATGCGCGACAGAAACCTCTCCTACTCCGCCGGCATTTTCAACGACGACGGCGAGATGCTCGCCACCGGCTCCATCTTTGAAAACACGCTGCGCTGCATGGCCGTCTCCTCCGCGCACCGTGGCGAAGGCCTCATGGCCGATCTCGTGGCGCATCTGGTGCAGGTGCAGATGGAGCGCGGCAACACGCACCTGTTCCTGTACACCAAGTGCGACAGCGCAAAGTTCTTCGCCCCGTGCGGCTTTTACGAGATCGCCCGCGTGGACGGCCGGCTCGTCTTCATGGAAAACCGGCGCGACGGCTTTGACCGCTATCTCCGCCAGCTCGCCGCGCAGATGCCCGCGGGCAGCCTGAAAACGCCTGGCGCGGCGCTGGTCATGAACTGCAACCCGTTCACCAACGGCCACGCATACCTGCTCGAGCGGGCGGCGGCAGAGAACGCGCGCGTGGTGCTGTTCGTGCTCAGCGAGGACAGGAGCCTCGTGCCCTTCAGCGACCGCCTGGCCATGGTGCGCGCCGCGGCGGCGAAGCATCCCAACGTGACCGTCGTCGCCTCCGGCAGCTACATGATCTCCTCCGCGACGTTCCCGTCCTATTTCCTCAAGGACGACGCGCTGGTCACACGCACGCACGCGCAGCTCGACGCGACGCTGTTCACCCGCATCGCGCAGGCGCTGAACCTCTCCTGCCGCTACGTCGGCGAGGAGCCGTTCTCCGCTGCGACCCGCGCATACAACGAGGCGCTGGCAGACGTGCTGCCCCCAAGCGGGATCGCCCTGCACGTCGTCCCCCGCAGGCAGGAGGCCGGCGCGCCCATCAGCGCGTCCCATGTGCGCCAGCTCATCCACGACGGCAGAATGGAGGAGATCCGGTCGCTCGTGCCCGAGACCACCTATGCCTACCTGACCGGTCCGCAGGGCGCCGCCGCCCTCGCGCGGATTCGGGCCAGCCAGAACGTCATTCACCATTGACCGCCTTGACAGGCGGGCCAAAGCATGATATCGTTGTTCCCGCTTCATTCTGATTCCGATTGTCCGAGGTTTGATCATGTCACTCTTCACCCTGATCGCATTCGCCTTCCTGTGCGCGGCGCTGTACTATCTGTGTCCGGACCGCTTCAAGTGGGTGCTCCTGCTGCTGGTCAGCTATGCGTATTACGCCTCCTTTGGCGCAAGCGCGCTGCCGTTCATCCTGCTGACGACGCTGTCCACCTGGGCGGGCGCGCTGGCCATCGGCCGCATCGGCGAGAAGAACAAAGCGCTGCTCAAGGCCCGCAGGGGCGAGCTGGACGCGGCGGGCAAAAAGGCGCTCAAGGCGCAGGCCAAGCGCCGCCAGCGCGCGGTCTTTTTCGCCGTCCTGCTGCTCAACTTCGGCGTGCTGGCGCTGCTCAAGTATGCCTCGCCGCTGCTCACGGCGCTGGGCCGTCCGGCGCTTTCCCTGCTGCTGCCGCTGGGCATCTCGTTTTACACGTTCCAGTCGATGGGCTACCTCATCGACGTGTACAACGGCAAGTACGCGCCGGAACAAAACCCGGCGAAGTTCGCGCTGTTCATCTCCTTCTTCCCCCAGCTCATTCAGGGCCCGATCGCACGCTTTGATCAGCTCGCCCATCAGCTTGAGACGCCGCACCGTCTCGACGTCGCCAACCTCGAGCGCGGCGCGCTGCTCATGCTCTGGGGCTTCTTTAAAAAGAAGGTCATCGCCGACCGCGCGCTCCCGCTGGTCAGCGAGGTATTCGGCCATCAGGAGGCCTACGGCGGCGCGGTGATCGTCGTGGCCGTGCTGTTTTACTCGCTTCAGCAGTACTGCGACTTCTCCGGCGGCATCGATCTGGTCACCGGCATCGCGGAGCTGTTCGGCATCCGGCTCGCGCCCAACTTCAAGCGCCCGTATTTCTCCGTCTCCCTGGGCGATTTCTGGCGCAGGTGGCATATCTCGCTGGGCGCGTGGATGCGCGACTACGTCTTCTATCCCTTCGCGCTGACCCGGCCCATGACCCGGCTCTCCAGGTCGGCCAAATCGCGCCTTGGCGCGGACGTCGCCCGCGCGCTGCCCGCGGCGCTGGGCAACATCCTGGTCTTCCTGCTGGTGGGCGTGTGGCACGGCGCGAGCATGAACTACGTCCTCTGGGGCCTGTACAACGGCCTCATCCTCGCCGCCAGCGCGCTGCTTGACCCGCTGTACCGGCGCGCAGACGACCGCCTCGGCGAGCGCATCACCGCCTCGCGCGGCTTCTATGTGCTGCGCGTTGTGCGCACGTTCGTGATCGTCAACATCGGCTGGTACTTTGACCGCGCGGTGCGCGCGGGCGACGCGTTTGCGATGCTCCGCAAGACCCTCTTCGCCCCGGCGGCTGCGCAGCTCTCGGACGGCACGCTGCTCACCCTCGGCCTGGCGGCAAACGACTTTGCCATTCTTGCCGCCGCCACGCTGATCCTGTTTGCGGTCTCCGTCCTGCAGGAGCGCGGCGTGCGCATCCGCAACAGGTTGCTGTCCCTGCCCGCGATCCCGCGCGTCGTGCTGCTCTATGCGTTCATGTACTTCGTGCTGGCCTGCTTCGCGGGCACAGGCGCGGCAAGCGCCGGCTTCATGTACGCGGTATTCTGACGGAGGCATGCTGTGAAAAGACATCCGAATCTTCGTGGTTTTGCAAGGCTGGCCCTCTTCTTTCTGGGCTTTGCGCTCCTGCTTCTCTTCGCCAACACGCACCTCATTCAGACGGACACCATCGCCTGCCTGACCCTGCGCGAGATGCAGGCGCGTGACGACATCGAGCTGGCGCTCGTCGGCTCCTCCATCGTGCGCGACCACTTCAACGCGCCGATGATCACCGAGAAGACCGGGAAGTCGGCCTTCTGCGCCACCGTGCCGACGGCCTCCATGCCCGCGTCCATCGCGCTGACGCGCGAGCTGCTGCGCACAAACAGCCCCGAGTGGATCGTGCTGGTCACCGAGCCGTACAACTTCCAGACCGTGCGCGAGGCGCCGGAGGCGCAGTACAAGCTCATGCCCTTCCTCTCCGATCCCGCGAACATGCTCGATTACTATCTGCGCACCAGCAGGGAGGACGGCCTCTACCTCGACCGCCTGCTGATGTTCCGGGGCTTTGGCGCGCAGAGCCTGTCCGACGTGGCCAAGACCATCGGCCTGCGCTATTTCCCGGAGAAGACCTACGCGCGCCTGCAGGAAACCATGGACCCGACGGTCTCCTATCAGGGCAGAGGCTTTCTGCGCCACGAAACCGACGAGCGCGCGGACGAGCTGATCCGCACCGTGCAGCGCGAATACACCGGCTACACCTACGAGCTCCTCGACGGCTCCAGGGAGCAGCTTGAAACGTACATACAGCTCTGCGAGGAAAGCGGCGCCAAACTCATGGTCGTCATCTATCCCAATCACACGGCGCACGCGCTGGCCGAGCCGGGCTTCATGGACTACAACGACGGCCTCATGGCCTTCTGCGAGGAGATGGGCGTGCCGTGCTTCAACTTCTCCTTCGCCAAGCCGGAGCTGATGCCCAATCTGGACGAATACTTCTTCGACCTGTACCACATGGTCGGCGAGGGCGCGGACCTGCTGAGCGAGGCGTTCTGCCGGGTCTTCAGCGCCTACGCCGCCGGCGAGGACGTCAGCGGCCTGTTCTACAAGAACCGCTGGGAATACCTCGATTCCCTCACCTTCACCCCCAACGTCTGGCTGACCGCGTATGATCCTGACGGCGAGTGGAACCCTGCGCTTGAGCAGGACGAGGCGCGCGTAAGCGATTTGGCCCGGACGCAGGACGTGTATCTGGCGGACTGCAACCATTACGTCATGTACACGCCGGAATACCGGTTCGTGCTCAAAAACGACGACGGCAGCGAGACGCTGCTGCAGGATTACGGCGTGGACACGCTGTATGCCTGCGCACCGGGCGCGCTGTCCGGCCAGACCCTGCGCGTCTACGCGCGCATTCAGGGATACGAGGAAAACGGCGAGGTGTGGTACGAGCTGACGATCGAGTAATCTTCCCTTGATTGCGGAGGAATCATCCTGTATAATAGAGGCTGCGGATGTTTGTCCGCAGCCTGTTTTTGTTGCGGAAGAGATCCTGTCGTATCCCTTCTTTGCCTCGCAAGACAATAAGCATTTCTGGAGTGCTGATGATGAAATATCTGATTCTCGATTACCTGGAGGCGACGGCCGCGCGCCTGCCGCACAAGACCGCCTTCGCCGACGAAGGCAGCGCCGTCACCTTTGAGGAGCTGGTGCGCCTGTCCCGCGCCGTGGGCTCTGCGCTCAGCACGCGCGTCGCCCCGCGCACGACCGTCGGCTTTTACATGGACAAGTCCGTGCAGACCGTCGCGGGCTTCTTCGGCGCGGTGTACGCCGGCTGCGCGTATTCGCAGCTGAACCTGCGCCACCCCGCCGTGCGCATCCGCGCGATCCTTGAAACCCTCGCCTCCCCGGTCGTGGTGACCGACAGGGCGCACGAGGAGGCGCTGCGCGCGATGGACGTGCCGGGCGACATCCTCATCCTCGAGGACCTGCTCGAAAGCGCGATCGACGGGGCCGCGCTTGCCCGCGTGCGCGCGCAGATGCTGGACATCGATCCGCTCTACGTCAACTTCACCTCCGGCTCCACCGGCACGCCCAAGGGCGTGATCATCTGCCACCGCAACGTGGTCGATTTCATCCCCTGCTTCACCGAGATCTTCGGCATCACCGAACGCGACGTGCTGGCCAATCAGGCGCCGTTTGACTTCGACGTCTCCGTCAAGGACATCTACTCCGGCGTCTTCACCGGCGCGACGGTGCAGATCATCCCCACGGCCTACTTCACCCAGCCGACGAAGCTCATGGACTTCCTGTGCGACCGCGGGGCCACGGTGCTCGTGTGGGCGGTGTCCGCGCTGTGCTTCATCACGACGATGAACGCGCTGGATTACCGCGTGCCCACGACGCTGCGCGCCATCATGTTCTCCGGCGAGGTGATGCCCATCAAGCACCTGAACAAGCTCAAAAAGTATCTGCCGGACGCGATGTACGTCAACCTCTACGGCCCGACGGAGATCACCTGCAACTGCACCTATTACATCGTGGACCGCGAATTTGAGCCGGGCGAGAGCCTGCCCATCGGCGTGCCGTTCCCCAACGAGCGCATCCTGCTGCTGGATGAACACGACCAGGAGGTCGCTCCCGGCGGCACCGGCGAGCTCTGCGTCAGCGGCACGGCCGTGGCGCTGGGCTACTTCGGCGACAGCGAGCGCACCCGCGCCGCGTTCGTGCAGAATCCGCTGAACAGGACCCACATGGAGACCATCTACCGCACGGGCGACCTGGTGCGCCTGACCGAGCAGGGCGAGCTGGTCTACGTCTCCCGCAAGGACTTCCAGATCAAGCACATGGGCCACCGCATCGAGCTGGGCGAGATCGAGACCGCGCTGAGCGCCGTGCCCGGCGTGGAGCGTGCGCTGTGCGTGTACCTGCACGACAAGGGCAAGATCCTCGCCTTCACGATGGGCGAGGCCGACAAAGCCGCCATCACCGCCGCCCTGCACGAGACCCTGCCCGCCTACATGATCCCCAACATCTTCATGCAGGTGGACGAGATGCCCATGACCAAGAACGGCAAGATCGACCGCAACGCCCTCATGGAGCTTTACCAGAACCGGAAGCGGGGTGCGCGGAATGGATAAACAGCAGCTTGCCGCCATCGCCAAGGAATTCGGCACGCCGTCCTTCGTCTTTGACACCGCCGCGCTGACCGTGCGCATGCGCGAAATCAAGGCCATCGTGGGCGACAGCGTCCACCTGTGCTACTCCATCAAGGCCAACCCCTTCCTCATCCCCGCGATGCAGGGGTTGGTGGAGATGCTCGAGGTGTGCAGCCCGGGCGAGCTGGAAATCTGTGAGGCCCTGCACGTCGATCCCGAAATGATCCTCTTCTCCGGCGTGAACAAGACGGCGGAGGACATCGAGCATGCCATGGATGCGGGCGTCGTGCGCTTCACCGCCGAATCCCCGCTGCACATCCGCCTGCTGAACGAAGCCGCCCTGCGCCGCGGATGCGTCTATCCGGTGCTGCTGCGCCTGACGGCAGGCTCGCAGTTCGGCATGGACGAGAGCGACCTGCTCGATGCGATCGCGCACCGCGACCGCTACGCCGGTCTGCGGTTTACGGGCATCCACTACTTCTCCGGCACCCAGCGTGCGAAGCTCGACAAGGATCAGCGCAGGGAGCTGGCCATGCTGGGCGAGTTCATGGACCGGCTGGAGCGCGACTATGGCTTCGTCTGCGAGCAGCTGGAGTACGGCCCGGGCCTGTACTTCCCCTACTTCGCCCACGAGGATCACAGCGACACCCTCGCCCCGATCCGCGCGCTCGCGCCCGACCTGCAGGCGCTTGCCGGCCGCTGTGAGCTGACCATCGAGATGGGCCGCTTTTTCGCCTCCGAATGCGGAACGTATCTGACCGCCGTGGTGGATACGAAGGTCAACCGCGGCCATAGCTACGCGATTGTGGACGGCGGCATCCACCACGTCAACTACCTCGGCGGCACGATGGGCATGCGCAACCCGATCATCACGCACATTGCCGGCCCGGCCCATTCAGGCGAAGCCGAGGCGGACTGGTCGCTCTGCGGCAGCCTGTGCACCACGGCGGACATCCTCGTGCGCAGCATCACGCTCTCCGGCCTCGCGCAGCAGGACGTGCTGGCCTTCCACAATATCGGCGCGTATTCCGTCACCGAGGGCCCGGCGCTCTTCCTGAGCCGCAACATGCCGCGCATCATCCTGGCGGACGAGCGCGGCGCGCGTCTGGTGCGCGACACAATCCATTCCTCTTCCATCAATCAAGGCACCCTTTGAATGACATTGAACATAAAGGAGCAATCATCATGAGAGACACGATTCTTGAGATCCTCGCGGACATCATCGACGAGGACAACCTGGACACCTGCACCACCCTGATCGACGACGGCGTGCTCTCCTCCCTGGACATCATCCAGCTGATCGGCGCGCTGAACGACGAGTTCGACATTTCCATCCCGGCGACCGAGATCATCCCGAAGAACTTCAATTCCGTGGATGCGATGGCCGCGATGGTCGCGCGGCTGAGCGACGAGTAAGAGAACGATTGGGCTGCCGCCCAAACCCGCCTGGGGATGCAATCCCCAGACCCCTTCTTCGCTTCGCGGCGGATGAAAGAAACTCAATACAATACAATAGATAGTCCCGGTCAGATGCTGACCGGGACGAATTTTTTGTCCTCAAGAATCCAGATTTCCGTAAAGCCCGCCTCCCTGACCATCCGCTCGGCCAGATCGAACGCGCAGGTCACGCCGCTTTTGTGGTGCGCGTCGGCGCTGACGGTCACGCGACCGCCCAGCTCGTGCAGCAGGCGCAGCCATTGTGCGGACGGATACGGCGTGGTGCGGTAGCCGCGGCTGATCGCGCCGGTGTTGACTTCAAAGATCTTTCCGGCCTTCACCAGCTTCTCCATCGCCCGCTCTGCCGCGCGCCGGTAGCGCGGGCTGTTTTCATTGAAAAAGCCCCGCTGCTCGTCAAACTTCGTGAGCAGATCGAAGTGCCCGACGATATCCGCCTCCGGCCGCGCGGCAACCTTGTCATACTCGGCGAAGAACATCTCCGCCGCCGCGTCCGCGTCGCCGCCAAAGCACTCGGCGAGATAACGTGCCGTCGTCTCCGCATTGGCGTCCACGCTGCGATGGCCGTCCACCGGCAGCTCGTGCACGGAGCCGATCACATAATCGTACGCCGACAGGTCGAGCGTCTGCGCGCTCACGTCCCACTCGATGCCCAGATACACGTCGATACTTCCGGCGTACTTTGCCGCCAGCGCGCGCACCTCGGCCCTGTAAGCCGGCAGGCGCTCCGCCGGGCATTCCCAGTCGTTCTCAAACGGCATCGGGCAATGGACGCTCACGCCCACGGACGCAAGCCCCGCAGCCCGGCTGGCGAGGATCATCTCCTCGACCGTGCTGCGCCCGTCGTCCCAGGTGGAGTGCATGTGCAGATTCTGGGGAATCACTTGATCATCTTCTCCTGCTTGACCTTTTTGTCGATGACGTGGCGGGAGGCCATCTCCTTCTTGACGTCCTCCAGGCTGATGCCCATCTCGATCATCAGCACCATCACATGATACATCAGATCGCCGATTTCGTAAATGGTATTCGCCCGATCGCCGTCCTTGGCGGCGATGATGACCTCCGTCGTCTCCTCGCCGACCTTCTTGAGCATCTTGTCGATGCCCTTCTCAAACAGGTAGGTCGTGTAGGAGCCCTCCTTGGGCTGCGTCTTGCGGCCCTTGAGCATCTCCATGAGGTCCGCGTACTGGAAGGCCGGCGGCTCCTCGCCCTCGAAGATCACCTCGTTAAAGCAGGAGTCCGTGCCCAGGTGGCACGCCGGGCCCTCCTTGCGCACCTCGACCACCAGCGCGTCGCGGTCGCAGTCCGCCGTGATGCTCACGATGTGCTGCACGTTGCCGCTGGTTTCGCCCTTGAGCCAGAGCTTCTGGCGGGAGCGGGAGAAGAAGCAGGTCAGGCCCTTCTCCATGGAAATCTTCAGGCTCTCGGCGTTCATATAGGCGACGGTGAGCACCTTTTTCGTCTGTGTATCCACGACGACGGCGGGGATCAGCCCCTTCTCGTCAAATTTGAGCGTTGAAATGTCGATCATGGTTTCCTCCTTGGGGCTCTGCCCCAAACCCCGCAAGGGACATTGTCCCTTGACCCTTCTTCGCTTCGCGCCGGTTCTGCACTGGTTCCATTCTAAAATGCTTTCAGCAGCGCGAAGCGAAAAAGGGAGTTTGAGGGATGAAATCCCTCAAGCAGGTTTGGGCGGCAGCCCAACGTATCCAATAGTTTAAGAAAAAGCAGTTTCAGAGCAGGCTGCAAAGCAGCCTACGATTGAAACGGGTTGATCCGCAAGGCAAGAATTCAGACGCAAATCGATATCAAGCGTCTGTCTCCTTGATTCGGCGGACATTGATGCCGTTTCGGGCCAGCTCGTCCTTGAGGTCGCGGATTTTCACCTCGCCGAAGTGGAAGATCGAGGCCGCCAGGCCCGCGTCCACCTTGGGCAGCGTCCGAAACAGCGTCACAAAGTCCTGCGTGCATCCCGCGCCGCCGGAGGCGATGACCGGCACGTCGGCGATGCTGCACACGGCGCTGAGCATCTCCAGGTCAAATCCCCGCTTCACGCCGTCGGTATCGATGGAGTTGAGGACGATCTCGCCCGCGCCCATGTCAACGCCGCGCCTGATCCATTCCAGCGCGTCCATGCCGGTATCCTCGCGTCCGCCCCGGGCGAACACATGATAGCTGCCGTCCACGCGCTTGGCGTCCACAGAGAGCACCACGCACTGATCGCCGTAGCGCTTGGCCGCGTCCTCAATCAGCTGCGGATGGCGGATCGCGCCGGAATTGACGCTCACCTTGTCCGCGCCGCTGGTCAGCACGCGCTCAAAGTCGTCCAGCGTGTTGATGCCGCCGCCCACGGTCAGCGGGATGAAGATGGTCGAGGCGACGCGTTTGAGCACGTCGGTGAAGAGCCGCCGCCCCTCGCTCGACGCGGTGATGTCGTAGAACACCAGCTCGTCCGCGCCGCACTGGCTGTAATACCGGCCCAGCTCCACGGGGTCGTTCACATCGCTGAGCGACGCGAAGTTCACGCCCTTGACCACGCGGCCGTCCTTCACATCCAGACAGGGAATGATGCGCTTGGTAATCATCGTGTCACCTCGATTGCGCGGCGCAGATCGATCGCGCCGGTATAGTACGCCTTGCCGATAATCGCACCGTACACGCCCAGATCCCGCAGCGCGGTCACGTCCTCCATGCTGGACACGCCGCCGGAGGCGATGAAGTTCATCGCGTATCGCCGGCTCAGATCGGCGTAGAGCGCGCGGTTGGCGCCGCGCATCGCGCCGTCGCGGCTGATGTCGGTGCAGATCACCGTGCTGACGCCCGTATCCTGGAGCCGCTGGCACAGCGCGTCGCAGGTGAGGCTGCTCGCCTCCGTCCAGCCGCGGATGGCCGCGCAGCCGTCCTTCACGTCGACGCTCACGGCGATCCGCTCGCCGTAGGCGTTCACCAGGCGCTCCAGTAGCCTGGGGTCGGTCACCGCCGCGGTGCCCAGGATCACGCGCTGCACGCCCGCGTCCATGTATCGCCGGGCCACGGCCTCGCTGCGGATGCCGCCGCCCACCTCGGCGAACAGGCCGCAGGCCGCGATCTTCGCGATCAGCTCAAGGTTCGGCGTCTCGCCGGTCTTTGCGCCCTCGAGGTCGACGATGTGGATATGCTCCGCGCCGCAGGCGATGAAGTCCTGCGCCACGGCCAGCGGGTTGTCGTTGTAGACGGTCATTTGGGCGTAGTCGCCGTGCACCAGGCGCACGGCCTTGCCGCCGTAGATGTCGATGGCAGGAAAGAGAATCATGTGTACCTCCGGAGGAGATGAGTGTCGTTTGGGAAAGGGCGCTTTAGGGAGCGAATGCAAACGAAGGACCACTCCCTCCGGCTGCTGCGGCAGCCAACCTTCGGCGTTTCATCAGCCTGCATCGCCCACTGGGCGCGGCTGCTGAAACGTCCCTCAAGAGGGAGGCAAAGCCGCACAAAGAGAGTAAGGCTCCCTCTTGAGGGAGCTGTCAGCGAAGCTGACTGAGGGAGTTCGTTCGCATTCGCTCCCGTAACAAGAACAGCATGAAATCAAAATTTTTCCCTCATTTCTTTTTGTCAAACGGTGCAGACTGGGGACAAAAGGAGATGAGGGCGTTTTGTTTGCAGAGATCTGGGGAAGTCCTTACCGTTTCTTGCTCGCGGCGGCGGTGCTGGCCGCGATTCTGTGCTTGTTTCCCGTGAAGGTGGACGCGCCGGAGGAGCCGCAGACGATGCTGGCCTCGGATGCGACCGTGCCGCCGCCGGCAGCCGCGCAGGGATTCCCCACAGCGCAGGAGGTTCCTGCGGTTCAGGAAGCCTCTGCGGCCCAGGAAGCCCCTGCGGGCCAGGAAGCTCCTGCGGCCCAGGACCGTCCTGCGGGGGCGGACCTGTCCGAGCGGACGTCGGCGGGCTGCTTTCTGCACAGGACGCTGTACTATGCGCCCTGCGGCCACAGCGTGCAGCGCAGGGAGGAGCTGCCCGCGAGGCTGATGGGCATGTCCCGTGCGCTGCTGGAAAAGGAGATTGCCAGCGTGATCCCCGGCGCGGCGGTGACGGGCTTCTCCTCCTCCGAGGTGGATATCGCGCTGAGCACGGATATCCCCTGCCCGCTGCACTGGGTGCTCCGGGGCGGGGAGGACGGAAAGCTGGCCGTTTTGCAGAACCGCAGCGGCGAGGCGCTTGAGGTGGTGCGGACCACGGACGTGCCGCTCAGCCAGGCCCCGCAGGACGATCAGGCGCAGCTTCGCGCCGGGCGCATCTTTGACGATGTGCAGGCGCTGGAGGGCTATCTGGAGAGCCTGAGCAGCTGAAGAATCCCTCACAGGGTGAGAGGAATCGCTGAAAGTGACATTTGAGACGCGCAGACGTATCATTGAACGGGTATCCCTTGTGAAGCCCATCCCGGGCTGATACAATACACCCATCGCAAGGAACCCAAGGCCGGGCACACAGACAGGCCCGCTGTGAAAGAATGCAAGGAGGAAAACGCGATGCGCGTCGTCAAGAAACCGGAAGAACGCAAGGCGGAAATGGTGGCCGCCGCGTCGAAGCTGTTTGCTCAGCAGGGCTTTGTGAGAACGTCCGTGGCGGAGATCGTCTCCGCGGTGGATGTGGCGAAGGGCCTGTTCTACTACTACTTCACCACCAAGGACGACATGGTCAAGGCCGTCGTCGAGGGCTATTGCTGCTACCTGGGCAGCGAGGCGCAGAAGATCGCGGACGGCGAAGGCAGCGCGCAGGAGAAGATCGACCGTCTCGTCAATCACGAGGCCTGGCACCGGTGCTTCACCGAGCCGATGCTCAAGGACCTGTGCCTGCCCCAGCACGCGGCGCTGTACAGCGACATGTGCGACCGGCTGGTCGATCACATGCGCCCGGCGGTCGAAAAGATCGTGAAGCAGGCCATGACCGAGCGCGGGCTGGACGGCGCGCAGGCCGGCCGCATCACCGGCGTGGGCATGTACGGCGTGCTGATGATGGCGCGCCGCGGCGAGATGGACATGAAGACCGTGGCCGAGATGTTCGCCCGTGTGGCCGGCGTGGCGATGGTTGCCTGACAGAACAGGGTTCATCCCTTTTATCATAGATGAGAATTCCCCCTCCCCCTCTCCGTAATCGGGAAAGACCGGCGCGACGCTGCGCCGGTCTTTTCTGTGCCCTTATGGGAATTGCGCCCAAAACCGTACAGCGGGCAGTACATGACTTGATTTTGCAAAGCTGCTTAAAAGTGGGAGCGGGCACAGCCTGCTTTTTGGCTTATCGGGAATTGCACCCAAAATCGTACAGCGGGCACCGAATGCCTTGACTTGGCAAAGCCGTTCGGAAGTGGGAGCGGGCACGGCCCGCAAGATGGAAAACGCAGGAAATCTCGAAAGAATGATTGACAATGTATTCACAAAGCTATACAATAGAGTGGACTTGCAAGAAGGAGGTAATTTTTCATCATGAAAAAGCTTGCATCGATTCTTCTTTCCGTGCTGATGCTGACCAGCGTGATCGCCGGCGCGTCGGCCGAGACCTTTACCGGCGATGACAACGGCATCGGCCCGGTGACCGTTACCCTGACCGTTGAGGACGGCAAAATCACCGAGGCTGTCGTCGTCGGCGACAGCGAGACCTCGGGCTTCGGCTATGAGCCGTGCCAGGATGGCACCTATGCCGCGGCCATCGTGGCGGCGCAGGGCGCGGAGATCGACAACATCTCTGGCGCGACCGTGACGACCAACGCGGTCATCGCGGCGACCAAGGAGGCCATGATCGCGGCGGGCCTGATGGAGGCCGAGGACGTGGTCGTCGAGGACACCGACTGCGACATCGTCATCGTCGGCGCCGGCGGCGCGGGCATGACCGCTGCGCTGCAGGCGGCTGACCTGGGCGTGGAGAACATCATCGTCGTGGAGAAGACCGGCTCCACCGGCGGCAACACCTCCCGTGCGACGGGCGGCATGAACGCCGCGAAGACCGCTGCGCAGGACGAGAACGAGTGGAAGGACGCCACCACCGCTGCGGTGGAGAAGACCATCGCGGGCGCGAAGGAAAGCTACCCGGAGCTGGCTGACCTGATTGCGACGGTTGAGGCGCAGTTTGAGGCGTACAAGGCCAACCCGGTCGGCTACTTCGATTCCCCGGAGCTGTTCGCCCTGGATACCATGGTCGGCGGCAAGGGCATCAACAACCTCGACCTGGTCATGACCATGGTGAACAATTCTGCTGACGCCATCGACTGGTTGGCGACCAAGGACGCGAACCTCGTGTCCGTCGGCTCCTTCGGCGGCGCGTCCGTCATGCGCATTCACCGCGCCCTGACGGCTGAGGGCAAGACCACGCCGGTCGGCGCGTACCTGGTCAAGACCCTGACCGCCGCGGTGGACGCGGATGCGAAGATCGACCTGCGCCTGAACACCGCCGCGACCGAGCTCGTCGTCACGGATGGCAAGGTCACCGGCGTGAAGGTCACCTCGGAGAACGGCGACTACACCATCAACGCCAAGGCGGTCATCCTGGCCTCCGGCGGCTTCGGCGCGGATCTTGACCGCGTGGCGGAGTACCAGCCGCAGCTCAAGGGCTTTGTGACCACCAACTCCACCGGCATCACCGGCGACGGCATCGACATGGCCGTGGCGGTCGGCGCGGCGACCGTGGACATGGAGCAGATCCAGATTCACCCGTCCGTCTACACCGAGACCTCTGCGCTCATCACCGAGGGCATCCGCGGCGACGGCGCGATCCTGGTCAACCAGGCCGGCAAGCGCTTTATCAATGAGCTGGAGACCCGCGACGTGGTCTCCGCGGCGGAGCTGGCCCAGGAGGGCGGCTATGCCTGGACGATCGTCGATCAGAAGATGATGGACGCGTCCTCCACCTACAACGGCTACTACACCAAGGGCTATGCCGTGATGGGCAACACCGTCGAGGAGCTGGCGGCCGCCATGGGCACGGACGCTGCGGCCCTGCAGGAGACCCTTGACACCTGGAACGCGGCGGTGGCCGCGCAGCAGGATGACGAGTTTGGCCGCATGTCCTTCGCCAGCGCGCTGGACACCGCGCCGTACTACGCCATCAAGGTGGCCCCGGGCATCCATCACACCATGGGCGGCGTGAAGATCAACACCTCGGCTGAGGTGCTGACCGAGGCCGGCGAGGCGATCCCGGGCCTGTATGCGGCTGGCGAGGTGACCGGCGGCGTGCACGGCGCGAACCGCCTGGGCGGCAACGCCGTGGCCGACATCGTCGTCTACGGCCGCATCGCGGCGGGCAGCGCTGCCGCGTACATCGCGGAGTAATCCCGCCCTGCAAGCCAACCCGCTGCTGCGGGCAGGGCGCGTGAGACAATGTCATAGGAAAAAGGCGTGACCTTCGCGGTCACGCCTTTTGCATGGCTTCTCATTTTGGCAGGATATTTCTCCTGACGCCGGCAAATCCCGATGGGTCCGATTCAAGCGTGGGCCCTTTGAAGCCGTACCGTTATTTCCTGAGCTCCACGTATCTCTTTTTGCATTCTTCAATCACCTTTTCCGCGTCGGTTCTCCCGTGGTAAATCCCGGTCTCCACATCGATCCCCTGCAGGACCTTGTAGTTGTCGAAGAAGTTCGAGATCTCCTTCAGGATGAAGGAGGGCAGCTCGTCGAGCTCTTTGTATTCGTCGTATCTCGGATCGCAGTCCACCACGGAGATCAGCTTATAATCCGTCTTGCCGCCATCCACCATCTCCAGATACCCCAATACCCTCGCAGGGACGATGCATCCCGGGAAGGTGGGATAATCGCAGATCACCAGAATGTCCAGAGGGTCCCCGTCCGGCGCGAGGGTATTCTCGATGATGCCGTATTCCGCCGGATAGACCATCGAAGCATACAGGACCCGGTCCAGTCGGATTCTTCCGGTTTCCTCATCCCTTTCATATTTGTTCTTGGAATGAAGCGGAATTTCAATAAATGCGTCTACCTTGTTCATGTTTTCCTCCTGTACAGCATGCAAGATCCATGGCCGCCGTCCCGATTGACCTGTTCGGGAAACCGATGGTTCTCCCAAAACAGGCGCAGACGATCACGGCGGGTTCCGGTTGGCCGGTTGATTTGACTTCATCTTATCATGGGACAGGATCAAATACAAGGATAACCGAAGCCGCGCCGTACGATGTGACGGCCTGCTGCCTGCTGCACGCCGGTTTTTGGTCATTCTGCGAAAAATGGTCTTCCCTGCTGGGGCAATTTGCTGTATACTGAGGGCAGCAAGGAGAGCGAATTTCATCCTGATCGCATGGAAAGGAGCCGATTCACCGTGACCAACCGGATCGCCGCGCTCAAGGAAGCCCAGTGGGCGCGCAGGCATCACCAGGCGCGGCGCGCGCCCGTGGAGGAAGCTGCGCTGCCCTACCGCGACGCCGCGATGGCAGACGTCAGCCGCACCGCGCTGCGCCTCAAGCTGGCGCTCGAGCTGGAAACGCCGTATCTGTTCCCGCAGGAGCTGATCGCCTTCACGCGCACCGTGCCAAGCCTCCCGCGCATCTTTGGCGAGGCGGAGTGGGCGAAGATCAGCGGCGAACACTATATTCACGAGCTGGGCAATGTGAGCAACCTGTCCCCGGACTACGGCAGGGTGATCGCCTCGGGCCTGCTGGCGCTCCGTGAACGCCTCGGCGACAGCACGCTGCACTGCGCGATGCGCATGTCCATCGACGCCGTGCTGGACCTGACCGCGCGCTATGCACAGGCGGCGCGCGAGGCGGGCGACGAGGCGCTGGCGGTCGTGCTGGACAGGGCGCCCGCCCATCCGGCGCGCACCTTCCGCGAGGCGCTCCAATCCCTGCGCATCCTGCACTACGCCATGTGGTGCGAGGGCGATTACCACAACACGCTCGGCCGCTTTGACCAGTACATGATGCCCTATCTGCGCGCGGACCTCGACGCGGGCCGGGAGACGCAGGAGAGCGCGTTTGAGCTGCTGGAGGCGTTCTTCCTCTCCTGCAACCGCGACAGCGACCTGTACCCCGGCATGCAGCAGGGCGACAACGGCCAGAGCATCGTGCTGGGCGGCATGACGCCGGACGGAGAGGACGGCTACAACCTCCTCTCCGAGCTGTGCCTCAAGGCCAGCGCGGAGCTGAGGCTGATCGACCCCAAGATCAACCTGCGCGTGAACAGGAACACGCCGCTGGAGGTCTTCGAGCTGGGCACGCAGCTGACGAAGCTGGGCCTCGGCTTTCCGCAGTACGAGAACGATGACGTGGCGATCCCCGGCCTGACGGCGCTGGGCTATGCCGAGCGCGACGCGCGCGATTACGCGATGGCCGCCTGCTGGGAGTTCATCATCCCCGGCAAGGGCATGGAGATCCCCAACATCGGCGCGCTGCCCTTTGCCAACACGGTGGACAGGGTGATCCGCGAAAGGCTGGCAGGCTGCCCGGACATGGACGCGCTCAAACGCGAGATCCGTGAGGCGATCTTTGCCTCCGTCCGCGAGACGTTGGCGCAAAGAAAGAACCTGTACGTCATCCCCTCGCCGTATCTGTCGCTGTTCTTTGACGGATGCGTGGAGAAGGGGCGCGACATCTCCCTGGGCTGCACCTACAACAACTGGGGCCTGCACGGCACCGGCCTCGCGCCCGCGGCGGACATGATGGCGGCGGTGGAGCAGATGGTGTTCGGCGGGGAAATCTCCGCGCAGGAGTTGGTCGCGGCGATGGACGCGGACTTCGCGGGCCATGAGGCGCTGCACAGCCGCCTGAAGACCGCCTGCCCGAAGATGGGCAACGACGACGACCGCGCGGACCGGCACGCCGTGTGGCTGCTCGATACCTTTGCCGACTCGGTGGCGGGCCTGACCAACGAGCGCGGCGGCTGCGTGCGCGCGGGCACGGGCTCGGCGATGTACTACATCTTCCACGCCAACGAGCTGGGCGCGACGGCGGACGGCCGCGAGGCGGGCGTGCCGCTGCCGGCGAACTATGCGCCCTCGCTGAACGTGAAGCTCAACGGCCCGGTGTCGCTGGTCAAGTCCTTCACCAAGCCGGACCTGAGCCGCGTCATCAATGGCGGCCCGCTGACGATCGAGTTCTCCGACAGCGTGTTCACGCAGGCGGAATCGATCACCAAGGTGGCGCAGCTGGTGCGCCTGTTCGTGCTGCGCGGCGGCCATCAGCTTCAGCTCAACACGGTCAACCACGAGCGGCTGCTGGATGCGCAGCAGCACCCGGAGAACTACCGCAACCTGATCGTGCGCGTGTGGGGCTGGAGCGGCTACTTCGTGGAGCTGGACAAGTGCTATCAGGATCACATCATCCGCCGCGCGGAGCTGAATCTATGAGCGGCAAAGCGGGCGTCGTCTTTGACATCAAGGAGTTTGCCGTGTTCGACGGCCCGGGCATCCGCACGACGGTGTTCATGAAGGGCTGTCCGCTGTCCTGCATGTGGTGCCACAACCCGGAGGGCCTGTCCCCCAAACCGCAGCTGATGGTCAGCCGCGCGGCCTGCGCAAACTGCGGCGCGTGCAGGCGCGTCTGCCCGAGCCCGGAGGCCTGCATCTCCTGCGGGGCGTGCGTGCCGGTCTGCCGGGGCGGGTACCGGAGGATCGTGGGCACGGCGTGGACGGCGGAGGATCTGGCCCGCCGCCTGCAGAAGGACGCGGACGTGTACGCGCTGTCCGGCGGCGGCGTGACGTTCTCCGGCGGGGAGCCGCTGATGCAGTGGGACTTTGTTGCGGGCGTGATCGCGCGGCTTCATGGCGTGCACACCGCTGTGGAGACGAGCGGCTTTGCACCGGACGCGGTCTTCGAGGACGCGATGGCGCGCTGCGACCTCATCATGATGGACTGGAAGGTCTCCGACCCCGCGCTGCACAGGCGCTACACGGGCGTGGA
Organism: Candidatus Ventricola sp.; assembly: GCA_051883735.1. Classification (GTDB taxonomy): domain Bacteria; phylum Bacillota; class Clostridia; order Christensenellales; family Aristaeellaceae; genus Ventricola. Next base: position 19,566 of record JBJEUH010000088.1, read on the forward strand.
TCAGGCGATCATCCGCCGCCACGCGCAGATGCTCTGCGCGGGCAGCACGCCGTTCATCCTGCGCATGCCCATCATCCCCGGCGTCAACGACAACGAGGCGCACTTTGAGACGGCCGCGCAGCTGGTGAAGGATGCGAAGGCGCTTGTGCGCGTGGACGTGCTGCCGTACCAGCGCGCGGCGGGCGCGAAGTATGAGATGGTGGGCAGGACGTACAGCGTGGACTTTGACGAGGCGCGCCCGCCGAGGATGTATACCGAATGCTTTGAGCGGGCGGGGGTTCCGGTGCAGGTGTTCAGATGACAGAGAGAAATCGGAATTTGTTGAGGTGTTGTACATTTCGCATCCTCCCGAAACGAGAGGATGCTTTTTTGCCTCATAGGAAATTGCGTCAAAAACCGTACAGCGGGCACCGAATGACTTGACTTTGCAAAGCTGTTCGGAAGTGGGAGCGGGCACGGCCCGCTTTTTTGGGTTCCTGCGAATTGTCTATTGACAAGGTGGGTAAAACAGGGTATAATCCTACCAACCAAGAGGGTTGGTAATTCATGGGAAGGAGGGCGGAGAGATGAGCAACGGCTTTGAGGCGCTCGTCCGCGCCAACTTCCGCTTCGGTCGAATGTGTCGCTGTCTGTGAGAGGCAAGCAAGCACAGCGACCGAAAGGAGAAACCGACATGTCTGAATACCGCTTTGAAACCCTGCAGCTGCACGTTGGACAGGAGACCGCCGACCCGGCGACCGACGCGCGCGCCGTCCCGATTTACGCCACGACCTCCTATGTCTTCCACAACTGCGCGCACGCTGCGGCGCGCTTTGGCCTGCAGGACGCGGGCAATATCTACGGCCGCCTGACCAACTCCACGCAGGATGTGCTGGAAAAGCGCATCGCGGCGCTGGAGGGCGGCGTGGCCGCGCTGGCGCTGGCCTCCGGCGCGGCGGCGATCACCTATACGATTGAGGCGCTGGCGCAGAACGGCGGCCACATCGTCGCGCAGAAGACCATCTACGGCGGCAGCTACAACCTGCTGGCGCACACGCTGCCGGGCTTCGGCGTCACGGCGACGTTCGTGAACATCCACGATCTGGCCGAGACCGAGGCGGCGATTCAGGAGAACACCCGCGCGATCTACGTGGAGACGCTCGGCAACCCGAACAGCGACATCCCGGATCTCGACGCGCTGGCGGCGCTGGCGCACCGGCACGGCCTGCCGCTGGTGGTGGACAACACGTTCGGCACGCCGTACTTCGTCCGGCCCATCGAGCACGGCGCGGATATCGTCGTGCACTCCGCGACCAAGTTCATCGGCGGACACGGCACGACGCTGGGCGGCATCATCGTCGATTCCGGCAAATTCGACTGGAGGGCCTCCGGCAACTACCCGGCGATCGCGGCGCCGAACCCCAGCTACCACGGCGTGTCGTTTGTGGACGCGGCCGGCCCGGCGGCGTTTGTGACGTACATCCGTGCGATCCTGTTGCGCGACACCGGCGCGACGATCTCGCCGTTCGCGGCGTTCCTGCTGCTGCAGGGCGTGGAGACGCTGTCCCTGCGGCTGGAGCGCCACGCGGAGAACACCGCCAGGGTGCTTGAGTTCCTTCAAAACCATCCGCTGGTGGAGCATGTGAATCACCCGGCGCTTGCCGGTCATCCGAATCATGCGCTGTATGAGCGGTATTTCCCCCGCGGCGGCGCATCGATCTTCACCTTTGAGATCAAGGGCGGCGTGGAGGAAGCGCACCGGTTTATCGACAGCCTGAAGATCTTCTCGCTGCTGGCGAATGTGGCGGACGTCAAGAGCCTGGTCATCCATCCCGCGACGACGACGCACAGCCAGCTGACCGAAGAGGAGCTTTTGGATCAGGGCATCAAGCCCAACACCATCCGCCTGTCCATCGGCACGGAGCATATCGACGACATTCTGGCGGATCTTGAGCGCGGCTTTGACGCGGTGAAAGAGGGATAAGCGATGAACGGAATGCTGCCCGGCGTGGTTTTCCGATGTCGATGAGGGGATGCTGCAGCTGAACCCATCGACAGAGTAAAGGAGAAAGACCATGTCCAGAATTTATGCCACCGCCGACCAGCTGATCGGCAAGACCCCGCTGCTCGAGCTGACGAACATCGAAAAGGAACTGGGCCTCAAGGCGCGCGTGCTGGCCAAGCTGGAATACTTCAATCCGGCCGGCTCGGTCAAGGACCGCATCGCCAAGGCCATGATCGACGAGGCGGAGGCGAGCGGAAAGCTGAAGCCCGGCTCCGTGATCATCGAGCCGACCAGCGGCAACACGGGCATCGGCCTGGCGGCGGTGGCCGCGGCCAGGGGCTACCGCATCATCATCGTGATGCCGGAGACCATGTCCGTCGAGCGCCGCCAGCTGATGAAGGCCTACGGCGCGGAGTTGGTGCTGACCGAGGGCGCAAAGGGCATGAAGGGCGCTATCGCCAAAGCGGAGGAGCTTGCGGCGGAAATCCCGGACAGCTTTGTGCCCGGCCAGTTTGTCAATCCCGCCAACCCGAAGGCGCACAGGGAGACGACCGGCCCGGAGATCTACGCGGACACCGACGGCGAGGTGGATATCTTCGTGGCGGGCGTAGGCACCGGCGGCACGATCACCGGCGTGGGCGAATACCTGAAGGCGAAAAAGCCGCAGGTGGAGATCGTCGCGGTGGAGCCGGCGACCTCTGCGGTGCTCTCCACCGGCGTGGCGGGCGCGCACAAGATTCAGGGCATCGGCGCGGGCTTTGTGCCGCAGGTGCTCAACACGGACGTGTACGATCGGATCATCACCGTGACGAACGAGGACGCCTTTGAGACGGGCCGGCTGATCGGCCGGCGCGAGGGCGTGCTGGTGGGCATCTCCTCGGGCGCGGCGGCGTTTGCGGCGATCGAGCTGGCCAAGCGGCCGGAGAACGAGGGCAAGACCATCGTCGTGCTGCTGCCCGACACGGGCGATCGCTACCTCTCCACGCCGCTCTTTGCCGAATAAGCCTCAAAAGAACGCGCGAAGCGGAGAAGGGTCAAGGGATGAAATCCCTTGCGGGGTTTGGAGCGGCGCCCCAAGCAGGTGTTAGGGCGGCAGCCCTAACGTTCCTCCATCCGCGAAGCGGGCAGGCAAGAATCGCAGCGGAGCCGAAGGCGAGAATTGCGATTCCGATCACGCGGCTTCAAGCATGCCTGAGTTGAAAACTGTATTAGAACAAAATGCCGGTGCCTGTTCAGACACCGGTATTCTGTTGCGTCCGGCTGGTTGAAAGCGTACGGAACGCCGTGCTATAATCGAACAAACGAAAGGAGCAATACGCATGATGATTTCGACCCGGGGCAGGTATGCGCTGCGCGTGATGATCGACCTGGCGGAGCATCAGAGCGGCGGATACATTCCCATGAAGGACGTGGCGCAGAGGCAGGGCATTTCGCTCAAGTATCTCGAGCGGATTCTGCCGGTGCTGGTGCAGGCGGGGGACATCGAGGGCGTGCACGGAAAGGGCGGCGGCTACAGGCTGACCCGCGCGCCGCAGGACTACCGCGTGGGCGACATCCTGCGGCTGACCGAGGGCGACCTTGCGCCGGTGGCGTGCCTGGGCTGCGATGCGGAGCCGTGCGCGCGCGAGGCGCAGTGCCGCACGATCGGCATGTGGCGGATGTTTTCCGACATGACGAACGCATACTTTGACGGGATCACGATTGCCGACCTGATGCAGCGCGTGGTATAATGCAGGCAGAAGCGGCGCGGCGGACGAACGGCACGCGCTGAAGCGAAAAGGAAAGCGAGGAACGCATATGCTCAAGGGAATCTCTCCGATCATCAGCCCCGAACTGCTCAAAATCATCGCCGAAATGGGCCACGGCGACGAGCTCGTGCTCGCCGACGGCAACTTCCCCGGCACGTCGATCGGCAAGCGCTGCGTGCGCTGCGACGGTCACGGCTGCGCCGAGGTGATGCGAGCCATCGTCGCGCTGTTTCCGCTGGACGACTTTGTGAAGAAGCCCATGGCCGTGATGGAGGTGCCCGCGGGCATGTTCCCCGGCGACAGGGCGCCGATCTGGCAGGCCTTCCGCGAGGCGGCCGATCTGGACATGTCCAGCGCCGAGTTTGACATGATGGAGCACGACGCGTTCATGGAGCGCGCGAAGAACGCCTACGCCGTCGTGCAGACGGGCGAGACGGCGCTCTACGGAAACATCATCATCCGCAAGGGCGTGGTGCGGCTGTAAAACAGCTTGAAACAGCGCGAAGCGAAGAAGGGAGTCTGAGGGACTGCGTCCCTCGGGCAGGTTTTAGGGCGGCAGCCCTAACGTTCTTTTCATGGAGCAGCCTTCAATCGCAAGAATTGCAGTGGAGCCGAAGGCGAGGATTGCGATTCCGTCGGCGCAGCTTCAAGCCCGAAACATAAACAAAAAACATCCCCTTCCCGGCTTGGGAAGGGGATGAAATTTTTTGAGAATTA
>JBJEUH010000089.1:0-23986 GCA_051883735.1 Candidatus Ventricola sp.
CATGGCCATGAGAACGGGCATACAGCGCGCTGCGTTGGCGGCGACCGTCAGCAGCATGCAGCACTGGGGCTTGGATCTGTGCTTTGTGAACAAGCACATGGGATGCTGCCCAAAGTGCGCAAAGTGGCAGGGCGTAGTCCTTTCGCTGCGCGGCACGGGCGGACATCCCAGCCTGGATGACGCGATAGCGGATGGGCTGTTTCACCCCAACTGCGGGCATGTGCTACAGGTGTATCTTGAGGGATATTCCGAGCCGGGGCTGGGCGCGCCGGAGGGCTACGAAGAGGCAGATAACGCGGATTTGTACGCGCGCAGGCAGGAACAGCGCATGATGGAGCGCGAGGTTCGGCGTTGGAAACGGCGGCAGGCCGCGGCCATTTCGCCCCAGGATGAGCGCATCGCGCAGGCGCACGTGCAGCTATGGCAAAATCGCATCCGCAAACACATTGGCGATGATGTGAATCTGCCGCGCCGATATGACCGCGAGGGAGGGCGCGTTTTGCTCTCCGACGCGGCGAAGAAACTCAAGCCGTTCCGGCTGGAAAACATGAATGAAAGCGGGGATGATTGATTGTGGCGCGCTAAGCAAAGCAGCGATCCGGCACATAGGATAGCGGTCAACCCCATAAGAGGGGAGCCCAAACCAAATCGTTGATACCGGCAATCCGCCGCGCCTTCAAGGCGCGGCTTTTGCATGCCCGGACGTCTGGGGGCTGATCCAGGCGGAGTATGCCGACGGGCGTTAAACGGATGAGGAGCGAGCAATATGAACGAACACGAATACAGGGAACCCATTTTTGACCTCCAGTTTTTCGCGGAGGGCGAGGCGCAGCAGGCGGCCGGAGGCGAACCCTCAAACAGCGGCGACGCGGGCGCGCAGGGCGCGCAGGAGGCGCAGCCCGCACAGCAGGAGGCGGCGCGCGAGAGCGAGCACACCTACACGCAGGCGGACGTGGACAGGATCATCAACCAGCGCTTTGCGCGGTTCCAGCGTGAGGCGGACCGGCGCGTGGAGCAGGCCCGGGAAGAGGCCCGCACCGAGGCCGAGCGGCTGGCCCAGATGACGGAGCAGCAGCGCGCGGAACACGAGCGGCAGCGCGCGGAACAGGCTGCGCAGCAGCGCGAGAGCGATCTGGCGCGCCGGGAGGCGGAGATCACCCGCCGCGAGCTGCGGGCCGAGGCCATCGACACGCTGGCGCAGCGCGGTTTGCCCAGGGCGCTGGAGCAGATGCTGGACTATTCCGGCGCGGACGCATGCAGCGCGAGCATTGACGCCGTGGAGCGCGTGTTTCGCGACGCGGTGCAGCAGGGCGTGGAGGAGCGGCTGAAGCAGAGCGGCGTGCAGCTGCAGGCCGCCGGAAAGGCGCCCGACTATGATTCCATGAGCGACGCGGACTATTACGCCGCTCGATACAAAAAGTAAACCTACAAGGAGGCTGAAACCCTATGGCAAACACTTTTATTACCCTGAAGCTGATCGCCCGCGAGGCGCTGCCCCGGCTGATCGAGAACCTGGTATTCCCCAATCTGGTCTACCGCAACTTCAGCGCGGACTTCAAGAACCTGGGCGACACCATTCAGGTGCGCAAGCCCACGATTCTGACCGCGGAGGAGTTCAACCAGGAGACCGGCGTGAACTATCAGGACATGAACGAAGACAGCGTGGACGTGAAGCTGGACAAGCTGGCCACCGTGGACGCGAAGGCCAGCGCGATTGAGACGGCGGTGAACATCGACGATCTGAACCGCGTGTTCATCGAGCCCGCCGCCGTGGCGCTGGCGGAGAAGATCAACGCCGACGGCCTGGCCCTCTACAAGGACGTGCCCTACGCCGTGGGCACTGCGGGAACCACGCCCACCGATCTGAGCATTCTGGCCAACGCGCGAAAGCAGCTGAACATCAACAAGGCCCCCGTTTCCGGGCGCGTCGCCGTGTGGGATCCTGAGGCGGACGCGGCGTTTACCCAGATTCCCGCCGTGGTGAACGCGGAGAAGTCCGGCAGCACCCAGGCGCTGCGCGAGGGCAGCATTGGCCGGCTGATGGGCTTTGAGAACTACATGGCCCAGGGCGTGGCGCACCACGAATCCGGCATTACCAGCTCCAGCGCCGTGAAGGTCAGCGGCAGCGTTTCCGAGGGCGATACCTCGATGAACCTGACCGCCACCACGCTGACCGGCAAGCTGCTGAAGGGCGACATTCTGACCATCAAGGGCAAGACCTACGTGGTGACCGAGGATTCCGCCGAGGCGAGCGCGAACGCCATTTCCGGCGTGAAGGTCTCCCCCGCCCTGCCCGCGCTGAATTCCAGCACGACCGTGACCATTGCGGCCAGCCACACCGCGAACCTGGCATTCCTGCCCATGGCTTTCGCCTATGTGACCCGCCCGCTGATGAACCCGGACGGCCAGGGCGTGATGAGCTATGTGACCAGCTACAACGGCATTTCCCTGCGCGTGACCAAGGGCTACGATCAGAAGTACAAGCGCAGCACCTATTCCATGGACGTGCTGTACGGCTACAAGACGATCTATCCCGAGCTGGCCGTGCGCGCGATGGGCTAAGGCCATGGCTGCGGACTATGAAAGCGTTGAGGCGCGGCTGAAAGCGTACATCGCGCCCAACGCGCCGCAGACCGCGGAGCAGAACGACGCGTTTGAACAGGCCGTGGAGGCGCAGATGGAATACGAAGAGCGCTCTGCAGAGGGCGATGCGCAGATCCCGATGGGCGTTGCGGGCTATACCGCCGGCAATTTCTCGGTGAACTATGCGCGCGCGCGCTCCGGTGAATTCGATCAGTTTTCGATTTCACCCTATGCGCGCGCCATTCTGCAGAACGCCGGGCTGCTGCGCCACGCGATGCCCGTGGTGAGGAGGCTATGACATGCTTGGCTTGACGGATACCGCCGTGATTTTCAAGCAGGCGGGCAGGCGGAACGGCGCGCCGCAGTGGGATGCTGTTGGCGCGCCATGCGCCTGCCGCGTGGAGCCAGCCAATGCGTATCGGTTCAGCGGGAATTCAGTCGAACAGATCGCGGACACGCGCATTTTTATCTCCGGTGCGGTCTGCGCGCCCGGGGACCGGATTCGGGTGAACGGCCGGGACTACATGGCGGCGCAGGTGAATGAGATGCGCGCCTTTGGGCGCACGCATCATCTTGAGATTTTATGCAAGGCGGCGGATGACGCGTGAAGAGTTATACGAAGAATCTGGGCGCATTCACCTACAGCATCGATTTTGATGTGGAAGGTTTGGGCAACCGTGCGCAGCGCGCTGCAGAGCATGCCGTTATGGAATGCGGCGAATACATCCGCCAGCGGTCCACGGCCATTGCGCCCTATCGGGAAGGGCCGCTGATCGAGTCCGCACGGGTTCGTTCGTCCGGCCCTGTCAGCGCGACGATTGAATACGCGATCGTGTACGCCAGATATCAGCATGAGAACACCGGTCTCAGGCATCCGAACGGCAGGCAGGCGAAATACCTTCAGTCCGTGATGGAAAGCCCCGCTACACAGCAGGCGATGCAATCCATCTTCCGGAAGCATTTGGGGAAGGAGATGTGATCATGACGCAGCAGGACAGGCTGGAGCTGGCCGCCGCGCTGGAATCGATCGGAGAGCTTGAGCGCTATGCCGGATGCTCGGATCTGTTCTTCCGGCAGGTGTTCACCCAGAAGATCCGCGCGATTCTTGCGGGCGGATACATCGAGAAACTGAGAAGCGATGGCGCGCAGGAGCGCGCCGATTAAGGAGGGAATTTCATGGCGAGAAAATCCGGATGCCCGTTCAATATTCGGGACTATTCTGTGAAGATCGAAAACAAGGTGACCGACGACGAGGTGCAGGTGAAGGGCCTGAACACCATGAGCGTGGACGTGGACGCGGACACCGACGACGGCAAGACCGGCGAAGCGGTTTGGGCGGAGATGTTCATCAAGGGCCGCAGCGTGTCCGGTTCGCTGGGCGGCCGCCCGATCGTGGACCGCGCCACCGGCACCCGCGACCCCGGTCAGGCGCTGATGCACAAGGCCGCCTACAATTCCGGCGGCTGCGACAACGATCAGACGCTGATCGTTGCGGACGCCATCGGCCGCGCGGTGAAGTACGACTGCGTGATTACCAAGGAATCCGTTTCCGCCGACGAGGACGGCGAGGAGATCAGCTGGGACTGGGAGGGCGTCGGCCAGCCCGAAGAAATGCCCTATGTGCAGCTGACGGGCGTCGCATTCAAGGAGAGCGGCGGCACTTCGGCCACGTCCGTGACCGTGAATGTGGGCGCTACGAAGGAGGTCATTGTGGCGTTTACGCCTGAGGACGCCTCCAACCAGCGCTACAGCTATTCCATCGGCGATGAATCCATCGCGGCACTGAACGCCATCGATGGCGCGAACATCTCCATCCGCGGCGTGAGCGCCGGCAGCACGAAGCTGACCGTGAAGACCATGAATAACAGTAAGACCGCGGAGCTGACCATCACGGTATCCTCGGGCATCTAACTGTTGCAGGGCGCAGGGGAGTTCCCCTGCGCCCAATGACTTGATCGCGGAGGAAAATTATGACGATCATTGAACAGCTGGCGCGATATCTGGCCGCGAAGCTGGCGCTCCCATTTGAGGGCGCGGCCTCCGGCGCGGTGTTCTTCGGGTATCTGCCTGCGGCGCCGGTGAAGGCCATCTGTGTGTATGCCAGCGATCTGCGCGCACCGGGAGATCAGGACGGCGCGCGGGTGCAGATTGTGATCCGGTCGGACGCGGACGGCGCATGGCCGCTGGAAAAGGCCGTGGAGATCATGCGGCTGCTGGATGAGCGGCGGGATCTGCTGTTTACTGCGGACGGCGACTACATCAGCCGCGTTGAAACGGAGTCCGGATTTGAATTTGCCGGGCTGGAAAACAACGCGACCCAGATGTATGCGGCGAACTTCCGCGTGTATTACTGCGGTTGACAAATCCTTCCAGCGCGTGATATGATAGGTTTACCACGCAGAGGGAGGGAATTGTATGTTTGCAGTTTATGGTTGGTTGATCGTGATTGCATGTGTCATTATTGAGATTGCGATCGGATGTATGTGCAGCGATCTGGCGATGGATAAGGGATATTCCACGAGGGCTGCGTTTTGGTGCGGAATATTTTTGTGCCTGCCGGCGCTTATATACTACGCCGGGCGGCCCGTTTCAGAGGAGAAGCGCACGGAGATCGACCGCGCGCGCTGCGAAATGCTGGCTTCTGTTCTGGAAGCGCGCGGGCAGAAGCCGGATGTCGGCCATCCGGCGGACGCACAGCCGCCGAAGAATAAGGCCATCGCGGCAATGGACGCACTTGAGCGCGCGTCTGATGGCGTAGCGCACAGAATTCCCATTGAAGAAATTGTTCACGGAGCTGCGCAGTGTCTGTGTTCCGAGTGCAAAACGCAGCAGAATGCCAACAGGTCGAAATGCTGGCATTGTGGGAAAATATTTGAGGATTGACCGATTCAGCGCCCTTAGGGGCGCTTTTATATTGAGGTTGGGACCGCTTCACGATTGTGAGGCGGTTTTTTGTACGCGAACGGAGGAGGAGCGATTCGTATGGCAAAGCGGCATGTGGATTTCGATCAGTTTCTTGCGGAGCGCGAGGACAGGACGATGACGGTTCGCGTTTTCGGGCGCGAATGCGAGGTGCCTGTGGAATTGCCCTGGGCGTATGTTCTGAAGATTCAGGGCATGCTTCGGGGGCAGCTGCAGATCAGCGGCGAGGAAAACATGAAGCTGCTTCAGCAGATGTTCAGCGAGGATGACTTCGCATTCATCACGGGCCATCCCGAGTTCAGGATCTCCTATGTGTGGGATCTGATCGCCTACACGTGGCTGAGCGCGGCGGAAGAAAAGAAATCTGATGGGCCCGTATTCCGCACGGAAGACGACCTGAAGGTCGAACAGACGCAGGCGAGCTCTGAAAAAAAATAACGGTCAGCCCGATCAGCATGTGGCGATACATCGAGGCTGACTTTCAACGTGAATACGGAATCGATCTGGTTCATTCAGACATGTCGTGGCGAAAGTTCCGCGTGCTTTACAGCGGGCTTTCGCCGAAGAGCCTTTGCTGTTTGAATTACGATCGGATCGCCAAAAAGGAAGGAATCAACAATGCGGCGGCGGAAGCGAGCGCATGGGATGCGCTGACCGGGCTCGGCAAGCCCCGCGGATAACGGAGGTGCGGACATGCCTGGAACAAGCGTTGGATCCATCTACGCAGAAGCTACGCTGAATATCGATAAATTCAAGGCCTCGGCTGCGCAGATGGGCATGGATACGACGAAGATCGTGAATGCGATGGAAAAGGCCGGCGCAAGCCTTGAAAAGGCGCAGCTCCATCTGGACACGCTGAAAAACAGCATGGATGCAGCCAACGCACAGATGATGTCCGCAGAGAACATCTGGCTGAGAAACGAGCAGGCGCTGAAGGATCTTCAGATACAGGAGGAAGAAGCCGCTATCAAGGCGGCCGAACTGGGCAACGCCTATGAAAAGGCGGCTTCAACATTCGGCGAAAACAGCAAATCCGCATTGACCGCTGCGAAGAGTTATCAGAAGGCATCTGACGAAGCAGACAGGCTGGCAAAGGCCGTTAACAAGCAGACGGATGCTTGCGACAAGAGCTATGCATCTTTCAAAAAGGCCGAATCCGTTGTGCAGAAGTACGGCAAGCAAATCGAAAGCGCAGAAACCAGCATTGAGAAGTTCGGCGGGCAGCTGGAAGAGCTGAACAAACAGCTCGTATCGGATTCGTTTGAGGAATATTCCGGCGGGATAGACAAGGCGTCGATATCGTCAGAAGCATTCGAAGATATCGTTGAAGCGATTTCTGAAAAAGGCCTGAACGGACTGGGGTCCGCGATATCCAGTTCCGTGGGCAAACTCGATATGTTCAAGAATGCTACGGGCCTCGCGGGCGTTGGGCTCACGACCCTTCAGCGCAGCCTGACCAGGGTGATTGGCACGCTTTCAAGTTCTACGCTGGGTTTTGCCGCGCTTGCCGCCGCTGTTGGCTACGGAGCGTACAAACTGTACGATTATGCCTCGGGCGCAGCAGAGGCCCGGGAGGCGCTGGAAAACCTGAATAAGGTGGCCCAGGAATGGAAGGAGACGAACGTCACCACCCGATTCGAGGAATCATCTGGTTTGGGCGCGTATGGGCTGTCGGCAGATGATTTTGCGCCCGTCGTCACCAATTCCAAGAGCTGGATGGACGAACTGATCAAGGTGTGGACGGACGGGAAGGCGGAGACGGATGACATCGTAAAAGAGATGGTGTCCGGCTTTACTTCCGGGACAGAAACACTGAGGACCGGGATTGAAGAGCTTCAGGGTCGCGCGGAAAGAGCGGGTGTTGGCACAATTGGCCTATTTGGGGACATGGATGCGGATCTGGCGCGGCTGGATGAAATCGACGCGCAGGTGGAATCGCTGCTGAAAAAGCGGCAAAACGGCTTTCTGACCGATGACGAGCTGGCCATGCTTCAGGGGCTGGTGAACGAGCGCGGGTCGCTGGAGATCAAATATCACCTGGTTGAGGATGAAACAAGCGGATTCGAGGAGATCGTGCAAGGCGCGGAGGCTGCCCTGTCGAGAGGTGCTGTCTCCACATACGTTTGGGCGGATGCATATGCTTCGGCCGCGCAGGGTGTACAGGCGTATAACGATGCATTGAACGCCGAGTATGACGCGCAGTACAAGGTGATCAGCCTGATGGAGGACGGCGCAGAAAAGCAGCAGGCGCTCAATCAGCTGCAGACATGGTACAATGAGCAGGCTACGGCGGGCGTGGAAGCTTACGGCACGGCGCTTGCCAATGTGGCCGAACAGACAGGCGTGTTCAGCGAAAACGGCGAATACGCGCATACGACGGAACAGCTTGCCGCAGCGGTGAAGGCGATGTACGCTGCAGCGCAAAACCCCAGCAATGAAAACATGGCGGCTTTCGCGAATTCGCTTGCGGCGCTGAACGAAACCGACGTGGTTGAAATGACGACGGCGCTGACCGCCATGCAGGCCGCGGCGCAGCAGTCGGGCACGGAGATGGATTCATCCTTCTCCGATACGCTTTCCTATATCTCGGAATTGAAATCTGCGCTTTCCACGCCTGTATTTCAGGGCGACAGCTCACTGTTTTCATCGCTGGAGGCCATGTTTGGTGAAAATCTGGACACTGAGGTGCTGGAAGTTAATGCAGCGCTGAACACGGAAACCCTGGACAGCATATACGACGCATGGGCAGCGGGCGAACACGCGGACATCATTCCCCATGCGGATGTCACCGCTCTGGAGGCGGAGATATCATCCATCTCCATTGACGATCTGACCGGTACGGTAACGGCTGTGACCTCCGGCGGGGAATCGCTAAGCATTTCACAGGTGTTGATCGACCCGATCACCGGCAAGGTAACCGCCGTCACCTCAGACGGAAAGACGCTCGATATGTCCAATGTGAAATACGACGATTTGACCGGATATGTGACCTGCATCACGGACAAGGATCAGCAGGTTACGATGAGCATTGAATCGCTCAATGGTCTGGAAGGCACCGTTGTTAAAATCGTTGAGGCTGAAGACATTGAAAAGCCGGTTATTGAACTGACTGGCACCGTGGAATACAGTTTTGAGGGTGGAAGGTTTTCAGAATCGCAGAACCCTGCGCTGGAATACGCCCAGGCCTCGGCCAAGGTCGATGTCGGCACGTCTGGAAGCCTGTTTTCAGGAGACTTTGTTAAAGCGGTCAATGAGTATGTCGCATCGATGAGCGATCTCGAAGCAGCACAGAAAAAGCTCCAGGGGATCGACATGTACAGCGATGTTCAGGGATATATGCAGGCCTCGGATGAGGTGACAGCCGCGCAGCAGTCCCTCGCGAGCACAGGGCAGGCGATCCTCAGCTTCGCAGAGGACAGCGACAACTTCAACGCGGCGGTATCATACGTCGTGAATGGAATGCAGCTGCTGAGCGAAGGCGCGCTGACCGAAGAAGATGCGGCGGGTCTGATCAGCTTTGTTGAAAATCTGGGAACGGTCATGGATGAGATCGGCGCCAGCGATATCGGCGGAGATCTGATGGCGGGTATCGCGGAAGGCATGCAGGGCCACGGCTGGAGCGTGGATGCTTCGAACGTTGCATCCGCGCTGGAAACTGCACTGCGTGCGGCGATGGAAACCCATTCGCCTTCAACGCTGACCATGCCCATCGGCACGGACGTGACCGCCGGCATTGGAGAGGGCATGAAGGATACAAGCGGCATTGATTATGCCGCGTTGATCGTATCCGAATCGGCGATTCGTTCGCTGCGGGCGAATCTTCCGGATACGTTTTCCATTGGCGCGCAGTTTGACAGCGGCTTTGCGCGTGGGATTCTGGCCGGGAAATCCAAAGTGATTTCTGCGGCGATCAGCATGGCATCCGCAGCGATTACCGCTGCAAAATCAAAGCTGCAGATCGCATCGCCTTCGAAAGTGACCGAATCCTTTGGCGAATACTTCGGGCTGGGATTCATCGAGGGCGTGCAGAATGTACAGCCCAGGATTGATGATTCCATCTCAAAATCGCTGGAAATCGATCCCCCTGCCGGCGCAGCATACGGGTATTCCTACGGCGCCAGCGGCAGCGCAGGCGCTCCGGCGGCCATTGACTACGACCGTCTGGCCGACGCGATGAGCCAGCGCCCGATGGTGCTGACGCAGAACGGCAGGGTGGTTGCGACGGTGCAGGCGCGTGACAACGCGATTGCGCGCAACGGCATGGAGCGGCGATATGCGCTGGGCTATGGAAAGTAGGGTGGACAAATGGCGAGAGTGATGAGCGGATGGCTGGAGTTCGCCGGCGTGAAGTCCAGCGACATGGGTGTTTCCCTGATGGAGGGCGCGCGCTATGTGCGCCCGGCGTGGCGCGGCACAGCGCAGACGGCTGCGGGGAAAAGCGGGGATCTGTGGATTTCGGACGGCGCATACGAGACTGTGGAGATCAAGCGCAGGCTGCGCTGCCGGCTTTCCAAACTGGACAGCGCAGCCGCATGGCTGACCGGCTCCGGGCGGCTGCGCTTTTCATGGGCGGAGAATCGCGCCTATGATGCGCGCGCGGCGAAGAGCAGCGACATTGCGCAGGTAAGCCCTGACGCGGATCCGCTGATGGAGTTCGACGTGACCTTCACCTGCCAGCCGTTCAGGCGGCTGGTGCCGGAGGCGGAGGCGTTCACGATTTCAGCCAGCGGCGAGAGCTTCACGAACCCCGGCACCGCGCCCTCCCTGCCCCGGGTGAAGATCACGGGCAGCGGCGATTTCAGCGTATCCATCGGCATGGAGACGCTGTTTTTTTCGGGCGTGACGGGCGGCGGGATCATTGTGGACAGCGAACGAATGGACGCGCTGACTTATGACGGCGAGCTGCTGGCCAACGATCACATTTCGGGCACGCCTTTTCGGATTCAGCCGGGGGTGAACGCGGTGAGCTGGCTGGCGGAGGATGGCAGCAGCGTGACGGCGGTGGAGATTCTGCCGCGATGGAGGTATCTGTAAATGTACGGGATTCCGGTATACGCCCCGGGCGCGGAGGATTTTTCAAACAACGGTCTGGGGCTGATGCTGGCCACCGAATGCACGATCGAAGAGACGCGCAACGGCATGTACGAGCTGAAGATGGTGCAGCCGATCACCTCCGACATGCGCTGGATGCAGGTGCAGCCCGGGTGCATCCTGAAGGCGGCGACGCCGGTGCGCGAATCGCCGCTCTATGAACTGACGGTGAGCTCTGCCGGCACGACCACGGTGACGCGCAGCATCTACAAGGTGACCACCAACGGCGGGCGGCTGCGGCTGCGCCAGAAGCCCAGCACATCGGCCAAGATCCTGGGTAGCTATGTGCCAGGCACGCAGGTGGTGCAGCTTTCGGACAACGGCAGCGGATGGTATCGCGTGAGCATCTGCAAGGGCGGCGCGACGGGCTGGATGTACGCGGGGTATCTCACATTCGTGAAGAGCGTGACAGACACGATCACCTCCGCCAAGCCGGTAACCCGCAATGCCGTGAAGGTGCAGCCGGCGCGCGAGCAGCTGTTCCGCGTGTACAGCGTGGAGAACGATACGGAAACGGGGCTGCAGACGGCGATGGCCATGCACATCTTCTACGATCTGCGCGGCAATCCGGTGAATGAGGACTACAAGCCCAACAACGTGGACGCGGCCACGGCGGCGCAGCGCGTGTTCTCCAAGGCGATGATCGCCAACGACTTCGAGCTGAACCTGGGCGCGATTTCCGGCAAGGTGACCGGCGAATACGGCTACATGGGCGTTGCGGAGGCGCTGCTGGACCCGGACAGCGGCATTGCGGCGCAGTGCGGCGCGCTGCTGGTGCGGGACAACTACGACGTATTCCTGATCCCGGACGAGGTGCGCGACATGGGCGTGACCATCCGGCGCGGCAAGAATCTGGTGGGCGTGACGGTGACTACGGATGATTCCGACGCGGTCACCCGGATCATCCCCCGGGGCAAGAAGAAGAACGGGGACCCGCTCTACCTGAGCGGCACAATTTACGTGGACAGCGCCCGCATCGGCGACTATCCGGTGATCCGCGCGAAGCTGATCGACTACGACGTGCAGGTGAGCGATGCGGACGACGCGGAGTTCAAGACGGAGGCGGCGGCGCGGGCGGAACTGAAGCGGCTGGCGCAGGCGGACTTCACGGCGGGCGCAGATCTGCCCACCTACGGCATGGAGGTGGGCTTCGTCAATCTGGCGGACACCGAGGATTACGCGGACTACGCGGCGCTGCAGTCCGTGCACATGCACGACACGGTGACGGTGATCGATGAACTGATCGGGCTGACGGCGAAGCTGCGGGTGACGGGCTACACCTGGAACGTGCTGACGGAGCAGTACGACAGCGTCACGCTGGGTGACATTCAGGCGCTGCAGCAGACGACCTACGGCTTTTCCTTGGCCGAGGGCAGCGTGTCGGGCAGCAAGCTGATTCCGGGCAGTGTGGACGCCAGCGTGGCGCTGCGGGATCTGAGCCTGCAGTACGCGAAAATCTCCGTGGCGGCCATCGAGCAGCTGAACGCAAACGCCATCACGGCGCTTCGGGCGCACATCAATGAGCTGGTGGCGGGCAGCGTGACCACGGATCAGCTGTACGCGGATCTGGCGAAGATCGCTGTTGCGCAAATCAACACGGCGAACATTCAGAACGCGAACATCGACTGGGCGCAGATCGCGGAGCTCTCCGCGCAGGTGGCCGAAATCGCGAAAGCGCAGATCAACACGGCGAACATCAACAGCGCCAACATCGACTGGGCTCAGATCGGCACGCTCTCCGCGCAGATCGGCTCAATCGCGGAGGCGAAGATCAAGGCTGCGGAGATCACATCGGCGCAGATTTCCGATCTGGAGGCGGTGATCGCCAAGGCCTTCAGCGCGAGCATCGGCAGCGCGGACATCGGCTTTGCCCAGATCAAGGATCTGGTGACCGATCAGGCGATCATTCAGGAGGGCGTGGGCGGAAAGCTGTACATCGCCCGGTTGGCGGTGACCGAGGCCAACATGGTGAGCCTCACGGTGGGTGAGCTGGTGGTGAAGGGCTCGGACGGGCGATTCTATTCCGTGTCTGTGGACGAATCCGGCAATGTGACCACGGCGCTCAAGCAGATCGGGAACGACGACGTTGAGGACGTGAGCATCAACGCCGGGGAAAAGATCATCGAGGGCAGCGTCACGGCGGCCTGCCTGAACGCGCAGGACATCTTTGCGGACAACGCGATTATCAGCAATCTGATCGCGGCAAATCTCGATGTGGCGGAGCTCTTTGCGCGGGAAGCATTCATCGCTCAGTTAAACACTTCGGACATTCGGGGCAATGAGTATCTGAAGATCACCGTGAGCGAGCTCACGGAACAGATTACGGCCGCGCAGGGCGCAGCAGACGCGGCGCAGCAGACGGCCAACCAGAACGCGGCGGACATGGCCGGCATCGTGACGCAGTTCAATGCGGACATCGAGAGCCTGCAGACGCAGATCGACGGCAGCATCACCACCTGGTTCTACGAGGTGCCACCGACGTCGGACAACCCTCCAGCCTCCGGCTGGACCACGACCGACGACAAGAACGTGCACCTGGGCGACCTGTACTACGACACGGTGACCGGATACTGCTACCGTTGGCAGGTCCAAAATAACGCCTACTCCTGGCAGCGGATCACCGATACCGACGTGACCAGGGCGCTCTCGGACGCGGCGGCGGCCCAGGACACGGCGGACGCCAAGCGGCGCGTATTCGTGGCGCAGCCCGTTCCGCCCTACGACGCGGGCGACCTGTGGGTGCAGGGTGCGGGCGGCGACATTCTGCGGTGCCAGACCGCAAAGGTGGCCGGGCAGAGCTATCTGGCCTCGGACTGGATTCTCGCGTCCAAGTACACCGACGACACGGCGGCCAACGCCGCGCAGCAGACGGCGAATCAGAACGCGTCGAACATCACGACGCTCACGACGCGGGTGAACGAAGCCGAGATCGCCATCGACGCGGCCAACGCGGAGATAGCGCTGCGGGCATCGAAGACCGAGGTGACGCAGCAGATTGCGAATGTGCAGAGCGCTGCAGATGATGCGAATGCGGCAGCGGCCAAGGCGCAGCAGACGGCGGACGTCAACGCGGAGAACATCACGCAGATAACGGCGCGGGTGAACGAAGCGGAAGTTGCCATTGATGCGGCCAACGCAGAGATCACGCTTCGGGCGTCGAAGGAAGAGGTAACGGAACAGATCAACGCGCTGGATGCGGCGCTGGCCGGGAAGAACACGGTGTGGCGGCAGGATGCTGCGCCGGAGAACGCGCAGGCCTATGATCTGTGGGTGCAGCCGTCCGCGGGGCTGACCTGGCAGGCGATTCCGGCGGAAGAGGGACTGCCGG
Source organism: Candidatus Ventricola sp. (assembly GCA_051883735.1). Classification (GTDB taxonomy): domain Bacteria; phylum Bacillota; class Clostridia; order Christensenellales; family Aristaeellaceae; genus Ventricola. The sequence goes on from JBJEUH010000089.1 coordinate 13,925, forward strand.
TGTTCTACATTGATTCAAACGGCGTGCTTTCCTACGAATATCCGGCCGGCGCGACCGGGCCGGAGTACAGCATCGATTCGGACGGGTATCTGGTGATCTCCGATGTGCCGGGCTTTGCCGTGACCATGGCTTCGGACGGGATGCTGACCGCCTGGCGGCTGGTGCAGGACGCCGAGCTGCGCCAGGCCATTGAGGACAACGCGGAGAGCACGGATGAGAAGATCACGGCGGTGTACACCGAGGTGAGCGTGCGGCAGGATGCGTTTGACGTGCAGATTCAGCGCAAGGTGGACGCGGAGGCGCTGCAGGTGTACATGCGGTATGGCGATTCCGGCGTGCTGGAGCTGGGCCGGTCGGACAGCCGGTATGTCTCGCAGACCAGCGACAGCGGGTTTGTGGTGCTGCAGGATGGCCAGCCGATGACCTCCATCGTGCGCAACTCCGTTTCCGCGCCGGTGCTCGACGCGCGGCGCATGATCACTTTGGGGAACTATTCCATCAGGCTGGGCTCCGGCGGCGGAATCATCTTCAACTAAAGGAGGACTTATGGCGACGACGAGCAAGCTGCTGGGGCTGAACGGCTTCTACGGCTACGATTCCTATTCCAATTCTGCGGCGAACCATCTCTACATCGGCAAGCTATCCACGACCTACAACTACCGCTCCCGGCTGACCTTCAAGCCCCTCTCCAGCATCGCGGCCATCGGCTCCAGCCGGATCCGCATCACGAAGGTGCTGCTCTACATCCGCCGCAACGACGGTGGCCCCACCGTCATCACCGTGGGCTGCTCGTCCTCCGGCAGCTGGGGCGCTTCCCTGAAGGCCACAGTCTCCGCCTCCATCGCGGCGACCACCCAGTGGTACTCCATCGACATCACCGGCATGGCCTCCGCCATCGGCGCGTTCACTTCCAACTGGTACCTCCACTTCACCGGAGCGTCCCCCCGCCTGCGCTGCAACGGCACCGCCAGCGACTACATCCCCTACATCAAGGTCACCTGGGAGTACGTCGCCGCGACCATCTCCAGCGATTCCGACGAGGCCGAGCTGGGGTCCACGATGAACTTCACCATCGTCCCGGAGGTCTCCGGCGAGACCCACACGCTGACCTATTCCCTGGGCGACGCCTCCGGCACCATCGCCACAAAGGCCGGCGATTCCATCCCCTGGACGCCGCCGCTCTCCCTGGCCACCGCCATCCCCAATGCGGAGAGCGGCCAGGCGCTGATTCAGATGACGGTCTACAATCCCGCCGGCACGGTGATCCGCACGGAGGTCTATTATCAGACCGTGACCGTGCCCGAATCCGTCGCCCCGGCAATCCCCTCGGACGGGCTGGCCATCTCCCTGGTCCGCGGCCTGTCCGGCTGCGCCCTCGCCGGCGAGACTGCCCTTTCCATCGCGCCCAAAGCGGACATGACCGGCGCGATGGGCGCGACCGTAAAGGCGCTGACGGCAGCCGTGACCAACGGCGAAAGCCTTCAGACCATCGCCTGGACCGCACTCTCGGAGGACGCGGGCATCTTCACCGGCGCGGCGGCGCAGACTGCGGCGCTGGCCAGCCCCGGCACAGCGGAGGTCGTGCTGACGGTCACGGACAGCCGCGGGCGCAGCGCGTCGAGGTCGGCTTCGGTGACGGTGTGCGAATACAGCCGCCCGACCGTCGCGCTGTTCTCCGTGGAGCGCTGCGAGCCGGTCTACGACGAGAACGAGGAGATCTCCGGCTATCAGGCCAGCGACCTGGGCGGATACGTGTGGGTGAACCTGCAGGCGTCGGTCAGCGCGGTCGCGCCCGAAGGCGCGCAGCTGAACAGCCTCGGCTGGGAGATCCGCGAGACGCTGGAGGACGGCACGGTGAACGTGTACGCCGGCTCCGGCGCGCAGAGCGTGAGCCTCATTCAGGACCGCTCGGTCATTCCCGGCGAAGTGAGCCAGGGCGAGACCCGGCAGTACGCGCTGACGGTGACGGATTCGGCGGGCTTCACGGCAGCGCAGTACGACGCGGTGGCCCCCGGCCGGGCGAACCTGAGCCTGGCGGCCAGCAAGTACGGCGTGGGCGTGGGCTGCATCGCCCAGGGCACCCAGGAGAACCCCCTGTTTGAATGCGCCTATCCGGCGCGGTTCTACGGGGGCATTCACGGCCACGGCGAATCGGCGGGAGCCGCGAACAACTCCGACAGCGCCCTCGCTTCGGGCGCAACGCTGCGCACGCCCGGCGTGGCCATTGAAGAGGCGGGGCTGTATCTGGCCATCGCCAGCGCCACCTTTGCCAGCGGAAACGCCGCCACGGGCTATCGATATGTGGACATCGTCCGCAACGACAGCGCCGACGCCTTCAGCTATGTGCGCGCCGCCCAGGCGCCCAGCGGCACCACGCGCCTGCAGACCGCCGCCTGCATCGCCTGCGCGGCGGGCGACGTGCTCTGCGGCAGCGTATACCAGAACAGCGGCGCGGCGAAATCCTGCGGCGTCAGCCTGCAGGTGGTCCGGCTGTCGTGACCCGGCATTGACGAAGCTCAAAAACGCAATCGCAGGACAGGAAGGGAGAGAAATATGAGTACGACGATTGGAAAGGTTCGCCCGGTGTTCCGGGGCGAATGGGATCCGGAGGCCGCCTACGCGGCGCTGGACATGGTGCGCAGCGCGGACGGGCAGACCAGCTATACGGCGCTGAAGGACGTGCCCGCGGGCACTGCGCTGTCGAACGCAACCTATTGGGACAGAATTGTCGACGTGACCGCCGCCGTCGACCGCATCACCGCGGCGGCGGACAGCGCGGCGCGGCCGCTGCCGGCGACCGCTGCGGACAACCCCGCGCAGATCTGGCCCGATGCGGACAGCGTGCTCCGGCCCGTGACCGCCCTCGCGCCCGTTCAGTCCGGCAGCGGCGATCCCTCGCCGGACAACGTGCGGCCCATCTCCGGCCGCACGTCGGTGCAGCTGACGCGGTGCGGGAAGAATTTGCTGGAGAATACCGCAGCCACTCAGACAGCCGATGGCGTGACATTTACGGTCAATGCAGACGGAAGCGTGACAGCGAATGGAACTGCAAGTGCGACGACGTTTTTAGTGCTTGGTAAAGTAAATATAAAATCCGGAGCAACATACGCAATTAGCGGATGCCCGTCCGGTGGAAGCTCTAGTACATATTCGCTATCATTGCGCAATAAGACTGGCAGTGTGATATATAAAGATGACTATGGGAACGGAGGTACATATACTCCTTCCTCTGATGTGACAGCATACTGTCGTATTCGAATTCAATCTGGAGTAACTGTATCGAATTTGACCTTCTATCCGCAGCTTGAGCTCGGCTCTACAGTAACTGAGTTTGAACCCTACACCGGCGCCACCTTTGCCGCCGACTTCGGCCAGACGGTGTACGGCGGGACGCTGGACTGGAACACGGGCGTGCTGACGGTGGATATGGTTTCTAGACAGTATATGCCTACAACGATTAGTTCATACGGGTCTGCCGGATATAGCCGTTTTACGATGGGCATTCCATCATCATTAAAATCGGTCGCAAACGATCCATCAGCCATATGTGATCGTTTCAAACGCAAAATCCAATGGAATATTGACAGCGAATACTTCTATGCAAATGATATGGGTATATATCTATTTTCGAACCGCTGGTCCACGCTTGAAGACGCCCAGGCCTGGTTCACGGATAACCCGACGATGATGGTCTACAGGCTGGCCACGCCCGCCACCATCCAGCTCACTCCGCAGCAGATCACCGCGCTGCCCGGGCTGAACACGGTATTCGACGACGGGGACGGGCTGACGGTGGGCTACAACAAGTCCATCGCGAGGATGTTCGAAGAGGTGCTCGCACTCGTCACCGCAGCCGGCGGCGAATAACCGTTCCGGCAGCTTTCAGAATGGAAAGGAGAAATACACATGGCGATCAGGAGAATGCCCATCGGACAGTTTGTGGCGCAGCTGGAGGCCGCGCTGAACCGCAAGGACGGCTACATCATGGGCGCGACCGGACAGGATCCGAAGAAGTGGAGCACGTCCAGCTGGTGGTTTACCCAGTATTCCGGCAGCCAGAAGACCAAGGCGCTTTACTGGCGCGAGCACGCGGCCCGCGTGTGGGACTGCAACGGCCTGGCGGAGGGCCTCTACAAGGACTATTCCGGCGTGGACATCAACACCAAGGCCCGCTACAATTACTCCGGCTGGTGCGGAACGAAGGGCACGGGGCTGATCCCCGCGGCGAAGCGCTGTGCGGGCGCGGCGGTGTTCTGGGGCAATACCGCTGCGACGATCACCCATGTGGCGTATCTGTACAAGCCCGTGGACGCCTCCAAGCCCACCGGCGACTGGTACCTCATCGAGGCCCGCGGCGTGATGTACGGCGTGGTCATGACGAAGCTGTCCGCCCGCAAGCCCAATTTCTGGGGCATTATGGACAAATACTTTGATTATGCCGACGCGGACTACGTGCCCGCGGAGCCCGCCCTCGGCGAGCGGATCCTGAAAAACGGCATGGAGGGCAGCGACGTGAAGGCCATGCAGGAGGCCCTGATCGCGCTGGGCTACGACTGCGGCAGGTGGGGCGCGGACGGCGAGTTCGGCGATGCGACGGAGCTGGCGCTGCGCGCGTTCCAGGCAGACCACGGCTGCGGCGTGGACGGCGAGTACGGGCCTGAGAGCCATGCGGCCATGCTCAAGGCACTGGAGGCGGCCAAGGCCCCCGAACAGCCGCGGAGCGTGAAGATCGTCGGCGGCCAGTGCTGGGTGCGCTCGGCGCCGAACACGGACGGCGAGAAGCTGGGCGTGGCGAAGGAAGGCACTGTGCTTCCGTATGGCGGACAGACCAGCGAAAACGGCTGGCTGCTGGTGGAATACGACAATCAGAACGGCTGGGTATCCGGGAAGTATGGCAAACTGGAGGACTGATACCGATGGAGAAGTGCTTTATGAATCACGACGAAGCGATCGCAAAGCTGCGCGAGGATGCTGCGGCCAACGAGCGGGAGCACGAGAGCTTCCGCCGCCGGCTGCATGAGCACGACGAGAAGATGTCGGAGATGTCCGGGCTGATGCTGGCCATCCAGCGGCAGGGCGACGCCATCGAATCGATGACGAACACGCTGAAGGGCGTGAAGACCTCCATCGATAACGTGGAAAAGCGCGTGGCGGACATCGAGAAGGAGCCCGGCGAGAAGTGGAAGAAGATCGCTTTTGAGATCGTGAAGTACGTCGTACTGGCGGCGGTGGGCGTCGCCGTGGGATATATCGTGAAAGGAGCATGAACATGAACGAATTTCTGCAGAATCTGGCGGCACTGATCAAGGTGAAGACGATCGTGACGATGGTGGTGATCGCCATCTTTGCGGTGCTGGCGGTGCGCGGCGACATCACGCCGGACAATGTGATGATCATCGTGTCCACCGTGGTTGCGTTCTATTTCGGAACGCAGGCGGAGAAGAAGTCCGCGCCCGCTGCGGAGGAACCCGAAGCGCCGCAGGAATAAGGAGGGTCTATGAGCTCTACGCTGTATCGCGAGTTTCCGCAGTTTGACGGCGTGAACTCATCCACCATGTGCCGGCTGATTCTGGAGGCGCGGCTGTCGCCCACGGACGTGCAGATCGCCGCCTCCCGGCTGGTGTGGGGCATGGAGTATCCGGACATCGCCGCCGCCATCGGCCGCGACCGCAGCGGCGTCTCCGAGCGCCTGCGTGAGATCATCGTGCCGAGGATCGAGATGGTGATGTTCCCCTCGGACAGGGGCGATTTAATGCGCGCCGCGCGTTAGGCAACGCACGCGTGCGATAGAAATGAATAAAAATCAAAAAAAACAGCACTCCGCGATGGGGTGCTGTTTTTATTGTTTTTATGCCAGAATATCTTCGATCCGGCAGCCGAGTGCCGATGATAGCTTGAGCAGATAGGCTGCGCCGGGCTTCGTGCCCGATTCCCATCGGCTGATATCCTTCTGGCGGCACCCCACCTTTTCGGCTAACTGCCCCTGCGTCAGCCCGCGCGCGATGCGGATGCGGGCCAGCGGGCTTTCGTTAGTGCGGCGGGGGGCGGTTCGGTAGTCAGTCATGGTTTTCCTCCATGTTTGTATTCTTCGATCTGGTTCAGCGTGCGCGCGTATGCGCCTCCGCCCGCCTTACGTCCGTGGCGCTGGGGACGTATCGCGGGCTGTAGATGCTATCATAGAGATCGCTGATGTTTGCTATGGGGGTACCTCCCTCTTTATTTGCACTCATAAATAACATCGTATTCCGAGAAGTTTGAATACCAGTTTTCGCCATTTCCTGCAGCATAGTCTTCCGGATCGACGTCGCCAATGATGCTGCGCTCTCCAATCACGTCATCCGGGATGCGATTCGCGTCGATGTAGCCGACGATGATATGGCGCATGCTCTTTTCGCGATCCGTCAGATATCGCCACTCAGCGCTGGCCGCTGCGATGGCTTCATCTGCCGTGAAAAAGCTCTCTCCGAAGCTGTCGCCGGTTCCGTCGGCGCGCTCATCGACGATGAAGTAGCGCCTGCGCGGCGCGGGTTCTCCGTGGATATACAGGTCATTCTTCATTTGGATTTCCTCCTTTTCTTTGCTCAACGATAGGACTTCCAGAAGCTGTCGAGTTCGCTCCTAGCTGCTGAGAAGGACAAACCGAAGCGGGTGTGGAAGTCGATGCTTCCGGGGCACTCTTCGGTGCAGGACTTGGGCACCCAGCAGGTGAGCGCGCGGCCACATTCGCACAGCATAACGTTGTATGCCTTTTCTGTAGAACGAATGACCGCGAAGATCGCAGTGCTGTGCAGGTTCGTGCGCAGCTCGTTGGCCAGTTTGTTCGCGAACCATTCCTTGACATGCAGCTGCTTCAGGCTTCCCTTAACGACCGCCCAGGCATATTTCAGAGCCGCAGAAATGGTCATCTGGAATCGCTTCACGAAGCTCCATGCTGCCTTCATGATCTCGCTGCGATTGTACTTCATTGTCTTGCCCTCCCTCAGTTTCTGTATATATTATATACCAAGTTTGGTATATTGTCAATACCCAAACCAATAAAAATTTGAAAAATCCCGCAGGGTACGCACAGTTCCCCGCGGCGAAGGGCGGGATATGGGATAATCAAGATAAGAGGTGGCCACCTCCATATATCAATAAGGAGGGCTCTTATATGGCAGAATTTGCATCCAAAGGCGTAGCCGGTGCAGGATTGGGCCTCGGCATTGCAGGCACTGCGCTCGGCCTGATGAACGGGAATCTGGGCAGAATCTTCGGAGGAATTGCCACGCCGCAGACTGTAGTGCAGCCTTCGACGGTGAGCAGCGGCGTTGAGACGGCGGCAATCTCTGCGCTGACCAGCATGCTGGTGAACACGCCCAGGAACAACTGGGGCGGTGGATGCTGCAGTGAGGATCATCTCATCAATCGCTACGAGGCATCCCAGCAGGCCCGCATCGCGGAGCTGGAAACAGAAGTGAAACTGCGCGACGCGAATACCTATACGGATCAGAAGATCCTCGCGACCTACCAGTACATCGACAGCCAGCTCAAGAATGTGCGGGATGAACTGTGCGCTCAGGCGGTCGTAAATCAGCACACGCAGGATTCCTTCGCACTGGCACGGGCGGATATCGCGGCGGTCAAGACTGAACTTGACGGAAAGATCAATATGGAGGCGGAGCGTCGCTGCTGCGCTGACAGATCGATTGTCAACTATGTCAACGCTACGTTTTATCCCAAGATGGTTGCAGACGTCACAGTCGGCACTACCACCACCGCTCAGACGCTCTTCAACCCCATCCCCGGATGCGGCGATTGCTGCAACCGCAGCTAAGCGCAAAAGAAAGCGGCGGGGCGGTTAACCGCCCCGCTTGCCCGTGAAAGGAGCAGACGATGATCCATAAGAGCAAAGTGTTGAACGGCATCGCCGCATATATCGATGATGAGATCATCCCCAAAATGGCCGGATCGTGGAAAGCATGGGTATTCGGCAGCGCTGCCGGCATTGCGGTTTCACGCGCAGACGCGATCATATCTGAATCGGCAAACCATCCGGCCATCAAGGCTTTGGGATTGATTGAAGGTGAGAACATCGATATCGATACGATTTACACAGAACTGCGCAAGCAGGCTCAGAAGGGTACGGCCACAATCGATCTTCCGATATTCGGGCCGATTACGTTCAATGTCAACGACGTCGAGAGCCTGTACAGGCATATCATGGGGGTGTAAATATGCGTATGATCAAATGGGCCACCGACATCATCGCGGGGAATCTCCGCGAGGCGCGAAAGTACATCTGCAAGGCATATGAGCTGCGCGAAGCATGCCGGCCTGCGGCGGACTGGTGCAAAGAGATGGCTGTGCGTCATCTGGAGTTTAACCAGATCGGCCATTCCCTGGTAAAAAAGATGATCGATGACTACGCCAGCAGCGGCGCACAGTCCGATCTTCTGCCGGGGATGAAAGCCGTGTACGGCGATTTGCACGCCGACCTCATGCGGGAGGCAGCGGAGATTCAGGCGATGATTTCGGCGTACAAATAATCATCGTCCAAGCGTCAGCATAACTACTGCCACACGTATCGAGGATGGGTCACCAATTGCAGTAGTGCGCAACGCGATATCAAATCGATCCGGATAGGCGATCACCTGTTTTACCACTTGATTGATTCGGATTTTTTGATCTTCAGCAGTTGCGTTTTTTATATCGGTCATCTCGCGGACGCGGGTTCGGATGAGTTCAAGATCAATGTCGCCCTTCTGTGCAAGCAGCTGGGCGATTTTTTTATGACCTGCATCGATTTCCTCGGTGAGCTTTTGAGCCTCCGCGGCGAACGCTGCGCCGGCGGCGGCGCCTACTTTGGCCACATATTCGATCAGATTGGCGCGCTTGGCTTCAATCTTGGCGATTTCCGCACGCTCGAACTCAACCAGCTCATCTACATCGGAATTCTGCATCGCATCGAAATCCTGTGCGATGCTGATGGCGCGCTCCAGCAGCTCGCCGTGCTGCGCAACGTGGGCGACATAGTCCACGATGGCGCTGTCCGCGCTGGCGAACGGGATCGGCGGCTGGCAGTGCTTCGGGCAATAGTAGGCCCGGCGATAGCTTCCATCGCGGTTGCGGCCCATGTTCTTGATGGGCATGGGGGCATTGCAACAGCCACAGAAGATCAGCCCGCTGAGGATATACACGTGCTTTGCGTGGGCGCGGCCCCCGCTCTTGTTGTTTCCATGCATGATGTTCTGCACTCCTTCCCATACTTCCTGCGACACAATGGCGGGCATGCCGCCTTCGATCCGGATGATCTCCGCATCGCTCTTGCTGGCGCGGTTGTTGCGCGCGCCGCTTCGGCGCTTCGCCTCTGCGCGATTGTAGATGTACGTGCCTTTATAGCGTGGATTTCTGAACATATCGCAGAGGGTATTCTTCGAAAACGGCTTGCCTGAACGGGTCAGATGCCCGGATACCGCGAGCATCGAGATGATATGGCCATAGCCCATGCCGGCCAGCTTCAGCTCAAAGGCCTTGCGCACCGCGTCGGCCTCCTTTGGATTCACGGTATAGAATCCCTCGGGCGTGACGCTGTAGCCATAGAGCGGCTTTCCGCCCAGGTGCCGGGCCTGCCGCGCGAGATCGTTCATGGTGGCGATGACGCGCTGGGAGGTGTTCTCGCGCTCATTCTGAGACATGGAGCCCAGAATGTTGAGCATCAGCCGGCCTGCGGGTGTGGCCGTGTCGATCTGCTCCGTGGCGGATACCAGTTCCACATGGTTCGGGTTGAAGATATCCTCGATGGTGACCAGCAGATCGCGGAGGTTACGGGAGAGTCGGTCCAGCTTCCACACGATGACCATATCAATTCGCCCGGCCATGCAGTCCGCCAGCAGGCGCTGCACGTTCGGGCGGCGCATGTTCTTTGCGGAAAAGCCTTCGTCCACGTATTCGGTGACGCTGGTTGCACCCTTCACCACCGCCCAGGCGTTCAGCGTATGCAGCTGCGCGGCGATGGAATAGCCCTCGCGCGCCTGCTCGTCCGTGGAGACTCTTGCGTAAATTCCCACGTTCACTTGCTTTCCC
>JBJEUH010000090.1:0-4542 GCA_051883735.1 Candidatus Ventricola sp.
TTACGATCATGGCAGTCCTTGCACAAGGGCTGCCAGTTGTTTTCATCCCAGAACAACCTCTTGTCGCCACGGTGCGGGATGATGTGGTCGACCACCGTCGCGGGGGTAAGTTTACCTGCCTTCCCGCACTCCGCGCAGAGCGGATGCTTTTGCAGAAAGGCTTTTCTCGCTCTGCGCCACTCAGCGTTGTACCCTCTGGCATCCGCGCCGCCGCGCATGCGGTCGGATGAAAACTCCATATGCTGCAAACAGTAAACGCCCTTGTCGCACAGGTTCGGACAACCAGGATGGCGGCAGGGGCGCTTTGGTGCTTTTGGCATGGGAACCTCCTTACCAGTCCAGGGTCAGCAGCCCGCGCGCATCGTACACGCTTCCGCCGTTCAGGTGGCGCTGTGCCCGGTCAAGGGCCATGACCAGCGCGACCACGCCGTCGATCTTTTCCGTGGATTTCTCCTTGTCGGGCTTGATGTTTCCGGCCGGATCGGTGCGTACATACACGTTGTCCATGCACCAGCGCAGGATGGGATGCCCGTCATGGCGCAGGCTCTGTTCCAGGACAAGGCGCATCAGATCCTTGGTCGGATTGCTCATATCCCTGAAGCCCTGTCCAAAGGGTACGATGGTAAAGCCATCGTCCTGCAGCGCCTGTACCATCATGCTGGCGTTCCATCTGTCCACGGCAATCTCGCGGATGTTGAACCTGCGCCCCAGATCCACGATGAACTGCTCGATGAAACCGTAGTGCACCACATCGCCTTCGGTCGTCAGAATCACGCCCTGCCGCTGCCAGACATCGTAGGGCACATGATCGCGGCGGACGCGCAGCGGGATGGTGTCCTCCGGAAGCCAGAAGAAGGAAAGCGTCCGGTAATACGCATCCTGCTCCGTGGGCGGGAACACCAGCACCAGCGCCGTGAGGTCGCTGGTGGAGGACAGATCCAGTCCGCCATAGCAGGGGCGACCGGCAAGGTCGTCCATGGTGTAATCCTCCCTGCACGCATCCCACTTGTTCATGGGCATCCAGCGCACAGCTGTGTTCGTCCACTGGCACAGATGGAATTGCCGGAACTGAATCTCCTCCGCAGGATTCTCCTTCGCGGATTCGCAGCTCTGCCGGTAATACTCTACCTCCACGGTGTGCCCGATGGAGGGATTCGCCATCGCCCAGACCTCGGGATCCGTCCAGTCCGCGTCATCCGGGGCGGAGTACAGCACCGGATAGAAGGTGCTGTCGTGCTTGCGCCCGGCGAGAATGTCCTCTGCCTTGGCATGCTGCTCATAGCAGATGCTGGTGCGGTCATTGCCTGCGGTGGTGATGATGAAGTACAGCGGCTGCTTGCGGGCGGCGCCGGAGCCCTTGGTCATCACATCGAACAGCTTTCTGTTGGGCTGGCCGAGCAGCTCGTCAAAGATGCAGGCGTGGATGTTGTAGCCATATTTGCTGGCCACTTCCGAGGACAGCGCCTGATAGATGCTTCGGGTGGGCAGGTAGACCAGCCGCTTCTGCGATTCGACGATATTGATGCGCTGCTTCAGCAGGTCGGAGTGGAGCACCATGTCCTTCGCGACATCAAATACGATGCCGGCCTGTGCACGGTCGTTGGCACAGCCATAGATTTCTGCGCCCTTCTCGTTGTCGGCGCAGAGCATATAGAGCGCAACGGCGGCGGCCAGCTCACTCTTTCCGTTCTTTTTTCCGATCTCGATGTAGGCGGTGTTGAACTGCCGGTACCCGTTCTCCTTGATGACGCCGAACAGATCCCGGATAATCTGCTCCTGCCAGGGAAGCAGATCAAACGGCTTGCCGTCCCAGACGCCCTTCGTGTGCTTGAGCGACTGTATGAACAGCACGGCCCGGTCTGCGCGGGTCTTGTCGTAATGGGAAGTCGGCAGCATGAAGCGGGTCGGCTTGTATGTGAACTTTTCAGTTTTCTTCATCTGCATCCTCTTCCTTCACAACAATCACATCGTCCAGGCTGGTGGAGGTCAGAATCTGCTCCAGAGGGTCGAGCTCCTTGCGGGTCTTCTCGGCAGTCAGGGCGTTTGCGATGATCGCCGTTCTGTTGGCAGGGGTCAGTCCGAACTCCGCCGCCAGCGATTTCACCTCGGCAAAGGCGGCGCGGGAGATGGCGATGTACGGATTCGGTCGGATGCGATCCCCATCCCGGTAGACCATGCCCAGCTTGCTGACCTCCTGCTCCGCCTCCTTCCAGCGGGCGTAGGCCTGACAGTACCCGGCGAACGGCACCGCATCCGCACCGGTCAGGATGCCTGCGTCGATGAGCACCGGAGCCAGCCGCCGCCATTCCTTTTTGGCTTCGGGCTCCAGCCAGTTGGGACAGCGGAGCATGGAGACCCGCGGCATGGGCTCCAGCTCGTTCAGCGGGCGCTTGCCGGGATTGCCCTCCAGCTTCTTGAGGGCCGTCGGCTTGGGCTTCCGTCCCCGTTTCGCCATGGGCATCACCTCCGATCAGGGCATATTGACCACCTCCAACAGCTTAATCTGTCTTCTTATTCAGCGGGATTGGCGGCCCGGAAAGCCTCCTCATAGCTCAGCTCCTTGCCATCCCGCAGGCAGCGGATCCGACCGGTGTCCTCGTTTTCATGGAGCCGGAAGCGCTCAACGATGACCGATGCATACCTGGGATCAAGCTCCATGGTGTAGCAGATGCGGTCGGTCTCCTCGCAGGCAATGAGGGTGCTGCCGCTGCCGCCGAAGGTATCCAGCACCACGGCGTTGGGCGCGGAGCTGTTCTTGATGGGATAGGCCAGAAGCGGGATGGGCTTCATGGTGGGATGCTCCTTGCTCTGGCGCGGCTTTGCGTAGTTCCAGATGGTGGTCTGCTTGCGGTCGGCAAACCACTTGTGCTTTCCGTTGGGCAGCCAGCCGTACAGCACCGGCTCGTGCTGCCACTGGTAGGGGCTCCTGCCCATCACGAGGGAGTCCTTGACCCAGATACACACGCCGCTGATGTGAAAGCCCGCTTCCTTGAAGGCCCTGCGGAAGTTCAGCCCCTCCGTATCCGCATGGAAGATGTAGGCGGAGGAGCCTTGCGCCAGATGCGGAATCCAGTTGCGGAAGGCTGCCAGCAGAAATTCATAGAAAGCCTGATCGCCCATGCTGTCATTCTGAATGGTTTTCCCATCCGCAGATTCATACGATACGTTGTACGGCGGATCCGTCACCACGAGGTTGGCCTTCACGTCCCCCATGAGGCGGTTCAGGTCGTCCTCGCTGGTGGCGTCTCCGCAGAGCATGTGATGCCGCCCGAGGAGCCAATGGTCGCCGGGGAGGACAAACGGATGGATCGCGTCCGGGTCAATATCGGCGTCATCATCCTTGACATTCTTGTCGTAAACCTTGCTGAACAGCTCATCGATCTCGGCGGCGTCGAAGCCGGTGCTGTCCAGATCATAATTGGCGCTCTGCAGGTTCTGCAGAAGGTCGGCCAGCGCAACGGGCTCCCATTCGCCGGTCGCCTTGTTGAGCACGATGTTGAGCGCCTTTTCATCCTCGGGCTTTTCGATGTGGACGACGACGCACTGCAGCTCGGTCGCCCCTTCGGCGGTCAGCACCTTGAACCGCTGGTGCCCGCCCACGATATTGCCGGTGACCTCATTCCAGATGATGGGGTCCACATAGCCGAAGTCCGTCAGGCTGCGCCGGATCTTCTCATAGGCCGGATCGCCCGGCTTCAGGTCTTTGCGCGGATTGTATTTTGCAGGCTTCATCTGCGCCACGGGGATGACGCGGACGTCCATTCCGGTATTGATCTTCGCCATCATAACCTCCATTTACCAGCAAGGTTCATCTATACGTTTCTGAATATTGGAGCTGCCGCACGGATTTGAACCGTGATCGGACGCTTACGGGGCGTCTGCTCTTCCATTGAGCTACGGCAGCGAAATATTGACTTCAAGCCCTTTTCCGGGGCTTTTTCTTTTGGCGCAGCCGGGAGCGACATCAATAGGTTGGAATCCGCTCACGCGGCCACATGCTGGGCCGGAAAAAAGCCTTGAATTTTGCGAAATTTTGTACGCGAGTGGGCGGCGGTCTCCTGAAAATCGCTCCCAGGGATTGAGGCCCCCCTGGGGGGTACACGCTTCACCACGGCGAAGCGGCGGAGCCAGGCGGGGCGAAAGCCCCAGCGGGGGCGGAACTCCGGGCGGCGGCGCACACCCAGGGCGGGCGGCTGCGGCGTGCGGGCGACCTCGGGCGCAAAACGGGCGGGATCGCGGTCAAGGCGCGGGCGCACAGCGGGAAAAGCCGGGCTGCCGGGGGCAAAAGCGGGCGGGATCTCCGGGAAACGGCGCACAGCGGGCGCGTTTCGGGCGGCAGCCGGGGCGCGATGCCGGGCGGAAACCGGGAAAGCCGGGCGGCAACGGCGCGGAAACGGCGGCTTCCGGCGGGGTTTTGCCGGGAAAACAACGGGTCAGCGGGGCGAAAACAGCGGGTTTTCGGGACGGTTGGCGGCAAAAAGGGGCGAAAAAAGCCCCCAGGCGGCGGGGTTCGGGCGGAAAACGGGGCGGAACACGGCATAT
>JBJEUH010000091.1:0-4491 GCA_051883735.1 Candidatus Ventricola sp.
CTTCGCCTTGCTTCAAACGGCATCGTTCGCGCAGAGGGCGCTCCGATGCCCTGCTGGGCGTAGTGGTGGGACTGAGGCTTCCTGAAGCATTTGGGCGGCAGCCCGAAACATACCCAACCGACTCTCCATGGGGGATGGGGTGAAGCCCCATCCCTCTTTCTGTATCGACAAAGAGGGGTGAATGCCCGTGAAAACACGCCAAGGCGCGGCGCTGGAGCGCAAGAAGTTTTTTGCCGATCCGGTGATGGTCGTCACCATCGCGCTGCTCACTGTGCTGCTCGCGCTGTTTATTCTCTATCCGCTGGCCATGCTGCTGCTGGACAGCGTGTATGTGCGTGAAACCAGTCTCGTGCTCGTCACCGACGTTCAGGCCGGAACGGCTGACGTGCAGATCAAGGACGGCGCGCTTCAGGTGCTCAACAAGAAGGGCGAGGCGGCGAAGTTTGCCGTGGAGGAGCTGGACTCCGCCTGGGGCTATCTGTTTGCCAAAAACGGACGCGTGCTCAAGGAAGGCGATGACATCGACCCGGCGAACTGCTACGTCAAGGTGCAGAAGAACGATCTGACCTTCGCCGCGTTCCCGCGCATCTTCGCCGACTATACGTTCAACACCGCGTTCTTCAATACGCTCAGGCTGGGCATGATCACCAGCTTTGGCTCGGTCATCATCGGCCTGCTGTTCGCGTATGTGGATTGCTATGTCAACGTGCGCAGCCGCACGGTGAAGAAGATGTTCGACGTCGTTTCGACGCTGCCGGTCGTCTCTCCGCCGTTTGTGCTGTCGCTGTCGATGATCCTGCTCTTTGGCCGCGGAGGACTCATCACCCGCGAGCTGCTGCACATCTACGACAGCAATGTGTATGGCCTGTGGGGCATCGCCATCGTGCAGACGCTCACGTTCTTCCCGGTGTGCTACATGATGCTCAAGGGCCTGCTCAAGAACATCGACCCCTCCATGGAGGAGGCTGCGCGCAACATGGGCGCGGGCCGCATGAAGGTGTTCACCACCGTGACCCTGCCGCTGATGCTGCCGGGCCTGGGCAATGCGTTCCTGGTCACGTTCATCGAGTCCGTCGCGGACTTCGCGAACCCGATGATGATCGGCGGCAGCTATGACACGCTGGCCACGACGATCTACCTGCGCATCACCGGCGGCAGCTACGACACCAACGGCGCGGCCGCCATGGCCGTCGTGCTGCTGAGCATCACGCTGCTGCTGTTCCTCATCCAGAAGTATTACCTGGAGGCGAAGACCGCTGCGACGCTGACCGGCAAGGCCAGCCGCGCCCGCGCGCTGATTGACGACAGGAGCGTGCGCGTGCCGCTGACGGCGATCTGCTCCGTGATCTCCGCGTTTGTCATCATGATGTACATCGCGATCCCGTTCGGCGCGCTGTTCAAGCTCTGGGGCCGCGACTACAGCCTAAGCCTCAAGTGGTTCAACCAGCTCTTCCGCGACGACGGCTTCAAGGCGTTCGCCGACAGCTTCATGCTCTCGCTGATTGCCAGCCCGATCACGGCGCTGCTGTCCATGATCATCTCCTATCTGGTGGTCAAGAAGAAGTTCCGCGGCAAGGCGTTCATCGAGTTTGTCTCCATGCTGGCCATGGCCGTGCCGGGCACGGTGCTGGGCGTGGGCTACATCCGCGGCTTCGCGGGCGGCGTCTTCCGCACGGGCTTCATGCAGGGCATCTACGGCACGGGCATCATCCTGGTGATCGTGTTCGTCGTGCGTTCTCTGCCGGTCGGCACGCGCAGCGGCATCTCCGCGCTGCGGCAGATCGACAAGTCGATCGAGGAATCGGCGTACGACCTGGGCGCGGGCAGCGCAAAGGTGTTTGCCACCGTGACGCTGCCGCTGATCAAGGATTCGTTCCTCAGCGGCCTGGTGACGACGTTTGTGCGCTCCATCACCGCCATCAGCGCGGTCATCCTGCTGGTGACGCCGCGCTACCTGCTCATCACCTGCCGCATCAACGAATTCGCGGAGAAGGGCGCGTACGGCGTGGCCTGCGCGTATGCGACGATCCTGATACTCATCACCTACGCGGCGATCGTGCTGATGAACTGGGTGATTGCGCATTTCGGAACGAGCAAGGCGGTTCGCCTGAAGGAGGATTAACATGGCGCAGAAGGAGAAAAAAGGCGTTCGCCTGGAGCATATCTCCAAGATTTACAACGATCCGAAGACCGGCAAGGAATTCTATGCGGTCAACGACGTGACCCTGAGCATCGAGCCGGGCAGCTTCGTGACGCTGCTGGGCCCGTCCGGCTGCGGCAAGACGACGACGCTGCGCATGATCGCGGGCTTTGAAAGCCCGGATGCGGGCGAAATCTACCTGGGCGACGAGGCGATCAACGCGCTCACGCCCAACAAGCGCGACACGGCGATGGTCTTCCAGAGCTACGCGCTTTTCCCGCACTACAACGTATACGACAACGTGGCCTACGGCCTGAAGCTGCGCAAGGTGCCCAAGAAGGAGATGGACGAGCGCATCGCCAGAATTCTCGAGCTGGTGGAGCTGACCGGCATGGAGACCCGCATGACCAATCAGCTCTCCGGCGGCCAGCAGCAGCGCGTGGCGCTGGCCCGCGCGATGGTCGTGGAGCCGAGCGTGCTGCTGTTTGACGAGCCGCTCTCCAACCTCGACGCGAAGCTGCGCGTGTCCATGCGCACGGAAATCCGCCGCATCCAGCAGACGCTGGGCATCACGGCGGTGTACGTCACGCATGATCAGGCCGAGGCGATGGCGATCTCCGACAACATCATCATCATGAACAAGGGCGTGATCGCGCAGATGGGCTCCCCGGAGGAGATTTATCACCATCCGAAGAGCGAATTCGTCGCGGACTTCATCGGCGAGGTCAACTTCCTGACGGGCGAGCTGGTCGGCAGAAGCGGCGGCCAGTGCACCGTGCGCATCAGCGGCCACGACGTGACGGTGGACAATCCGGACGGCTTTGACGTGGGCAAGACCTGCAAGCTCGTGCTGCGCCCGGAGGCAGGCATCCTGGCGGACGAGGGCGCGCTGCCGTGCAGGGTGGTGCTGTCCTGCTTCATGGGCGCGTACCAGAACTACCATGTGATGGTCGGCGATACGCTGGTGAAGCTGGCGGATTACTGCCCGGTGGGCCGCAAGGTCTATCAGGTCGGCGACACGGCGTATCTGAGCTTCCGCGAGGGCTGCGTGCATATGCTGTAAGCGCCCATGGTGGCCAATGGCTTCATGACAGCGCGAAGCGAAGAAGTCTGGTTTGCCTGAGCATCGAAAAATCCTTTGCGCATGAGGGCGCTGCCTCAGGATGGCTCAGGCAGGCCATGCAAGTGACCGAAAACAGGGACAACCCCGAAAAACCTTGGAGATCAAGGCTTTTTCAAAGGGTTGTCCCTTTGCCGTAAAAACCAGGATGCTTCAAACAGCAGAAGAAACAAGATCACGAAAGCGTTCGGCCGCTTCGGGCCATCTCCTGAAAAGGCGGTCGATGTCCGGGACGAGTGAATCGAACAGGAGCAGAAAATAGCCGGCGAAAAACGGAACATATGGATTGACAGGAGAAGGACCGAGTGATATGATGCAAGCGGCTGAATTTCCCAATGAGGCCTTTTTCTTCGTGAGTGTGTTAGCAAATTCTAACTTCCGGACGCAGGGGATGTTCTGTGTCTGTTCTGTCTGAGGAGGAAAACGGGTATGAGAATTCTGGTGTATGGCGCGGGGGTGCTGGGCGGCAATCTGGCGGGCAACCTCTTTCGCGCTGGGAAGGATGTGACCCTGCTGGCCAGGGGGAAATGGGCGGAGACGATCCGGCAGAACGGGCTGATCGTGAAGAACAAATTCAGCCTCAAAACCACAGTCAGCCGAATACCGGTCATCACGGAACTGAAGCCGGAGGACATCTACGATGTGATCTTTGTGGTGATGCGCTGCACGCAGCTGGACGGCATCCTCGATTCGCTCCGCGCCAACGGCAGCAAAACCGTCGTGTTCGTGGGCAACAATGTCCGGGCGCGGCGTACCACCGGGCTTCTGCCGCAGAAGAATGTGCTGTTTGCCTTCGCACTTTCTGCGGGCCACCGGGAGGCGGACAGAATTGTGGGAATCGATCTCAAAAAGATCACCATCGGACAGCTGAGGGATGCGCCATCCAATGAAGCGCTGATCCACGGGATTTTTGACGCAACCGGCTACAAGGTGGTCTACGAGATGAACATGGAGGACTATCTGCTCTGCCATGCGGCCTTTGTGACCCCGGCCGCCCTGGCCTGCTATTATGCTGACGGAGACCTGCGCAGGCTGAAAAGGGATCGGGCTTATCTGAATCGGCTGATCGACGCCAACATCGAAGGGTATCGGGCCATCGAAAAGGGCGGGCACGAGATTCTGCCCAAATCCGACGCCAACTACGAAAGCGCCTCCTACCGGCGCATGTGCTATGCCTTTTTCAAGCTGATGTGCGCCACGCCCCTGGGCAAGATCTGCGCCAGCGATCACG
>JBJEUH010000092.1:0-4447 GCA_051883735.1 Candidatus Ventricola sp.
ACTCCGGCGACCTGAACAGCTACACCTACGGCGAGGGCGCGACGCTGCCGACCGACGTGCAGAAAGAAAACTACAAATTCGCAGGCTGGTATGCCAACGAGGCGCTGACCGGCGACCCTGTGACCGCCATCGGCACGACCGAGACGGGCGAGAGGAAATACTGGGCGAAGTGGACAGCCGACGACTTTACCGTCACGCTGAACGCAAACGGCGGCACGATCAACTCCGGCAACGTGACCGGCTACTCCTTCGGCGTCGGCGCGACACTGCCCACCGACGTGACCCGCACGGGCTACACCTTCGCGGGCTGGTATGACAACGCAGCGCTCACCGGCAGCCCCGTGACCGCCATCGGCACGACCGAGACGGGCAAGAGGGAATACTGGGCCAAGTGGGTGGTCGTCCTCACCGACCCGGACGGCGCGGTGGTCAGCGGCGACACCGCCTTTGCCAAGCTCCCGCCGGTCAAGGTGCCCACGCTCGTCCTCCCGGAGGGCACAACGCTCGGTGGCTCCGTCATGCTGAAATATGTGGAGGTTGACACCACCCGCGAGAACACGGCGATCTACGACGTCTATCTGGTCGATCAGGACGGCAACCGCGTGAAGCTGCCCGCCGCCTGCACGCTCTGCCTGCCGTACCCGGAGGGGCTGAACCAGAGCAGCGCGGGCGCGTACCGCATCCACATCCTGCACGAGATGGACGGCGGCCGCTCGGAGGACTTCGACTCCATGAGCGGCGGTCTGGAGCTGACGGCGCAGGGCCTGTGCGTCCGGGTTTCCTCCCTCAGCCCGTTCACCATCACCTGGGAGCGCTTCCCCGAGGTCAACCTCCCGCAGACCGGCGACAGCAGCCATCCGGGCCTCTGGCTGGCGCTGGGGCTGGCCAGCATCGCGGCGCTGGCGGTGATCCTCCTGCGCGGGAGGAAAGGCCAGGCGCAATGACGCCTCCATCCGGGAAAGACCGAGCGCGGATACAGCGCAGACAGACGCAGGGCATATCCTCATCCGGGGATATGCCCTGCGCTTTTTCTGTTTTCAGCTCATTCCGCCCGGGCGAACTCCGGCCGGACATGGTCCTTCAGATACCCGACATACCGGAGAATCTCGGGCCTTCCGGCGTCCTCCCGGCGGGTAATCACGTTGACGTCCATGTTGTAAAAGGCGTGCGGCAGGCCCGTTTCAAAGGGCTTGAGCAGAAAATCCGGATGCTGGCTCGTGTTCCAGAAGATGGCGGACGTGATGAAGGTGCTGTGATGATACGCCAGCTCGCTGCACAGGGTCGTGATGGTGTAATCCGGGCTGACGACGGGCTTGCAGCTGAGCCCGTAGACCTCCATCAGATGTGAAAAATTCGTCATGCCCGTCTGGTCATGCGGAATGAAGTGGACATAGCGCCCATCCAGATCCTGCGGGGTAATCGCGTCCCTGTCAGCCAGCGGGTCCGTCCGGCAGATCAGCGCATACATCGGCCGGCCGACAATCGGCGTGCAGCTGAACGCCTTGTCCTTGGGATGCACATTGGAAACCGCCAGATCCAGGATGCCGTCGCGCAGCGCCTCCAGCAGCTGATCCGGCAGCAGGCTGCGGAATTCCAGCTGCACGGAGGGGTTCTCCTCCATATAGCGGCGCATGTGGTCCTTCGGCCAGAGATTGTAGGAGTTGTGGCCAAACCCGACGCACAGGCGGACGGTCTCCCGCTGCGTCCGGGCAAAGCCCGCCGTCGTCCTGTCCCAGATGGCGAGAATCTGCTGTGCGGCGGCATGGACGGCCTCCCCCTCCGGCGTCAGGCGGATGCCCTGGGCGGTCGGCTGAATGAGCGGCGCGCCCAGCTCCTCCTCCATGCGCTTGATGGCCTTGGAAAGCGCCTGCCGGGAGACATACAGCTTTTCGGCAGCCGTGGAAATGTTCTGCTCCCTGGCTGCAATTTCAAAATAGCGAAGGCTCGCAAAATTCATGTTCCAACGCCTCCTTGCGGCAAAGTATAGCATAAAAATGTCAAGGCCGCAACGCTTTGATTGACACGATTCGACCGGATTGTCGCTTTTTTGATCATCCGCGGATGATTATAATAAAGTCAATCCCCATTCACAAGGAGGTTGAAAAAATGAAAGGGAAACAAAGGAAGGCGGCCATTTGCCTGATGCTGTGCATGCTGACGCTCTGCGCGGCAGGGGCATGGGCCGAAAACACCTACGCTCCGGGAACCTATACGGGCAAGGCCACGGGCTTCTCGGGCGAGGTTGCTGTCTCCGTGACCGTTGACGAGGCGGCCATCACGGAGGTCGTGATTGACGAGTCTGCGAATGCGAACCAGATCCTGAACGACGAGCAGCGCGCCTCGTTCGCTCAGAGCATCGTTGACGCCCAGACGCCGCTCGTCGATACTGTCGCGGGCGCAACCATCACGACGCAGGCCGTCATCGACGCGGCCAAGGACGCGCTGACGCAGGCCGGCGCGACCGAGTTCAAGGCGGCTGAGAAGGCTGGCTACGCCCGCGAGGATATTTCCTTCACGCCGGGCACCTATACCTCGACCAAGATGGGCATGAACGGCGAGATCACGGTGGAGGCTGCGTTCTCCGAGACCGCGATCGAATCCATCACCGTGACCGATCATCAGGAGACCACCGGCGTCGGCACGGCGGCGATGGACATCCTGACGGGCCACATCCTCGCGGACCAGTCGCTGGGCGTGGATATCGTCACCGGCGCGACCTACACCTCCCTGGGCTTCCTGAGCGCCGTCGAGGACTGCGCGCAGCAGGCGGGCGGCAACGTCGAAGCGCTCAAGTCCTTCCCGGTGTTCTATGACACCTATGCCGATGACCCGCACGAGGCGGACGTCATCATCGTGGGCGGCGGCGTGGCCGGCATGTCCACGGCGCTCTCCTGCGTGCAGAACGGCCTGAGCGTCATCCTGCTGGAGCAGAAGGAGTTCCTGGGCGGCAACGCGCTTGCGGCGACGGGCACCTATCTGCTGGGCAACACCAGCGTGCAGGCGGCGCAGGGCATCGAGGACGACTCGGAGACCTTCTACAACTGGATCCTGGCGACGATCGACAACGCCGATCCGGAGCTGGCGCGCATGCTGGCGGACAACTCCCAGAATCTGGTCGATTTCTTTGAGGCGAACGGCCTGACCTTCGACTACGGCTACATGAAGGCGACCACCAATTCCGACATCCCCAGGGGCCATCAGATCATGCCCACCGGCGCGAAGTCCGTGGAGATCATGATCGACGTGCTCGAGCAGAACAACGTGGACGTCCGCTATCTGACCCGTGCGACGGACATCCTGACCGACGATACGGGCAGGATCATCGGCGTGGCGGCCGTGGACAGCGAGGGCAATGAGACCGCGTACTACGGCACCTCCACCGTGCTGGCCAGCGGCGGCTTCGGCGAGAACACCGAAATGCTGGCGGCCAACTGGGGCGAGAGCTGCCGCACCCTCAAGTTCGGCGGCATCAAGGGCAGCGACGGCATCATGATGCAGAAGGCCATGGACCTCGGCGCCGACGCCGTGGACATGGACTCCACGCACATCGACGCGACCCTTGAGGTCACCCACCAGATCATGGCAGATACCAACATCATCACCAGCTGCGGCGGCATCATCGTGCGCGCCGGCACCGGCGAGCGCATCGCGGACGAGGCCTACAACCACGGCGACGCGATCTCTGCGGCCGAGCTGGAGGTTGGCGACGATTACTACTACATGATCTTCGACGGCAGCGCGCTGGAGTTCTCCGACGCCCTGGCTTCCAAGGTCAGCATGTACATCCTGACCGGCCTTGCGCAGGCCTATGAAACTCCGGCGGAGATCGCTGCGGCCTATGGCATGGACGAGGCGACGATCACGACCGTGATCGAGGATTACAACGCGGCCGTGCGCGGCGAGAAGGAAGATACCTTCGGCAGGACCAGCTTCTACGGCGAGCTGACCGCGCCGTACTATGTGATGCAGGTCTCCAACGGCGTCGTCATGACGAGCGGCGGCCTCAAGGTGGACGACCACAGCCGCGTCATCAACACGGCGGGCGAAGCCATCCCCGGCCTGTATGCGGTCGGCGAGGCCACCGGCGGCCTGATGCGCGTCTACGTGGCGGGCGCTTCCCTGTCCGAATGCGGCATCTCCGGCATGCTGCTGGGCCGTCAGCTGAGCGGCAACGAGTAAATCCCCCCTATTTTCCCTTGGCAGAATGCTGCCGCGCAGAATCCTCTGCGCGGCAGTTTTTTTGCATCTGAGGATGGGAAACGTTGGGGCCGCAGGCCCCAAACCCCGCCCGGGGACATCGTCCCCGAACCCCTTCTTCGCTTCGCGCGCAGAAGCAAATTGGGGATGAAATCCGTATGAGAATCGTATTGAGCGCAAAAACCGGGAACCTTGCGGTTCCCGGTTGGCGTCTCTGTTTTACTTCTGCACCAGGTGGATCGCGAAGCCG
>JBJEUH010000093.1:0-4447 GCA_051883735.1 Candidatus Ventricola sp.
GGCGCTTGGCGATGCCGCCCTTGTTCATGATGTTGCCGCCCAGGGAGAAGAACGGAAGGGCCAGCAGGGAGAAGGAGTCCACGCCGTCAAAGCACTTCTGCGCCGCGACGAACGCAAACTTGTCGGCCGGCATGCCTGCGGAGAACGCAGTCAGGCAGGACGCGATGCCGATGCCGGCGGAAATCGGAACGCCGGCGAAGAGCATGATGAAGAACGAGCCGAAAAGTACGAGAATCGACTGAACGACCATTACTGCTTTCCTCCTCTCTCAGCAAACATCTGGATGTACTTGAGGATGCGGGCGATCACGACCATCACGCCGGAAACCGGAACGATGGCATAGAGCACCTTGTAGGGGATGTGCATCACGGAGGAAATCTTCTTGGCCTTGATCGTCAGCTGCCAGCCGCCATAGACGAAGACATAGCAGATGAAGAACAGGATCATCGCTTCGATGAAGATGGTCAGAACGACCTTCGCCTTGCCGTGCAGGCGATCCTTGACCAGGTCGAGCGCGAGATGCTCGTCCTTGTAGAAGCAGTACGCGGAGCCGATCATGGACGCCCAGATCAGCACGTAGCGCAGGAACTCATCGGTAAAGGTGGACGGATTTCTCAGAATCCAGCGGGTGAAAATCTGCCAGGTGCCGCCAGCCAGCAGCGCGAACATGGCGATCGCCATGAGGCAGCGCATGACGGCATCCAGGATTTTATCGACCTTTTTCATGATATCGTCTCCTCTGTTGATCAGAGGGCTGCGGAAATGCGAGCCGCTCTTCCCCGCCCTCTCCGCCCGACAGCACAGCAGCCCAATTCCTTACGGCAATTGGGCTGCTGCCGCGCTGCAGGCGGGTTTATCGGAAATTACTTGCCGGCTTCCTGAATCTTCTCCACGATGGAGTAGACGGTCGGATCGCTGGTCTTCAGGTTCTCATAGATGTTCGCGCAGGCAGCCTGGAACGCCGGGATATCCACGTCGCGGATGAACTCGACGCCATCGGCCGCGGCCATGACTTCCTCTTCAAAGGCAGTCCAGCGGGCCTTGTACTCCTCGGAGGCCTGGGCCGCGCACTCCATCATGATCGCCTGCTGCTCCTCGGTCAGAGAATCCCAGGTGTCGGTAGAGATGACGACGATGTCCGGGATGCGGGTGTGCGCGTCAAAGCAGTAGTACTTGGTGACGTCCTTGTGGTCGCGCATGGCGGTGACGTTGTTCTCAGCACCGTCGATGACGCCCTGCTGCATGCCGGTGTAGATCTCGGAGTAGCTCATAACCGTCGCGGAACCGCCCATGGCGGACATCATGTCGATCGCCATCTGGGAGTCCATGGTGCGGATCTTCAGGCCCGCGAGGTCAGCCGGGGTGCGGATGGCCTTGTTCGCGGTGTAGAAGGAACGGGCGCCGGAATCCAGCCAGAACAGGCCGATGAAGCCCTGATCCTCAGTGGTGCCGTACAGCTCCTTCGCGATCTCGCCGTCCATGACGTTGTAGTAGTGCT
Source organism: Candidatus Ventricola sp. (assembly GCA_051883735.1). Classification (GTDB taxonomy): domain Bacteria; phylum Bacillota; class Clostridia; order Christensenellales; family Aristaeellaceae; genus Ventricola. The sequence goes on from JBJEUH010000093.1 coordinate 1,499, forward strand.
CCTGATCGTTGAACACATACGGCACGGACAGGGCGTTCCACTCGGAAGCGAAGTTGCCCAGCGTGGAGGCGGAAACCTTGGTCATCTCCACCATGCCGTAGCCGACCTGCTCCAGCACGGCGCCTTCAGAGCCAAGCGTGCCGTTGGGCACGATCTCGATATTGATTTCGCCGTTGGTCTTCTCGCGCACCGCGTCGGCAAAGGCCGTCAGCTGGATATGCACCGCATGGTCCTCAGCCAGGTTGTGCGCCAGCTTCATGTTGGTCGCCGCCATCGCGGGGACGGACAGGACAGCCAGCATCAGGACTGCCGCAAAGAGTACGCACAGGGTCTTTTTCATGTGAGGTTCCTCCTTTTTCTTGTCGCTTGCCGACATTTGTCGGTTCGCAGGTTAACCGGATCGCACCGGCGGGTTCCACTTCTGAACGGCCTGCAGCCATTTCATGCACAAAATACAATTACCGCTTCTTTTTGTCTTTCTTGTTATCCTTCTTTTTGGCGGAAGCGACGCCCAGCAGATCAAAGAGATTCATGGAGAGGAGATTGAGATTCTTGCCGAACTCCTTCCCCGTCTTTCCCTCGATAAACGCGCGGAACGCGTCGGGATCGGCCGGCTCCAGGCCCGCCTTGGCAGCCATGACCGCCGTCTGCTTGCTTTGAAAAATGTAGAAATAGCCGTCGTCCTCGACGAGCCTGTCCACCTTGGCATATGGGATGACCTGACGCTGCTCCACCTGAATCTCCCGATCGGTGAAGGACAAATGCACCTGTCCGACAGCGCCGTTCTGGCGCTGAATCACACCCTCTGCGCGGACCTTGCTGGGAAAATCCATCGCCACGATCAGCCACACGCCCACCAGCAGGCACAGCATCCTCGCCGGCATGGGCAGACCGGACAGCATGCCCACCGCAAGGAGCACCACGGCAAACGCGCAGCGCATCACCAGGAGCTTTTTTTCATAGGTAAAATACTCCGTTTTGAACATCTGGCGAATAGCGTTTTCGGTAAACTCCGTCCTGCAGGTGTAGCACACGGCGCCGTGTTTCATTTCCGCGATATCTCCTGTTAATATTTATTAATTCTGCACAGAACCCTTCGTCAGCCTTCTGTGCCAAGTCACCGCGTTCTCTTTTTACTGTCGTCATTATAGCGATTTTTGACGAGGTTATCTTGTGTTTTTGTCTCATAAACATTGCAAATTGTGCTCAACCCCGTTATAATGATTTTAGCCCCCGCGTTCATCATATCATAGGAAGGGGATTTGCATGGTTCATACGATCGCGCATTATGTCGATTCTCTGCTCACACAGGATCAGGCGCGCCAGGTTCTGCCCAGCGCCGGCATGGTGGTCGGCTGGTACACCAACAAGAAAAACATCTGTTCTGTCGTTCACAGTCATCCCTATTACGAGCTGATCCTGCCCATCAGCGGCGAGGTGCTCTACTCCTGCAGCGGCAGCCTGTACCATGTGTGCAAGGGCGAGCTGATCATCTTCCCGGACGAGGTCTTCCACATGGGGCGCTACGACGTGGGCAAGAAGGTCAGCGAGCGCCTGCTGCTCCAGGTGGACCGCGACAGGTTCAACGAGGCCGCCGAATCCCTGGGCTTCACGCACTGTTTCAAGGATAAGTGCCCCGTCGTCTTCAATGCGGATTTCGTCTCGACCTGGGGCATCCGCGACCTGTTCATCCGCATCAGCAAGTTCAGCCAGATGCCGCCGCATCAGCGCGACATCCTCTTTCGCAGTCAGCTGACGGAGCTGCTGGTCATCCTGTGCGCCTGCTCCAGCGAGGGCAACATGGCCGAGGCCGACGCCAGCTCCGCCCTGGTCAGCAAGGCGCAGAAGTTCATCCAGCAGCACTACACCGACCCCTCGTTCTCCATCAACCAGCTGACCGAGTACCTGTACGTCAGCCGAAGTCACATCAGCCGCGTGTTCCGCGAATACACCATGGAGAGCATCCACGGCTATCTCACCGACCTTCGTCTCCAGCACTTCAAAAACGCGCTGGGCGAAGGCAAGAGCATTCTGGCCGCCTGCACGGAAAGCGGTTTTTCCGATTACAGCAGCTTCCTCAAGACCTTCCGCAAGACATACAGCATCACGCCCAACGAATACCGCAAGCGTCTGTTCCAGAATCCGGAGCAGGCGCCCGTGGAAAACGTCGTCATGCTGGACATGAACGACCTGTCCATGGTCACCTCGGACAAGTGACGTGCCGTCCTTCGTCAGGCGGAAAGCACATGTGCCCGAGCGAAAAACTGCCCCAACCCCGGGGCAGTTTTATGATGCGCTAAATGCACCGCACGCCGCTTATTCCCTGATGATCAGCCGCTGCGCGCAGTCCACGCGGACGCATGGAAGCGTCAGCGTCCCGCTCTTCCCCATGGTCATCTCTGCCCAGCCGCCAGCCTCCCCCCGTAGGACGTCAGTCGCATGTCCTCATAGAGCTGATCCTCCGCTGCTCTGTCGACCATGTATAAGACGCAGCTGGCTCCCCGTTTCTTTCCCGTTTCATGATTACATTGCATGGAAAACAATGCAATTCCATTCTGACACAGGCACAAAAAGGAGTTCCCTGCAATCACCGGCAGGACAAGCTGTCTGGCCCTGCAGGAAAACCCCTTGTCATCAACTTTCCGGGCAGACAAAAAGCGGGCCATGCCCGCTCCCGCTTCCGATATACTTCACACCGTCATTGCTCCCCGGTGCTTGTTGTATAGTTTCTTTTGCAATTCCCGATTCAACAAAAAACGCCTGACCTGAAAAACAAGTCAGACGTCTTTGTGGTGCACCATCAGGGGCTCGAACCCGGGACACCCTGATTAAGAGTCAGGTGCTCTACCAACTGAGCTAATGGTGCATACGATGGAGCGGGTGATGGGAATCGGACCCACGTAGCCAGCTTGGAAGGCTGGAGCTCTACCATTGAGCTACACCCGCACA
>JBJEUH010000094.1:0-23157 GCA_051883735.1 Candidatus Ventricola sp.
ACGAGCACGTCGTCCGCCTCCCAGCGCCAGTATTCCTCCCACTCCAGCTCGTTGCGCTTGAGCGCGCCGTGGCGCATGCGCGTGAACGCGTTGTGCACGGTGCGCAGGTCCTCGCTGTCGATGCCGACGCGCTCCACCATGCCGGACACCTCGCGCCGCTTGGGCAGCTGCGTGTCCTTGATGGTGTAGGTCATCTTGTCCGTGACGATCTCCCAGCCCTTTTTGCGGTAATAGGGGATCATGTACGGCACGAGCATCGACACGCACTGCCGGTTCTCGCGCATGCTGTTCAGCGCCTTCTTGATGAGGCTGCTCATCAGGCCCAGGTTCATGTATTCCGGGTAGGTCGCCACGCCGGTGACGCCGCCCATCTTGTACATCTGGCCAAAGATGTTCACCTGCATGGGATAGATGCTGATCTGCGAGGCCAGCTTCTCCCCGTCGAACCAGCCGTAGGACTCCGTCTTCTTGAGCACCGGCTTTTTGCTGCGCTCCATCTCCTTCTGGTTCCAGCCCAGCGAGGCCAGCTCGCTGTCCGTCACCTGAAAGGCGTAGCGAAGCAGCGCGTTGTACTGCGCCGTGTCGTCCGTGGTCAGCGCGCGCATCTGCAGGCGCTCGTGAAGCTTCTCCTTCATGTGATGTCATCTCCCGCCATATTGGGCCGTTTGCATGGTATGATTATAGCACAAGCCTCTCCGCGAGGCAAGGCGGCGGGCTGTGCCCGCTGCGCGATCCAGGCGCCATTTCCTATTCGTGGACAAAGCCGTGCTCCAGGGTGATCACGCAAAAGCATTCCGGATGCTTCTCGCGCACGGCCTGATCGATCCGCTTTCGGATCTCCCGCCCGCTGACGGCCAGGTCATACGGCACCACGCAATCAAAGACGACCTTGGTCTGCCTGCTGCCGCGCACGATGCGCAGATCGTGGATGGACATGCGCGGATGAATCTCCTCCGCTGCCCGCTGCGCCAGCGCGCGCAGCTCGCTCACGCGCGGGTCGTCGAGCGTCACGGGGTCGTAATGGATGACCAGGTGCAGCTGCTCCTGCGCAAGAAAGTCCCGCTCGATGCTGTCGATCATGTCGTGGCTGACCAGCGGATCGAGCGCCGCGTCCATCTCCAGATGCACGCTGGCGAACTGCCTGCCCGGGCCGTAGTCGTGCACCATCAGATCGTGCGTTCCCAGCACGCCGGGATAGCTCATCAGCTTCCTGCGGATCGCCTCCACCTGCTCGCGCGAGGGCGGCATGCCCAGCATCGGATCGATCGTCTCCTTCACCAGGCCAAAGCCGCTGACCAGGATGAACGCCGCCACGCCCGCGCCCATCCAGCCGTCGAGCATCAGGCCGGTGAAGTGGCCGATGACGGTGGAGACCAGCACGGCGGTCGTGGCGATCACGTCGTTGCGGCTGTCGTCCGCCGTCGCCGTCAGCGTCTGCGACCCGATCTTCCTGCCGATGTGCCGGTTGAACCTCGCGAGCCACACCTTCACCAGAATCGAGCCGACGAGCACGGCGACCAGCGCCCAGCTCACCGCGACCTGCTCGGGATGGAGGATCTTCTCCACGCTGCTCTTCATCAGCTCCACGCCGATGACCAGGATCATCACCGCCACCATCAGGCCGGAGAGGTACTCGTAGCGCCCGTGGCCGTAGGGGTGGTCCTCGTCCGCCGGCTTATCCGCGAGCTTGAAGCCCAGCAGGCTCACGACGCTCGAGGACGCGTCGGAGAGGTTGTTGACCGCGTCCGCCGTGATGGCCACCGAGCCGCTGAGCGTGCCCACCAGCAGCTTCATCGCAAAGAGCAGCGCGTTCGCGCCCACGCCCACGATGCTCGCTGCCCGGCCGTACTGCAGGCGCACGCGTTCCTCGCGCACGTCGCCGCCGACGCTGCGTTCGATCCAGTTTTCCAGCATACACGCACTTCCTTCCTGTTAGGAAAAGCAACCTTCCAGAGATATAAAAACAGGCGCCTGCGCATAAACGCAGGCAGCCTTAGCTTATGTACGGATTCGACGCGTTGCCCCCGATTCCTGCCTGAAGTCACACGACGCTCTGCAGGCCGAGGGTCTTTTCAATCAGCAGCATCACGCCGAGGGTCGCGGCCATCAGGATAGTCGCCAGCGCGGCGATCGTCGGATCAAAGTGATACTCGACGTAGCTCATGATCTCGATGGGCAGCATGTTCACGCCCGGGCCCGTGAGGAACGCCGAGAGCGACACGTTGTTGAACGAGTTGATCACGGACATGATGCACGCGGACGCGATGCCGGACTTGATGTTGGGCAGCACGATCCGAAAGAACGTGTACAGCCTCGTCGCGCCCAGGCTGCACGCCGCCTCCTCGACCGCGAAGTCAAAATTCGCCAGCGAGGAGGTGACCACGCGCATGACGTACGGAATCGACAGCAGCGTATGGCCGATCAGCAGGCTGGGGATGACCTCCAGATCATACAGATTGACGACATAGCGCAGCATGATGAAGCCCAGCACGATGCACGGGATGAGCACCGGGGAGAGGAACAGCGTCTTGATCGCTTCCTTGCCCCTGAACTTGAAGCGGTTGAGCGCGTACGCCGCCGGCAGGCCCAGCAGCAGCGCGATCGCCGTCGCCGCCAGGGCGATGACGATGCTCAGCTTGGCCGCCGAGATGAACGAGCTCATCGTCAGCACCTTCCTGTACCATTCGAGGGTGAAGCCCTCTCCCGGGAACTTGAGCGCCTTCGTCTCGCTGAAAGAAGCCGCGGCGATGACCAGCAGCGGGCCGATCAGGAAGATATAGACCAGAACCGTGATGAGCATCAGCGCTCCGTTCTTCTTTCTCATAGAATCGCTCCAACATCAGATTTTCATCGATTCGCATACCTGCATCTGCAGCCGCGAAGCGAAGAAGGGAGTCTGAGGGACATATGTCCCTCAGGCAGGTCATAGGGCGGCAGCCCTATCGTCACTCACTTCACGGAGAACGTGGAATTCCACATCTCGATCCACTTGGCCTGGTTCTCCACGATGACGTCCCAGTCCACCAGCTTGAGGCTATTGACCATCTCCTCGCCGTAGGTGAAGTTGGCGGACTGCTCCGGCTCGAGCACGATGTCGGTGCGGACCGGGCTGTCCACGCCGTCCAGGGCCTCGGCCAGCTGCACGTCGTAGCTCAGATAGTAGTCGATGAACGCCGTCGCCAGGTCCTTGACCTCGGTGCCCTTGATGATGTTGAGCATGTTGTAGCCCGCGAAGGAGCCCTCAACCGGATCGACCCAGACGTAATCCGGGTTCGCGTTCTTCGCGGTGGTGTAGCTGTAATCCAGCAGCACGGCCACGGAGATCTCGCCCTGGTTGAGCATGGTGATGGTGTTGTTGGCGGAGGTATAGGTGTTCACGACGTTCGGCTTGAGCTCGGCGAGCTTGGCGAAGATCGCCTCGTCGTCCACGCCCGGGGTGTAGCCGAAGGTCTCGGCGGTGGCGAAGTAGAACAGCGGGCCGGTGGTGGCGGTCATGTCCGGAATCGCGATGCTGTCCTCCAGCTCCGGGTTCCACAGATCGGCAAAGGACTTGATCTCCACGTCGCAGTAGGCGCTGTCATAGACGATGCCCAGGCGGTTGAAGGTGTAGGCCGGGCCGTAGTCCTCGCCCATCGGGGCGCGGCCGCACTCGTAGATGCTGCTCAGGTTGGTCAGCTTGCTGGCGTCGATGGTGTCGATGACGCCCTCGGCCATCAGCTGCTTGACGAACATGTCGCCGATGATGACCACGTCATAGTCCTCCGGGGACTCGACGATCTTGGTCACGCGCTGGGCGTTGCTCGCGCCGTCTGCCACGATGGTGCAGCCGGTCAGCTCCATGAACGGATCATAGATGTTCTTCTGCAGCAGCTCCGCGTTGAAGCTGAAGGTGGAAATGGTCAGGGTCTGGCCCTCGTAGGGCTTCGCCTCAGCCACGGCGCAGGACAGGCTCAGCACCAGCACGAGCGCCACGATCAGGGAAATGAGCTTCTTCATTGTCTTTTCCTCCTCGGTGGATCAATCGATGAGAATGATTTTGTTTGCCGCCAGCGAGAGCGTGACCGCCTCGCCCACGGGGAAAACCTGATTCTGATCCGTGCTCACGACGAACTCGCCCACGTCCGTCTGCACGTTGAGCTGGTTGCGCTGGCCCAGGAACGTGGACACCAGCACCCGGCCCGAGAGGGCGTTGGGCACCTCCGCGCCCGCGGCGTGCACGGTCACGTCGCCCGGACGGATGCAGCCCTTGCACGAGCCCTCGTGGTCAACCGCCGTCACGATCCGCGCGCCGTTTTCCGCCTTGAATTCGCAGCTGCCCATGCGCGTGAGGTCGATGAAGTTCTCAAAGCCGACGAACCGGGCGATGAACTCGGTCTTCGGCCGGTTGTAGATCTCGCTCGGGGTGTCCATCTGCTCGATGACGCCCTTGTTCATGATGGCGACCTTGTCGGAGATGGCGAAGCACTCCTCCTGGTCGTGCGTGACGTAGATGGCGGTGAAGCCCAGCTCCTGCTGCAGGCGGCGGATCTCCACGCGCATCTTGACGCGCAGCTTCGCGTCGAGGTTGGAGAGCGGCTCGTCAAACATCAGCAGATCCGGCTTGATGACCAGGGCGCGCGCAAGCGCCACGCGCTGACGCTGGCCGCCGGACATCTCGCGCGGATAGCGGCCCTCAAAGCCCTTCAGATCGACGACCTCCAGCATGTGCAGAACCTCGCGGCGGATGGACGCCTTGTCCATTTTGCGCATCTTGAGGCCGAAGGCCACGTTGTCAAACACGGTCATGTGCGGGAAGAGCGCGTAGCTCTGAAACACGAAGCCGAAGTTGCGCTTGTGCAGCGGCACCTTCGTGTAGTCCTGGCCGCCAAAGATGATCTGGCCCGCCATCGGCTCGGAGAAGCCGGCGATCATGCGCAGGCAGGTGGTCTTGCCGCAGCCGGAGGAGCCCAGCAGGGAGACAAACTCGCCCTTTTCCACGCTCAGATCAAAATCCCTCAGGATGATGTTCTGGTCGTAACCGGCGGTGATGTTTTTCAGTTCGAGCAGTGCCACTTGTTTGTCCTCCTTACGCCATCGGGTTGATCTTGCGGCTGACGGAATTGAACAGGCTGGAGATGACCATCGTGGCCACGATCATCACGACCGCGACGACCGAGGCCTGCGTCCAGTCTCTCAGGCTCATCGCGTACTGATAGACCATCGTGGAGAGCACGCGGGTATCCGTGCCGCCCAGCAGCTGCGGCGTGGTGTACGCCGTCATGCAGCCGGTGAATACGAGCACGCTGCCGGTCACCAGGCCGGAGACGCTCAGCGGGAACACGACGTGGAAGAACGAGCCGAGCTTCGTGGCGCCCAGGTTGCCGGCGGCCAGCGTCAGATCGTCCGGGATGTTGTCCATCACGCCGATGAGCGAGAGGATCATCTGCGGCAGGAACAGCTGCACGAAGCCCACCGTCATGGAGAACTCGTTGTACAGCAGATCCTGCGGCTTGGCAAACAGGCCGCTCCACACCAGGAAGTTGTTGACGATGCCGCGCTTGCCCAGGATGACCATCCAGGAGAAGGAGCGCACGACCGGGCTGGTGAACATCGGGAACACCGCAAATGCCATCATCATGCCCTTGTGGCGGGAATACTTGCTGATGTAATACGCGGTGGGATAGCCCAGCAGCGCGCACACCAATGTGGACAGCAGGCTCAGGCGGATGGAGCGCATGAACGTCTGCTGGAAATACGCATCCCCAAACAGCTTGAAATAGGAGGAAAGCGAAAAGGACTGGTCCGGGAAAAACGAGGTCAGACAAAGCGAGAACAGCGGAACCAGCATAAACAGGGTCACAAACAGCGTGCCCGGCAGAATCAGAAGCAGCCAGACGTGGTTCTTGGTGCGGCTCACCGGCGGCTCATTCCCTTCCACACAAGATCATTCATTAGAAATACAATATATTTTAGCATATCCGTGTGCCAACGTCAACCAAGCAGAAACGCTTTCCAGCAGACTCCTCCACGCGCTCAGGCCATGACAAAACCGGCGCCGGGACGCTTTCACGTCTCCCGGCGCCGGGATCATTCTGCTTTTTTGCTGATGCCGGACGGACCGCGCTTACTTCGTCTTCTTCTGCGTGCGCAGGAAGTCGACGTACACGGCGCCCAGAATGACGATGCCCTTGATGATGTACTGCCAGTCGGAGTTGACGCCCATCAGGTTGAGGCCGTTGTTCAGGATGCCGATGATCAGCGCGCCGATCAGCGTGCCGCCCAGCTTGCCGGAGCCGCCGGACATGGAGGTGCCGCCGATGACGACCGCCGCGATGGCGTCCATCTCAGCCGCGTTGCCGGAGGTACAGGTGCCGGAATACAGACGGGAGGCGATGGTCACGCCCGCCAGGCCGGCCAGCGTGCCGCTGATGGCGAAGACGGTGAACTTGACCTTCGCGGTGCTGATGCCGGAGAACTTCGCCGCCGTGCTGTTGCCGCCGACCGCGTAGATGTGGCGGCCGATGCGCGTGCGGTTCAGGAAGATCACGCAGAGGAAGAACACGATGAACATCGTCCACACCGGCGTGGGAATGCCGAGCACATAGCCCGCGCCCAGGAACTTCCAGGCGTCGGTCATGCAGCGGATGGGCTTGCCGCCGGAGAAGACGTAGGCAATGCCCTTGGCCAGGTTCATGGACGCCAGGGTGACGATGAACGGCGGGATGTTGGTCCAGGCGATCACCGCGCCGTTGAACAGGCCGAACACCAGGCCGGACAGAACGCCGATCGTCAGGCCGACGATCTCGGGCATGCCGCCCCAGACGACCGCGCCCGCAGCGAAGCAGCCGGACATGGCGATGATGGAGCCGACGGACAGGTCAATGCCGCCCAGGATGATGACCATGGTCATGCCGCAGGCCAGCATCAGGTTCGTAGAGCTCTGGCGCAGCAGGTTGAACAGGTTGGTCTTGGTGGGGAAGGTCTTCGAGGTGGCGGGCCAGATGCACAGGAACAGGATCATGGCGGCCAGCGCAATCAGAATGCCCAGATTGTCCTTAACGTAACGCTTCACTGCTTTCATACGGTTTTCCCTCCTGCCGATTCTTGCGTGGCGAGCTTCATGATGGCCTCCTGGCTGAGATCCTCGTCGTAGCTGATGCAGCCGGTCAGCCTGCCATCATACATGACGTAAACGCGGTCGCTCATGTTGATGATTTCGGGCAGCTCGGAGGAGATCATGATGATGGACACGCCCTGCTTGGTCAGCTCGTTCATGATCTCGTAGATTTCCGCCTTCGCACCGACGTCCACGCCGCGGGTAGGCTCATCCAGAATCAGAATCTTCGGCGCCGTGGCCAGCCAGCGGCCGATCATGACCTTCTGCTGGTTGCCGCCGGAGAGGTTGGTCACGGTCTGCTCAAGGCTGGGGGTCTTGGTGCTCATCTTGTCGATGAACTCCTGCGTGATCTCCGCCTCGCGCTTTTCGTTCACGCGCAGCTTGCTGATGAACTGCTCGAGCACCTCGATGGTCGAGTTGAAGCGCACGCTCTGCTGATGGTACAGGCCCTCCACCTTGCGGTTTTCAGGCACCATGGCGATGCCGTGCTTCATGGCGTCCACGGCGCTGTGGATATGAACCTTCTGCCCGTCGATGAAGATCTCGCCCGTGGAGCCGGGGGTCAAGCCGAAGATGCACTGCATGGTCTCGCTGCGGCCCGCGCCGACGAGGCCGGCAAAGCCGACGATTTCACCCTTGCGAATCTCAAAGCTGACGTGGTCCACACGCTTGTGCTTCTTTTTGCCGTCGTCGATATCGACGCACTTGAGCACCACTTCGTCGGACTTCACATGATCCCGGGTGTAGTACTGATCCAGCTCGCGGCCGACCATCATGGCGATGAGGTCGTCCTTGGGCGTGGTGGCGACTTCACGGGTGCCCACATAGGTTCCATCGCGCAAGACGGTCACGCGGTCGCAGACCTCGTTCAGCTCGCTCATCTTGTGGGAGATGTAGATGATGCCGACATTCTGGCGGGCCAGATTGCGCATGATCTCAAACAGCGCGCTGATCTCCTTGTCCGAAATGGAGGAGGTGGGCTCGTCCATGACCAGGATGCGGCAGTTGAAGGAGATCGCCTTGACGATTTCCACCATCTGCTGCTGCGCGATGCTCAGGTTGGCCACCAGCGTATCCGCGTCGATGCCCAGGTCAAACTGATTCAGCATCTCCTGGGCGCGCCTGCGCATGAGCGCAAAGTCCACGCCGAACTTTCCCTTGGGCTCGCGGCCCAGGAAGATGTTCTCCGCGACGGTCATGTACGGCACCAGCACCAGCTCCTGGTGAATGATGGAGATGCCGTTGTCGCGGGCGGAGTTGACGTCCGTGATGGCAACCTCCTTGCCGTCGATAAAGATCTGCCCCTCCTCCGGATGATAGATGCCGCCAAGCACCTTGATCAGCGTGGATTTGCCGGCGCCGTTTTCTCCCAGCAGCGCGTGGATTTCACCCGGCTTGAGCTGGAAATCCACATTCTGCAGCGCCTTCACGCCCGGAAATGATTTGCAGATGTTTTTCATTTCGAGCAGGTTTTCGCTCACTGAGTTTCACCACCGTTTCTTCTTTGTGGAACCAGGCAGCGGGCAGTGCCCGCTCCCACCTCCGAACAGCCTGACAAAATCAAGTCGTTCGGTGCTCGTTGCACGATATTTAGCACAATTCCCCATGCGGTTTGGCGGCGGGCTGTGCCCGCTCCCGCCTCCGAACAACCTATCAAAACGAAGTCGTTCGGTGCTCGTTGCACGATATTGAGCGCAATTTCCCATACGCCTAGACAGCGGGCTGTACCCGCTCCCGCCTCCGAACAGCCTGACAAAATCAAGTCGTTCGGTGCTCGTTGCACGATTTGGGGTGCAATTTCCCCTAAGCCCAGAAAAGGGGCTTTGCCCTGAAGGAACAAAGCCGCCTCATAATTGCTCAAATGCCGGCGCTTCCGGAGAAACGCCGGCATTCGGAGAATTGCGCTAGGCTGAATCAGCAGCCAGAGTGATTATTCCGTTTGATTACTGCCAGCCGTCGGTGCCGAACTCGGCGACGTTGTCAGCGTTGATCATGAAGGTCGCGATCGGATAGCGGGCCTCGACGGTCTCGCCAGCCTGAACCTTGTAGTACACCTCGGCGATGGTCTTGCCGATGGACATCGGGGACTGCGCGCCGGTGCCGGTGACCTTGCCCTCAGCGATCAGGGCCTTGATGTCCGGGGAGCCGTCAACGCCGTAGATCAGCGCCTTGGAGCCGGCCGCCTCAGCCGCCGCGTAAGCGCCCAGAGCCGTCGGGTCGTTGCCGCCGAAGATGGCCACAGCGTCCGGATGCGCGGTCAGCGCGTCGGTGCCGTTCAGGTTGCCCTGCTCCTGGTTGCCCATGCAGTCAATCTGAGAGACGACGGTAAAGCCCTTGCCCTCGATCGCGGCCAGGAAGCCGTCGGTGCGGTCCACGACGGACTGCATGGTCGGGCTGTCCAGGACGATGATCGGGCCGCCCTCGGGGCACTTGGCCACGAGATCCTCGCCACAGACGAAGCCGGCGTTGTAGTTATCGGAGCCCGCATAGGACACGAGGTAAGACATGTCGGCCACCTCGGTGTCGAAGCCGAACATCGGGATGTTCGCTTCCTTCAGCTTGTCAAGGCCCGCGATGATGCCGTCGCGGTCAACCGGGTTGACGAACATCGCGACGATGCCCTGAGAGATCAGGTCCTCGATCTGGGAGATCTGCTTCTCATTGCTGTTCTGGGGGTCCAGGGAGATCAGCTCGTCGCCGTTGGCCTCAACGACCTCGCGGATCGCGGCCTCGAGGGTCACGAAGAACGGGTTGGTGCCGTCCATGCAGGTGTAGCCGATCTTGTTGCCTTCCGCCACGGCGGTGCAGCCCAGGATCATGACCAGAGCCAGCGCGATAACCAAGATCTTCTTCATAGTGGGAAAACCTCCTTTTATTTTTTACTCCCATTCCGGGGAGTTGAAGGCATTTGATCTGTGCGAAAGCGCATGACCATTTCAAAACTTATAGATATTATAGGTCTGCGCTCCTCATTTGTCAACAATAAACTCACGATTTTTATAGTTATTTTGTCGGCATTTCACATTTCGTCTCCGCGTTTCGTCCAAACATTTTCGACAGATTCCCACAAATGTTTACAATTCCGTGCAAGACTCCCTGTCATCCCCCGGCGCTCCCGCGCGCTGTGCGCCGCCTCAGATGATGTCCGCGTAGCGCGCCGCGCTCGCTGTAAACGCCCGCATCGCGCCTGCGAGCTGCGCCCTGAGCGCGGGCAGGTCGATCTGCGTGAGCCGCTTGTCCCGCACCCGCAGCACGCCGCCGGCCATCACGGCCTCCACGTTGGAGGCGTTCGCGCTGTACACCAGCGCGGAATACGGGTTGTACACCGGGAACATGTTCACGCTGCCCGTCTCCACCAGCGCAAGGTCCGCGCGCATGCCTGGCTTCAGCTGCCCGAATTCCTCCTGCGCGCCCAGCGCCTGCGCGCCGCCGCGCGTGGCCAGCGCCACGATCTCCCGGGCCGGGAACAGGCTGCGGTCGCGGTTGGCCGTCTTGTGGCAGACGGCGAACAGGCGCATCTGGTCGAACATGCTCAGCGTGTTGCCGGAGGACGGGCCGTCCGTGCCCAGGCCCACCGCCACGCCCGCCTCGCGCAGCTGCTTCACCGGCGCGACGCCCTTGCCCGCCTTGGTGTTGCTGCCGATGCAGTGCGCCGCGCGCACGCCCCGCCGCGCCATCAGCGCGACGTCCTCCGCCGTCAGGTGGATGCAGTGCGCCGCCAGCAGGTGCTCGTCCGCCGCGCCGATGCTGTCCATAAACTGCATCGGCGTCATGCCCAGCCCGGCGAAATGCTTCATCTCGTAGTCCATCTCGCTGACATGCAGCGTCATCAGCGCGTCATGGCGCAGCGCCATCTCGTGGCAGCGGCGCAGCGCGTCCGCATGAAGCGTGGTCGTGCCGTGCGGCGCGACGATCGGGCGCACGAGATCGCAGCCCCTGTATCGCGCAAACATCTCCTCTGCAAGAGCGAAGCCGCCGTAGGGCGCATCCGGGCTGTCGCAGGTCGTCTGGCCGATGATCGTTTCGCCCAGATACCCGCGCATGCCCGTCTGAAGACACACGCGCGCGACCTCATCCTCGAAGTAGTACATGTCCACGAACGTCGTCACGCCGGCGAGCAGCATCTCCGCGACGCCGTACTTCGCGCCCAGATACACCAGCTCCGGGGTCATCGCCTCGTTCTCCAGCGGGAACAGGAAGCGGCGCAGGCGGTCCGGGCAGTCGTCGCCCATCGTGCGGAAGGGCACCATGGACGCGTGGCAGTGCGTGTTCACAAAGCCCGGCAGCAGGATGCCGCCGCGGCAGTCGATGCGCTCGTCGATTTTCGACTGGCCCGCATACGCGCCGCCGCCCAGCGCCTCGATCGTGCCGCCGCTGACCAGCAGCCAGCCGTCCCTGTGCTCGGTAAACGCGTCGTCCATCGTCAGGATCCACGCGTGTTCAAACAGCGTATTCATCCGCTCACCCCAGAAAATCCATCGCCGCGGCGCAGAACACCTGAACGCCCGTGACCAGCACGCGCTCGTCCAGGTCGAATTTCACCGTGTGCTGCGCGCTGGCCATCGGGGTCATCACGCGCATGTACGTCGCCAGGCCGCCGTGCTCCTGCACGCGGTTCATCATCACGGAGATGTCCTCGCTGCCCCAGTTCTTGGCGTTCTCCACGCTGCTGACCGTCAGGTGCGGCAGATCGCGGCGCACCACGTCCCCGATGCGCGCAAGCAGCGCCCCGTCGCTGTGCTGCCCCTCGGCCTCGCCCATCTTCTTCATCTCCACGCTGCAGCCGTACATGACCGCCGCGCCGCGGCACACGTCCTCGGCGGAGGCCGCCATGAAGCTGTTGATCTCCGTCGTCTCGCCGCGCACCTCCACCTGCATCACCGCCTCGTCCGGGATGACGTTGCGGCCCGTGCCCGCGCGCAGCGTGCCGACGTTGATGCGGCTCTCGCCCGCGCTGTGGCGCGGAATCGCGTGCAGCGCCAGCACGGCGGAGGCCGCCGCCAGCAGCGCGTTCCTGCCCTTCTCCGGGAAGCCGCCCGCGTGCGCCGCCAGGCCCCTGAAGGTGACGTCGTACTTCGTCGTCGCCAGCGAGCCGTAGGTGCCCGGGGTCACGTCGCCGTCGTCGAGGCTCTCCGTCGGCGCGACGTGCGAGCCGATGAACACGTCCACGTCGTCGAGGTGGCCCGCCGCCACCATCGCCTTCGCGCCGCGCGCGCCCTCCTCGCCCGGCTGGAACAGCAGCTTGACCGTGCCGTGCAGCTGGTCCTTCATCCCGGAGAGCACCTTCGCGACGCCCAGGCCGATCGCCGCATGCGCGTCGTGGCCGCAGGCGTGCATCATGCCGTGGTTCACGCTGGCAAAGCCCTCGCGCGCCGGCCGGTGCGCGTCGTCCGCGCACTCCTGCATGCCCAGCGCGTCGATGTCAAAGCGCATGCCGACCGTCGGGCCTTCGCCGCACCGCAGCACGCCCACCACGCCGGTGAAGCCCTCGCGCATGTCCTCGGTCAGGTACGCCTCCTCGCAGCCGTAGGCGAGCACGCGCGCAAGGTGCGCCCGCGTCGTCTGCCCGTCCGGCACGCCCATGCGCGCCGCCTCGGCGCAGGCCGCCCGGCCCGTGATCACCTCAAAGCCCATGTCCGTCAGTTCTTTGGCGATCAGCGCGCTGGTGCGCATCTCCAGCCATCCCGTCTCCGGAAAGCGGTGGATGCTGCGCCTGATCTCCGTCAGCCACGGCGCAAGCGTCTCGCTGCGCGCAATGATCTCTTCTGCCCGGTTCATAACCCTTCATCTCCCGTCGCCTGTCAATTCCAATGGATGACCTGATGATAGCATAATTGACGTGCGCGTTCAAGCGGGGTATACTGAAACGGACAATCATCCTGTGAGGAATACAATATGAAGAATGTGCTCGTCATCGGCTCCACCTGCGTGGACGTCATCATCCGCGTGGACCACCTGCCCAAAACGGAGGAGAACCTCCACCCCGAATCCCAGCGCTTCGCCATCGGCGGCTGCGCCTACAACGTCGCCAACATCCTCGGCCGCGCGGGCGCGGACCTGACGTTCGTCACGCCGGTCGGCCGCCGGGGCGTCTTCGGCCCGTTCGTGCGCGAAAGGCTCGCCCAGCTGCCCTTCGCGTCCATGGTCGATCTGCCGCAGGCGCAGAACGGATGCTGCTACTGCTTCGTGGAGAAGACCGGCGAGCGCACCTTCTGCTCCATCCACGGCGCGGAGTACACGTTCGATCCCGCGTGGATGGCGCCGTATGCGGGCAGGACGTTTGACTACGGCTACGTCTGCGGCCTGGAGGTCGAGGAGCGCACCGGCGCTCAGCTCGTCTCCTGGCTGGAGCGCGCGCCCATCGGCACACTGCTCTACGCGCCCGGCCCGCGCGGCGTGCGCGTCAGCAGGGAGCTGACCGACCGCCTCTTCGCGCTGCACCCCATGCTGCACCTGAACGCCGGCGAGGCGCGGGCCATGTCCGGGTTTGACAATCTGGACGACGCGCTGCGCGCGCTGCATGCGCGCACCGGCAATACCGTGATCGCCACCCTGGGCGCGGACGGCGTGCGCTGCCTGGAGGACGGCGCGCTCTACAGCGTCGTCGGCGAGCCCGCCGCGCAGGTGATCGACACCATCGGCGCGGGGGATTCGCACGCCGGCGCGACGCTGCTGGGGCTGACGCGCGGGCTGTCCCTGCGCAGCAGCCTGGCGCTGGCCAACCGCGTGTCCGCCGCGGTCGTCGCCACGGACGGCGCGTCGCTCTCCGAGGAGGACTTTGCGCGCGTGGTCATGGCGGAATAAGGCGGAAAAAACTTCCATTGCACTTGGCGCCGCCGGGCGCATGCGCGGCGCCTTTGCGGGCATCATAATCCCCGAGGAGCTCAGGACCGTCCTGAGACCCGAATGCCGGAGCTGCCGGCGGACTCGCCATCGTCATGATCGCGCATCCGCCCGCCGTCTGGCAAAGCGGGCGGAGCGCACACAAGCTGTGCCAATTCCCCTCCTCAATGGCCGGGCGCCGCATGGAAAAAAACGTGCGGCGCCTGTGCATTTTCGCGCTTTTTCCGCCGTTTTCCCGCCGATCATGCACATTTCATGCATTGTCATCCCCTGTTGATGAACGTTTTTCACTTCGCTGTTGAAAATTATTGACAAAATGCAGAATCGGTGTAAAATGGTGTTCACGCACCGAAAATTTGCAGCGCGACGAAGCACGCTGCAGCAATATTGGAGGAAGAAACCATGAAGAAACTGATGACCATCCTTGTTCTGGCGCTCGCGCTGTGCGTCTGCGCCTCCGCCATGGCGGAGACCGTGTTCCAGCTGGGCACCACCGTCAACGAGCAGGACTCCTTCCAGGTCGCGGCGGAGAAGTTCGCCGAGCTGGTGGCCGAGCGCACGAACGGCGAATACAAGATTGAGATCTACCCGAACGGCACCCTGGGCGACGAGAGCACGATGCTCGACTCCATGACCATGGGCATGCTCGACATGGGCATCATCACCTCCGGCCCGTTCGTCAACTTCTCCTCGATGATGGGCGTGCTGGACATGCCGTACCTGTTTGCCACCAACGAGGAGGCCTATGAGATTCTCGACGGCGAGATCGGCAAAGAGCTGCTGGGCACCCTCGAGGAGGCCGGCCTCAAGGGCCTGGCGTACGCCGAGCGCGGCTTCCGCAACGTGACCAACTCCGTTCGCCCGGTCGCCAGCGCCGCGGATCTGGCGGGCCTGAAGCTGCGCGTCATGGAGAACGAGGTCTACACCGCCACCTTCAAGGCGCTGGACGTCAACGCCGTGCCGATGGCCTGGGCCGAGGCGCTGACCGCCATGCAGCAGGGCACCATCGAGGGCCAGGAGAACCCGGTCAACGTCATGTACTCCTACGGCCTGTGGGACTACGGCCAGAAGTACGTCACCTTCGACCGTCACTCCTACGCCACTGCGATCATCACCATGAGCCTCGACGTGTTCAATGGCCTGGACGAGGCCACGCAGGAGATCTTCGTGCAGTCCGCGCAGGAGGCCGCCGAGTATGAGCGCGCCTGGGTGGCCGAGCAGGAGGCCGGCCAGATTCAGGCTCTGAAGGACAACGGCATGGAGATCGTCGAGAATCCGGACGTCGATTCCTTCCGCGCCGCCGTGCAGCCGGTTTACGAGGCCTATCCGCAGTATGCCGACTACATCGCGCGTATTCAGGCCGTGCTCGCTGAGTAATTGATGAGTGAATCAAGCGGCGCTCCGTCCGGAGCGCCGTCTTTTATCGGAGGAATGGTATGAACGCTCTCAAAAAAGTCCTGACCCCCGTCAGCGACGCGCTCGACAGGATCTGCTCCGTGCTGATCGTCGTCATGCTCGGCGTGATGGTCGTCGTCACCGGCGCGCAGATCGTCTGCCGCACCTGGTTCACCGCGCTCTCCTGGTCCGACGAGGTGACGCGCTATCTGCTCATCTGGTCCACGTTCCTGGGCGCATCCGTGGTCTATCGCCACAGCGGCCACATCTCCATCACCTTCGTGCAGGACCTGGTTCCGCCCAGGATGGGCAAGGTCATGCGCGTGCTGGTGCATGCCGTGTGCTTCGTGCTCTTCACCGTGCTGCTCTACTACTCCAGCCGCTACTGCATGAAGCTGAACAAGACCGCCACCGCCATGCCCATCAAGATGAAGTACATCTACCTGTGCATCCCCATCAGCATGGCGATCATGATGGTTCACGCCCTGCTCATGGGGCTTGAGGAAGCGACGAAGGAGGTTAAAGGCTAATGGCACTGATTCTCTTTGGCGTGTTCATCCTGCTGCTGCTCGTCGGCGTGCCGGTCGGCTTCTCGATCTGCTCCGCTGCAGCGGCCACCATGTTCGCCGGCTACGGCGACGCGAAGATGATGATCGTCGCGCAGCGCATGTTCGCCAGCTGCGACTCCTTCTCCCTGATCGCCGTGCCGTTCTTCATCTTCGCGGGCGACCTGCTCGCCGGCGGCAAGATTTCGAAGGTGCTCGTCGAGTTCTGCGAGTCCCTGCTGGGCATGATCAAGGGCGGTCTGTCCGTGGTATCCGTGCTGGCCGGCATGTTCTTTGCGGCCATCTCCGGCTCCGGCGCGGCGACCACCGCAGCCGTCGGCGCAACGCTGGTGCCCGAGCTCAAGAAGCGCGGCTACAAGGAGGACTCCGCTGCGGCGCTCGTCGCGGCCGCCGGCACGATCGGCGTCGTCATCCCGCCGTCCGTCCCGATGGTGCTCTATGCCGTCATCGCCGAGGAGAGCGTCAACAAGCTCTTCCAGGCCGGCTTCCTGCCGGGCTTCATCATGGGCGCGGTGCTCATCGCCATCGCCCTCTTCCAGGCCTACAAGAACAACTACCCCAAGGGCGCGTCGTTCAACCTGAAGAACGTGGGGCGCACCTTCCTCAAGGCCATCCCGGGCATTCTGATGCCGGCGATCATCCTGGGCGGCATCTTCTCCGGCTACTTCACGCCCTCCGAGGCCGCAGCCGTCGCCGTCATCTACGCGCTGATCGTGTCCACCTTCGTCTACAAGGACATGACCCCCAAGAAGCTGTACAGCACCATGCTCGGCTCCGCGAAGACCAGCGCCGTCATCATGATCATCATCGCCTGCTCCGGCCCGTTCGGCTGGGCGCTGGCCAACTGGAAGATCCCGGAGACCATCTCCGCCGCCGTGCTGAGCATCTCCTCCAACAAGTACGTCATCCTCTTCCTGATCTCCCTGATCATCCTGATCGCCGGCGTGTTCATGGAGACCTCCTCGGCGATCATCATCCTCACGCCGGTCTTCCTGCCGCTGGTGCGCGCGCTGGGCATCTCCACGCTGCACTTCGGCATCCTGTTCGTCGTGGGCATCGCCATCGGCATGATCACCCCGCCGGTCGCCATCAACCTGTTCGTCGCCTCCGGCATCACCAATCTGCCGCTGACAAAAATCTCGAAGGCCGTCGTGCCCTATCTGCTGGGCCTGGTCGTGGTCTTCCTGTTCATCGTCTATGGCCCGCTGTTCATCCCCGGCTTTATCGGATAACCGACAAAATCTACGCGTCTCCCGATTC
This sequence comes from Candidatus Ventricola sp., assembly GCA_051883735.1. GTDB lineage: Bacteria > Bacillota > Clostridia > Christensenellales > Aristaeellaceae > Ventricola. The sequence continues at coordinate 17,161 of JBJEUH010000094.1, forward strand.
GGGAGACGCTTTTTTATTGAGTTTTCCCCTTACAAAATCACAGAAACGTGCTATGATATCGTAGCGGGTCAAACCCGCTCCCTCTGCCGAAATGCTTCACAACGCGATGCTTCTCGGCGCTCGTTGTACGATTCTCTGTGCATTTCCTATTCGATCAAAAGGAGCATATTTCCATGTTCAATAAGCAAGCAAGCCGGACCATGGACATGACGAAGGGCCGCCTGCTGACGCAGGTGCTCGCCTTTGCGCTGCCCATCATGCTCTCGGGCATCCTGCAGCTGCTGTTCAATGCGGCGGACACCATCGTCGTGGGCCGCTTTGCGGGCAACGAGGCCCTGGCTGCGGTGGGCTCCGTCGGCTCGCTGAACAACATGATCATCAGCCTGTTCATCGGCCTGTCCGTCGGCGCGAACGTGCTCGTCGCGCGCTACACGGGCTCGCGAAACGACCGCGCCGTCTCCGACACGGTGCACACCTCGGTGCTTCTGTCCCTGGTGGGCGGCGTCCTGCTGATGGCGGTGGGCGTCGCGCTGGCGCGGCCTTTGCTCACGCTGATGGGCTCGCCGGATGACGTGATCGGCCTGGCCGTCCTGTATGTGCGCATCATCTTCCTGGGCATGCCGGTGCAGATGCTCTACAACTTCTGCGCCGCGATCCTGCGCGCCGTGGGCGATACGCAGCGCCCGCTGTACTACCTCACCATCGCCGGCGTCGTGAACGTGCTGCTCAACCTCGTCTTCGTGATCGCGCTGCATCTGAGCGTGGCGGGCGTCGCGCTGGCGACGATCATCTCCCAGGCGATCTCCGCGGTGCTGGTCACGCGCGCGCTGCTGAACATGGAGGGCCCGACGCGCCTGTACTTAAGCCGCCTGCGCATCCATCCCGGCAAGCTGCGCGAGATCATCCGCATCGGCCTGCCGGCGGGCATTCAGTCCTCGGTCTTTTCGCTGTCCAACGTGGTCATTCAGTCCTCGGTCAACAGCTTCGGCTCCGTCGTCATCGCGGGCAACGCGGCTTCCTCCAACATCGGGAACTTCGTCTATCAGGCGATGAACACGTTCCAGCAGGCGATCACCTGCTTCGCCGGGCAGAACATCGGCGCGCGGAAGCCGCGCCGCATCGTCTCCGCCATGCGGGTCTGCATGTTCTGGGCGGTCTCCTTCGGCGCGGTGCTGGGCCTGCTCTCCTGCGTGTTCGGCCCGCAGCTGCTCTCGCTCTTCTCCACGGACCCCGCCGTCATCGCCGCGGGCATGGAGCGCCAGGTCATCGTCTGCGCCCCGTACTTCCTGTGCGGCATGATGGACGTGATGACCGGCGCGCTGCGCGGCATCGGCTATTCCTTCCTGCCGATGGTCGTCTCCATCCTGGGCGCGTGCGCGTTCCGCCTGTTCTGGGTGTTCACCATCTTCGCCGCGTATCCCACGCTGGCCTGCCTGGTGCTCTCCTATCCCGTCTCCTGGCTGCTGACCTTCTCCGTTCTGCTGGTCATCTTCCTGCTCCTCTGGAAGAAGAGCTTCGTGCCGCAGTTCACCCGGGAGGAAATGGAAAGAGCCTGACGGTGGGCTGTGCCCACGCCCGCTTCCGAACAACTTTGCAAAGTCAAGTTATTCGGTGCTCGTTGTACGATCATTTGCACAGTTCTTGGCGGGCTGTGCCCGCAGTACGGTCTTCTGCACAATTCTCTATGAGGACCAAAAGAGGCGCGGTCAATCGACCCGCGCCTCTTTCTGTCTTTTGGCTCCGCCAAACCACGCGCCGCCCGCATACATCACGGCGCACGCCGCGATCATCACGCCGTACAGCAGCACGTTGCTCACCGGCGTCTTGTCCAGCGCCCACTCGATTCCGCCCACCAGCGCCGCGCACACGCCCAGCAGCACCGTGCGGCGGATGGCCAGCGCCCTGCCGCCCGCGCGGTAGGCGCGCAGCACCGTCACGCCGAGAATCGCCACGGCGGAGATCACCTGGCTCACGCGCACAAAGCCGATCCTGAGGCAGCTGTCCATGCGCATGTTCTCCAGCACCACCTGGCAGCAGGCATACAGCAGCAGCGCGGTCGCAATGCGCTCGCCCGTGCCGGCCTTGACGCGCAGCACGGCGAACGCCATCAGCAGCGCCGCTGCCGCCTCCAGCGCGAAGACCGCCAGCTGCCATTCCCCAAACTCGTTCTGCACGGCAAACGGGAAGCGCATCAGCGCAGCGCTTTCCACCCATGCGCCCACGCCCTCGCCGGTCAGCCCCTCGCCCAGGCGGCAGACCGCCACGGCCAGCAGCCCCGGCACGGCCAGCTCGTCGAGCGTGGCGGCAGCGCCTGCGCCGCACCGCCTGGCCAGCAGCGCCGCCGCCAGCAGCGCGCCCAGCACCGCGCCATAGAGCAGGAAGCCGCCCTCCCAGGTGCGCAGCACACTCAGCGGGCCCATTTCCAGAAAATAGAAGCTGAAGCGCACCAGGCAGTACGAGAGCCGAGCGCCCGCAAACGCTGCCGGAATGCACCCAAGCGCCAGGTCGATCGCATCGACCGGAAAGATCGCCGCGATCGCAGCCTGTCCATAGCGCCTTTTCGCCTGCGCCACACGCAGCTGCCGCAGCGCCAGCACGGCCAGCAGCGCGGCAAGCGCCACGCACGCGCCGTACATCGTCCACTCCGCCGTCAGCGCGGGCGAAGGCACGAGAAAGACGAGCGCAGCCAGCATGAGCGCCAGCAGCGCGATTTTGATGCCTTTGTTCATATGTCCCCCAAAGCTGTGTTGGTCAATGTGATTGCCTGATGATTCTAGCACACTTCATTTCGCCGCGCAAGAGCTGCGGCTCCGTTTGGCGAGAGCCTTGACTTTTCCGGCAAAATGCTTACAATAGATCGTGACTGATTCGCAAAGGAGCCGCCCATATGATGAAGCTTGCCCGTGCCCTCGTTCTTCTCCTGCTGCTTGCGCCCGCCGCGCGGGCGGAGGACGCACCGCTGCTGCGCGGCTACGACGAGGCCACCCGCAAATACGAGTACGCGACATTCGGCGTCTATCCCTACGGCGAAAACGGCGAGGAAGCGCCGGTGCTCTGGCGCGTGCTGGGCTGGGGCGTGCCCGCTGAGGACGACGTGATCAACAGGAGCAACTATCCCCCGCGCACCGAGAAGAAATACGCCAACACAGACGAGCTGACGCCGGACAACAGCGACGTCTTCCTGCTGATGACGGAGTACATCATCGACACCGTGCTCTATCATCCCGAGCGCGACGAGCTCGACGGCCCCGGCCTCGACTACGCGGACGCCTATATCCGCAGCGTGCTGTGCACGGACGTGCTGGACGCGATCTTTACCAAGGAAGAGCAGGCTGCCCTGGTGGAGATGCCGGGCCGAGGCCTGCTGTCCCTCCCCTCCCGCCGCGGCGAGCTCTTCTCCCGCCGCTACGGCTTTGTGGAGGAGGATTTCGTCGCGCTCAAGACCCGCAGCACCCGCGGCACGCCGTACGCGCTCGCCCAGGGGCTGCGCCGCATCGACGGCAATTCCTGGTACTGGACAACCGACTGGCGCACGGCAGGCCGCCGCTGGATCGTCGGCGACAACGGCCATATCTCCGTCTCCGGCCTGGACCGCGAGGGCGGCATCCGCCCGATCTGCTACGTCCGCACGAGCATGCTCACGATCACCGGCGGCGACGGCACGATCGACAACCCCTATCAGCTCGCGCTCAAATAAACGCACACAAGCAGCCCTCCGGCCATCGCCGAAGGGCTGCTTCATGCTGTTTACCGGACTGCGATGCGCCATCGGTTGACATACGTCTCCCCCGGCGCGAGGGACACGAGGTCCGCCTGCCGCTCAAACACGGCTGTCTCGCCCCGGCGCGCAGGCAGCGAGCGCCACGGCTCGATGCACACATACGGCGCATCCTTCCTCGGCCAGTGCCAGACGCCCAGATACGGCATATCCGGGAACGTCACCGTCACGCTGCGCGCGCCGCCCGGCGCTTCCAGCGTCACCTCGCGCGCCATATTCCGCAGCACAATCGCGTCGTCGTCGAACAGGCTGTGCGCAAGCGGCAGCACGCAGCCGTCCTCCAGTGGGAAGGGCGCGTCCTCCCCGTTCACAAAGCAGTCTTCTGAAAAGCCCACGCGCACAGGCTGGCACGGCGCGCCAAAGCGCAGGCGGTAATCCTCAAATCGCAGCCCCGGCTCCAGCGGGACGCTAAAGCCCGGATGGCCGCCCAGGCCGAAGTACATCGTGCGCGCGTCCCGGTTTTCCACCTCGTAGGCGACCTTCAGGGTGCTGCCCTCCAGCGCATAGATCACTCGGAAGACAAAGTGCCGCGGATACTGCGCATAGGTTTCCGCGCTGCTTGCAAGCGCGAGCACCATGCGCGTATCCGTCTTTTCCGCAAGCTCAAATTCGCTCGTCGGTGCAAAGCCGTGAATCGGCAGGCTGTGCGTCTCGCCGTCCATCTCATAGCAGCCCTGCCAAAGCCGGGCGACATACGGAAACAGCGTCAGCGCACGGTCGCTCCAGTAGGCGGGATCGCCCTGCCAGAGATATTCCGTGCCGTCGCCAGCGCGGATTGACCACAGCTGCGCGCCCAGGCTGCTCGCCGAGACCGTCAGGCGGTCATCGTTGATCGTGTACAGCATCAGCGCATGCTCCTGAGCACGTCGTCCATGTCCGGCACGCTCTGGATGCCGCCGTGCTTCGTCGTGGACAGGCCCGCCGCCGTGCAGGCGAAGGAGACGATCTCCCGCAGCTCGTCCTCCTCGAGCGCCTCGGGCGCCTTGCCGGTCTCAAGCATCCTGGCCACCGCGCTGCCGCCGAAGATGTCGCCTGCGCCGGTCGTGTCGACCACCCGAATGCCGCTCATGCCCGGCACATGGCCGCTCGCCCGCGCGTTTTTGAAGAAGCAGCCGTCCGGGCCGCAGGTGACGAACACCAGCTTCACGCCGAATTCCTTCAGGATGTGTGCCGCGCCGTCCTGCGCGTTCAGACCGAAGAGGAATGCCACCTCCTCATCGCCGATCTTGACCACGTCCGCCTGGGAAAGGCCCCAGAGCATCTGCTCCCTGGCCTCGTCAAGGCTCTTCCACAGCGGCTTGCGCAGGTTCGGGTCATACGTCACCAGCTTGCCGTGCGCCTTCGCATAGGCGACGGCCTGCTGCGTCGTGCTGCGCGCCGGCTCGTCCGTGAGGGACAGCGTGCCGAAGTGGAACGCCCTCGCCTCGTCGATGAGCGAGAGATCCAGCTCCTCAAACCGGATGCAGGTGTCCGCGCCCGGCTTGCGGGAGAAGGAGAACTCGCGGTCGCCGGAGGCGTCCAGCGTCACAAACGCCAGCGTGGTGAACACGTCGTCCGCCGCCACCAGGCCGCGCGTCTCGATGCCCGCGCCCTCCAGCGTGCCGCGCAGCAGGCGACCGAATTTATCCGTGCCGACCTTGCCCAGCAGCGCGGTCTTCTTGCCGTACTTCGCCAGCGCGGCCAGGAAGTTGGCCGGCGCGCCGCCGGGATGCGCGGCCATCGTCGGATAGCCCTCGCCATCGGCGCTGACCATGGTGAAATCGATGAGCAGTTCGCCCAGAGCCGTCACGTCGATCATCGTCTCACCTCTCACTTGGCCGCCGGGTACTCGTTGCACAGCAGGCGGTACGGCGGCTCGTCCTCCTCGATCTTCGGGAAGCGGCCCACCGGCGGATTGAAGCGGTTGTCGGTGTTGTCGTCGTTGCACTGGCTCACCTCGCCCAGCAGCACGGGGCCGGTGCCCTCCTCCACGGAGAAATCGTGGTACATGAACTGCTGCACATGGATGCTCTCGCCCGGGGTCAGGCGGATCTGCGTGCCGGCGGGCACGGTGTAGGTGCGGCCGTCGGTGTGCACGGTCACGTCGGACTCGTAGTCGATCTCCTCATTGGGCAGCGAGTTGTACACGCGGATGAGCACGTTGCCGCCGCCGCGGTTGATGATGTCCTCGGTCTTGTACCAGTGGAAGTGGTTGGGCGCGTACTGGCCCTCCTTGAGGT
>JBJEUH010000095.1:0-65018 GCA_051883735.1 Candidatus Ventricola sp.
TGCGCTGTGGACGATGGCGCCCGGCGAAATGACGTTTCTGTGCGTGATGACCGTGATCTGCGCGGCATGCCTTACGCTCTGCCTGCTTGCGCTCATTCTCTCCGCGCTGGATACCGGAAAGGAGGATGAAGTATGGGAGAGCTGATCATGCTGGCGCGCCTGCTTTGGAGCGGCGTGTGCCGGCTGGCCGGATGGCTTGCGGTTCCGTTCTGTGTGCTGCTGGCCGTGGCCACGGCGGCAGGCGTCTTCGCGCTGGCCGTGTGCATCGAGATCGAGGTGCACAGGGACAGGGAGAAGGCCGTAAAGCCGCAATAAAAAAGCGCTGACGAGGGCAAATCGTCAACGCCTACACCGCATCCAAGCAATCGATTTAGTGTGCTCTGATTATAGCACAAACACAAGTGACCCGTCAAGGAGGCATGAACATGCTGGATATTGACTACGAGATCCTTGAAAACCTGGGTTCGGCCCGCATGAACTTCCAGTACATGATCAAGATGCTGGAGAACAAGTCAGACCGTGAGGGCCGTCTGGATGAGATCATTCACGGCTGCCATGAGCTGCTCGATCAGGTCAGGGAGCTTGAAGAGGAATACGCCGACCGCGCCAACTCCGACGAGGAGCGCGAGGATAGCTACATGATGGAGGATGCGTCGTGAGCATCCGGGAGCAGATCGCGGCGATTCCGAAGATCGACTTCGACGAGGAACGCCACCTGTACACGCTGGGCGGCCTGACGCTGCCGAGCGTCACGCAGGTCATGGAGCCGATGAGCCTGATGCTCTACCGCGACGTGCCGGAGCAGATGCTCGACGCGGCGGCGGACAGAGGAACGCGGGCACATGAGCAGGTCAGCAACTTCGTCAGGTACGGCATTCTGGAAAGCGACGAGGACACGCAGCCGTATGTGGATGCTTTCATCCGGTTCAATCAGGATCGCCGCCCGGTGTGGGTGGCATCCGAGCTTCGCGTCTTCCATGCCCTCATGGGCTACGCCGGGACGATTGACCTGATCGGCTACATCGAGCCTGACGACGGAACGGGCGTCGATGTGATCGACATGAAATGCACGTTGGTCTTTCACCCGGTCATGCTGGCGACGCAGATCGGCGCATACGCCGAGGCGCTGCGGAGCCAGGGCATCATGGTGCGCAGACGCTACGGCCTGCAGATGCTCAAAACCGGGAAATACCGCTTCGAGCAGGTGGCAGACGGATACAAGAATTTCCTGCATTGCCTGGCGATCCACAACGCGATGCAGGGCGAGAAGAGAACTTGAAAGGAGAAAAAAGCATGGAAGCCAGAGAGATGATGGACAGCATGTCCATTGAGCAGCAGCTCAAATTGGCTGGAGAGACGGCGGTTGCCGAGGCTAACAGCATTATCATCAAAAACCAGAGGGACTATGACAGAGCTGCCGAGTTCCTGAAGGAGATCAAGCGCCGCGCCAAGCAAATGAAGGAGTTCTGGCGTCCGGCCAAGGAGGCTGCCAAAGAGGCGCATGCACAGATCTGCCAGCGCGAGAAGGCGATGCTTTCTCCGCTGGAAGAGGCCGAAAAGGTCGTCAAAAAGGGCATGGTCGGCTATCAGCTTGCTGTGGCCGCAGCGCAGATTCAGGCCGAGCAGGAGGCCAAGCGCAGGCAGCAGGAGGAACGCGACCGGCTGCTTGCCGAGGCCGCCGAGGCGGAGAAATCCGGCGACATGCAGGGCGCGATGGTGGGCATGGCGATGGCCGAGATGGTCGAGGACATGAAGGCGCCCAGCACCGTCTCGTTTGAGCAGGCCAAGGGGACGAGCACCCGCAGAAGGTGGCGCGCCCGCGTGATCGACGAGCGTGCCGTGCCGGCCTATTCGGGCTGTATCCAGCTCAGAAAGATCGATCAGTCGGCGCTGGACAAGCTGGCCGCCGCGAGCGAGGGCACCGCGCAGGTTCCCGGCGTGGAGTTCTACCAAGACACGATCATCAGCGCGAGAGCGTGAGAAATGGAGGACCAAAGATGGGCGATTATTTTGAGGAAGGCGGCATGGCCGTCGTGAATCCCTACGCGGTTGGCGCGGCCAGCCCGATGCAGATGGACGGCGGAAGCCGTCACGATTCCGGCAACGTGCTGGCGGCGAACATGGAGGCACGCGCGGTATCCGAGGTGAAGGCGCAGGTCATCATGGCGCGCCAGTATCCGCGCGACCCGATGCTTGCGATGGACCAGATCCTGCGCGAGTGCCAGCGGCCCACGTTGGCCGATGCGGCGGTGTACACCTTCCCGCGCGGCAAGGAGACGGTGTCCGGCCCGTCGATCCGGCTGGCCGAGGTGCTGGCCCGCAACTGGGGAAACGTGAACTTCGGTCAGGAGGTGCTCGAGCGCGGCACGGACAAGCGCGGCGTCGGGTTCAGCCTCGTGCGCGCCTTTGCGTGGGACCTGCAGACAAACCTATACGTCTCCCGCCAGTTCGAGGTCAAGCATTGGCGCGCGACGAAGACGGGCGGCTACAAGCTGACCGAGGATCGGGACATCTACGAGCTGGAGGCCAACATGGGCGCGCGCAGGCTTCGCGCCTGCATCCTGCAGGTGATTCCCGGCGACGTGACGGCGGCAGCCGTCAATGCCTGCCGCCAGACGGCGGCATCCGGCCTGAACGATATGATGAAGGACGAGAAGCAGAGGGCCGCGCTGGTGGCCAAGATGCTGCGCATCTACGAGAAGATGGGCGTGTCTCAGAAAGACCTGGAGGACTACCTCAAATCGAATGTGACGAACTGGACGGCGGACGAAATGCTCCGGCTCAAGGAGCTCAAGAACGGTCTGGACGACGGCGCGATCACGCTGGGCGACGTGTTCCCGCACCTCGCCGGGAACGACAAGAACCAGACGATCACCAAGGAGCAGGTCGCCTCGCTCATGGAGGCTGCGGCGAAGACAGGCCGTCAGGGCGAGATCAGCGACGCGCTCAAGAAGATGAAGATTGCCAAATTTGCCGACGTGCCCGTGTCCCGCTACGACGAGGTGGCCCGGATGATCGCCTCCTTCATGCCTGACGTGGAGGCGAAGAAGATCAGCGCAGCCGGTGAGGAAAAGAAGGACTGACCATTTTCGTGAGGTCACGAAAATGATCCTCAGGGGCGAAAGCCCCTGATCGCGGCAGACGATGCAGGATCGGTTCAGGCGCCAGACAGACTGTTGCAAACACCTCCGTTTTCTGATGAGTTTTCTTCCCGAACAATGTTTTATCGCGTAGCACCTTCACCTGAACAGCCGGTTCGAATCCGGAGTCTGCCTCCACCCGGCGAAACGCTGGGCATAAGGATTCTCCTCCAGTGCTATAAGCACGGGCGCTCTCCCGGATTGGTCTCCGGGATGCGCTGGCTTCCTCCCGTGGGCGATGGGCTAAGGAAGCCTGCTTTATGCGGCAAGTGGTCATGGGAGCCTGAATCCCGGTCAGCCTCCCGCACAGTTCGATTCTGTGGTGCCGCGCCATCGAAGGATTAGCCATTGTCCTTCGACACTCCCTTTTGCGCTATAAGCGCAGGGCGTCCCTCCATCCTTAGGGCGGCCCGGCCCCCTCCGCAGCCTGTTCTTTTTCGTAGTGTCATGAGCAGGACGCGGTCAAGGGGGCCTTGAGGGAGCATGTGGATGTAGTTCAGCGGCAGAGCGCCAGTCCTCCAAACTGGTTACGCGGGTTCAAATCCCGTCATCCACGTAAACGGAGCAATCCGCATCCAGGCAATCAAACAGGCAAGGGGGTGAAAGACCATGAGTTCCGAGAAGCAGCAGGGGTTTGTGCTGTATTTCGACGCGCTGGACGCGCTGAGCCATCAGGTCGATGGCGGGCAGATCAGCGCGGAGGATGCGTTCTCCGTCGTGGCTGCGCTGGGCAGGTTTGCGCAGACAGGCGAGGAGCCTGATGCCGGAGCACTCAGCCCCGTGGCCTCGATGGCGTATGCCATGATGGTCGGCGGCGTGAAAAAGTCCCTGGCGAAATACGCCGAGCGGAAGAAAAAGGCCGCTGAGGCAGCGAGCGCCAGATGGAACGGCGGCGCATCGAATGCACAAAGCGACATGCGTGAGGATGCAAACGCATGCGGACGCATGCAGAAGCATGAAGACGCATGCAGAGGCATGCAGGAGCATGCAAACGATGCAGATACTGATATTGATACTGATTCTGATATTGATGTAGAGGTGGAGGTAAATAAGCCGCGCGCGCGCGAGGACGGCCTCCACGACCAGATCCGCAAAAATCAGATCGCCATGACCATGATCGAGCAGTACAGGCTGCCGGACGTCCACTCGACGCTGGACGCCATGCTCGAGGATCTGGAGCGATTCGGGGAGGAAACCGTGCAGAAGGCTTTGCGCGAGGCGTGCAACGCCAACAGCCGTGACCGCCTCTCTGTCAATTTCTACCGCAGCGTCCTGTCCCGCATGACGGGCGGCCCATCGTCCCGCGGTGCGCCCCGTGCTGCGCCGGCGTTTGAGCAGAAGGGCGGAAAGGAGTTCTTCGACGGCTTTGAGGTGTACGAATGAGCGACGAACAGAAATCGGTCTATGAGGCCATTTCCAGCGAGCGGGCGATCATCGGCGCGATCCTCAGCGGCCAGGTGGAATTCCGCGACGTCGATCTCAGCCAGAGCGACTTCCGCGACCTGATCTGCAGCGAGGTCTACAAGACCATGGCGCTGCTGGACGCGCAGGGAAAGCCCTGCGACCTGGTCACGGTTTCGGACGCCGAGCCGAATCTGGACGCCGCCGTGCTCGTGGAGTTCATGCAATCCGGCCTGTCGTGGGAGGTGCCGCGATACGTCCAGAACGTGCGCTCTGCCAGCATGCGGCGCGCGCTCAGTCAGGCGGCGCAGAACCTGCAAAAGCTCGCCGGTGATGCGTCGATCGATCCCACACAGGCGGCCGACAAGGTCCGGTGCGAGATCGACGAGCTGGCAAAGAACGGGCCGGTGCAGGAGGTGACGCCGATTGACCAGGTCTGCCTGAACATGCACCTGTGGATGTTCGAGGAGGACAAGACCGAGGACAGCGTCAAAACCGGCATCTGCACGCTGGACGAGCTGCTGGGCGGCGGCATCCGGGGCAGCAAGCTCTGCGTCATCGGCGCGCGCCCGTCCGTCGGCAAGTCGGCCCTGGGCCTGTTCATCGCAGAAAACGCGGCGGCAGCCGGCAAAAACGTGCTGATCGTCTCCATGGAGATGGACGAGAGCGAGATCTTCAGCCGCATCCTGGCCAGATACGCCAAAATCCCGGTGGACATGATCGAGGCGCGGCGCTTTACGGACGCCCAGATCGACCGTGTCATCGGCACGTATGACGATATCTGCCGGATGCACCTGTCGATCGCCACAAAGGCGACCACGCCCGCGCAGGTGCGCACCATTGCGCTGAGGCAGCGCAGGGAAAAGGGGCTTGACCTGATCGTCATCGACTACATCCAGCTGATGAACAGCGGACAGAAAACCTCAAACCGGACGGAGGAGGTCGGACAGATCTCCCGCCAGCTCAAGCTTCTGGCCATGGAGCTTGGCATCCCCGTCATCGCGATGACGCAGATGAACAGGCAGAGCGAAAACGGCACGGCGGAGGGCGGGCGCATGCCCAAGATCTCGGAGAGCCGGGAATCCGGCTCCATCGAGCAGGACGCGAACCAGTTCATGATCCTGCATCCGGCAAGCAGGGAATCGCTCTCCGAGAAGTGGCGGCCCCTGCACGACACCTGCCAGGCACGCGGCTGGACGTTCATGCTCATCGCCGTGGCCAAGAACAGGAACGGAAGGAAGGGCATCGTGCCCGTCGCCTTTGACGGCGCGTACATGACCTTTGTCCCGTTCGACACGAGAAAAAACACAGGAGGATAACAACATGGCTCAGACCTTCGGGAGCATGGGCGACCTGAATACCCTGATGGGCGGCGCGGTCAACGAGCGCTGGCAGGATGCGCTCAGCGAGCTCGCTGCCAATGTGCTCGACCCCAACACAGACCCGACCAAGCCGCGCAGGATCACGATGACGCTCACCGTGAAGCCCAACAGCGCGCGTGACGGCGGTGAGATGTCCTTTGACATCAAGAAAACCCTCGCGCCGCCTGTGCCCGTCCGGCAGACCGTGTTCTTTGACATGGATGACGCCGGCACGGTGAGCGCGACGCAGCGGCTTGACCAGGTGCCCGGTCAGGTCGATATGAACGGCGAGGTGACGCCGCAGCCGGTCACCGTGACGCTGGGCACAGTGCAGGAGGAGACAGCGCAGCCCAATGTGCTGTCGTTCAAGTAAGAGAGAGGAGAAATCATCATGAGTGAAAAGCGAGACAATTCTGCACCGTTTGAATCGGCGGAGCTGACGACGTATGAGTCGTCCCATGTGCGCGGCGCGTATTCGGCGGACGCGCTCGAGTTCCTGCACGAGCTTGGAAAGCAGGAGCGCGACTTCACGGTAGTCAAAATCGGCGATCACTGGTACACAAACAGCAAAAATCTCCAGCGCATCGAGCCGGTGGAGAAGAAGACGCCGCCCGTGTACAGGATCTTCACGCTTCGCGGCCTGATGGACTACATCGAGGACGATCCTGACAATCTGTTTGACCAGTATGCGCGCCTGGTGCTGCACGTGGAAAGCCCGAGGACGGTGCGCCTGTACACGATGACGTACGGCACGGACAACTCCGTGCGCACGGAGCTGGCGAGCTGCACCTGCACGAACAAGCCGTTCGAGTTTGGCTGCTACTATGGGCGCGAGGATTTCATGGTCGCGCTGATGAGCCGGTTTGTCCAGACGGACAACGCGATCGGCGTGGGCAAGCTTGTGGGCAACCTCTCCGTCGAGGACGCGGTGCAGATCAGCGACGACGGCATGAACCAGTCCGTCACGATCAAGAGCGGCATCGCCCGCAAGGCATCCGGCGTGAAGGTGGAAAACCCGGTCGTGCTCGCGCCGATCCGCACGTTCCCGGACATCGATCAGCCGGAAAGCCCGTTCGTGCTGCGCATCAGAAACAGCGCGGACAAGGACGAGCCGAAGATCGCGCTCTTTGAGGCGGACGGCGACGCATGGAAGTGCGAGGCCGTGGAGCGCATCAAGAATCTGCTCATCGACAAGCTGAACCGTCTGATCGATGACGGGAAGCTCTCCGTCATCGCGTAAACCGGCGTGACAAAAAAGCGCCCTGTCCGAGCTTGCACCTCGGGCAGGGCTGTGACCGGAAAACAATCAAAGATCACGCGAACATCCTACCAGAGAAAGGGATTTTCGTCAATGAACAATCGAGAAATCGTGGTGGACAATTTTGCAGGAGGCGGCGGCGCGTCCACAGGCATTGAAATCGCCATGGGCCGAAGCGTGGACATCGCCATCAACCACGATCCGGCGGCGATTGCCATGCACAGGGCCAACCACCCTGATACAAAGCACTACATCGAGGACGTAAGGGCCGTCGATCCGGTGGAGGCCTGCGCGGGCAGGCCGGTTGCGCTGGCGTGGTTTTCGCCGGACTGCAAGCACCACAGCAAGGCGAAGGGCGGAAAGCCGGTGGACAAGAACATCCGCGGGCTTGCGTGGGTGGCGGTCAAGTGGGCGCAGGCGGTGCATCCGCGCGTCATCATGCTGGAGAACGTCGAGGAGTTCATGGATTGGGGGCCGCTGACGGCGGACAACCGGCCTGACCCGGACAGGAAGGGCGAGACGTTCCGGGAGTTCGTGCAGGCGCTAGAGGGCTGCGGATACTTTGTGGACTACCGTCTGCTGCGCGCGTGCGACTACGGCGCGCCGACGATCCGCAAGCGGTTTTTCCTGATCGCACGCTGCGACGGCAGGCCCATCGTCTGGCCGGAGCCGACGCACGCGGAGCCGGGGACGCTCGAGGTGATGGCCGGGCTCAAGCAGCCGTGGATTCCGGTGGCAGACGTGCTGGATTTCAGCCTGCCGTGCCCGAGCATCTTCGCTTCAAGCGAGGAAATCTATGCGCAGTACGGCATCCGCGCCGTTCGCCCGCTGAGTGACAATACCCTGCGAAGGATCGCGCGCGGCGTGATGAAATTCGTGGTCAACAACCCGCATCCGTTCATCGTGCAGGTCAATCACGGCGGAGAAGGATTTCGCGGGCAGGAGATCAGCGACCCGCTAGACACGATTACGGCGAAGCACGGAACCGGCGTGGTGACGCCTGTACTGGTGCGAAACAACGAGAACGCCGCCGGAAGCGACGCGCGCGATCCGATCGGAACGATCACAACCGGCGGACACCACATGCTGATCTCGCCGAGCCTGATCCAGTACCACGACGAGCAGGGCGGAGACGGCGTGCGCGGGCAGCACATTTCCGAGCCGATCCGCACGGTGGACGCATCCAACCGATACGGTCTGGTGTCCACGTTCATCTCCAAATACTACGGCGGCGTGACCGGAAGCAGCGCGGAGGAGCCTCTGCACACGGTGACCGCCATCGACCACAACGCAGTGTGCGCGGCCTATGTCACGCAGTTCAACAACAACTGCGACGGGCAGAGCGTGGACAGGCCTCTGAACACCGTCACCGCCGGCATAGGCCACTTCGGCGAGGTGAAGGCGTTCCTCATCAAATACTACGGCAACGGTGACAACGCCGTCTCCTGCGACCGACCCGCGCCGACCGTGACGGCGAAGGACCGGATGGGCCTGGTCACGATCCACGGTGAGGATTACCAGATCGTGGACATCGGCCTTCGGATGCTTACGCCGCGCGAGCTATTTGACGCGCAGGGCTTCCCGCACGACTACATCATCGACGTGGACGCGGACGGCATGGAATACCCGAAATCGGAGCAGGTGGCCCGCTGCGGAAACGCAGTCTGCCCGCCGATTCCGACGGCGCTGGTGCGGGCAAACCTGCCGGAGCTGTGCGAAAGGAAGATTGCATGAAGAAGACCAAGATCGACTGGGCAGACAGCACCTGGAACCCAGTTACCGGCTGTCTGCACGGGTGCGAATACTGCTATGCACGAAGGATTGCGGAGCGGTTCAGCGGATTCGCACCTGAAGAAAACGGAAACTGGAATACCATACAGTACACAATAGGAGGACCGCGCCTTGCCGTTTTGAATGGATTGCAGGCGCGGAAACAGAAAGACGGAAAGTTTGTTCCGGCATTTTATCCGTTTGGATTCCGACCGACGTTCCACCGCTATAAGCTGGATGAGCCGCAGCGCTGGAAAAAGCCGCGCACGATCTTCGTGTGCAGCATGGCTGACCTGTTCGGCGATTGGGTGCCGGATGAATGGATTGAAGAAGTCTTTGAGGCGTGCAAGGCTGCGCCGCAGCACCGATATCTGTTTCTGACGAAGAATCCGGGAAGATTCTGCGACTTGCACAGAAAAGGCTTGCTGATCGAAAAGGAAAACTTCTGGTATGGAGCGACGTTTGATCACTCCAACTGGCCCGGTCATGACGGTGCGCACAGAATTCCAGGAAGACCGATCACGTTTTCGTTCAACGGCAATCCAGTGCATGACGCGGGCGATTACTAC
The DNA here is from genome assembly GCA_051883735.1 of Candidatus Ventricola sp. GTDB lineage: Bacteria > Bacillota > Clostridia > Christensenellales > Aristaeellaceae > Ventricola. Next base: position 9,500 of record JBJEUH010000095.1, read on the forward strand.
TTCCCGATGTATCCGGAGAGAAACCGCTTTGTGAGTTTTGAACCGCTGCTTTATGACATCGGTGCGCATATCGGAAGCACCGGCGCGAGCTGGCACATCATCGGTGCTGAGACTGGAAATCGAGCTGGGAAAGTCACAGCAATGCGCGAGTGGGTGGAACACATCGTCGAGTACAGCGACAAAAAACACATTCCTGTCTTTATGAAGGAGAGCCTGCGCGAGCTGATGGGCGACGACTTCCGCCAGGAATTCCCATGGAAAAGCACAGAAGAAAGGGGCGATCACGATGAACATGCTGACGGATCAGCAGCGCAGGATGGTGGAGGAAAACCTTGCGCTCGTGACCTTCGTCATGAATGAGCACATCCAGTACATCAGGCGGGATGAATGGGATGACGTGTTCCAGGAGGGAGCAATCGGCCTGTGCAGGGCGGCTGCGCTGTATAGACCTGAGCAGGGCGTGAAGTTCGCGACGTTCGCCGTGCCGTGCATCGTCAATGCGATTTACGCGTATCTGCGGAAGAAAACCAGCAAGAAGATGCGGTTTTACATGGAGGCGCTCAGGCTGGAGGATTTTTCCGGCATGGAGCACAACGAGAAGCTGCGCATTGGCGGCACGCTTTATTCCAAGCACAACGTCGAGAGAGAGTTTGCCTGCATCGACCTGATGGATTTTATCCGAAACGATCTGAGCACGCGGGATAAGGAAATCGTGTTCATGCTGCTGGACGGAAAGCGTCAGAACGACATCGCGGAACGGTTCGGCATCTCGCAGCCTGGCGTCAGCCGTATCATCAGTCGGATCAAGCAGCGCATCAACCTGCACCGGATTGGCGCGGCATCGTGAGGTGCGTATGGTGACGCGGGATGAGCTGCTCGGAGCGATCCACAAAAAATGCATGGACTGCTCCGGAAACAGCAGGCGAGAGGTTGAAAACTGCCTTGTGCCGGATTGCTTCCTGTATCCGTACCGTTCGGTGCACTCGATCAGGCGACTGGAGCAGCAGAGGGACAAACAGAAGGAGGAGCCGCAGCAGACGAGCCTCCTGAAGGTTTTGGAGTGAATATGAAATACGAGGATTTTTTGAAGAACAAGGTCATCGTCGCGCCGGAGAGCGGCTTTGTCCTCTCCACGGATCAGCTCAATCCCGCGCTCAAGCCCCATCAGGCGGACGCGGTGGCGTGGGCGCTTCGAGGCGGCAGGCGCGCGCTGTTTGAATCCTTCGGCATGGGAAAGACCGTGCAGGAGATCGAGTTCTGCCATCAGGTGGTCGCGCATGAGCGAGAGAACGGCCATGCGGACGCCCGGGCGCTCATCGTGCTGCCTCTGGGCGTGAGGCAGGAGTTCGCCCGGGACGCGGTGAGTGTCCTCGGCTATTCCGCGCCGGCGTATGTGCGCACGATGGCGGAGGCGGATGCGGACGGCGGCGAGATCGTCATGACCAATTATGAGCGCGTGCGCGACGGGGACATCGACCCGAAGCTCTTCTGCGCGGTGTGCCTGGACGAGGCCAGCGTGCTGCGCAGCTTCGGCAGCAAGACGTACCAGACGTTCCTTGCCAAGTTCCGGGGCGTGCGCTACAAGCTGGTCTGCACGGCCACGCCCAGCCCAAACCGATACAAGGAGCTGATCCACTACGCGGGCTTTCTTGAGGTCATGGACACTGGCCAGGCGCTCACACGCTTCTTTCAGCGCGACAGCACCAAGGCCAACCACCTGACGCTCTACCCGCACAAGGAGCAGGAATTCTGGCTTTGGGTGGCCTCCTGGGCGCTGCTTCTGAGCAAGCCCAGCGACCTTGGATACAGCGACGAGGGCTACGACCTGCCGCCGCTCACCGTCCGCTGGCACGAGATCCCAGTGGATCATGCCAGCGCCGGGACGGACAAGCACGGTCAGGTCAAGCTGATCCGCGACGCGAGCCTGTCCATTCAGGACGAGGCGCGGGAGAAGCGCGAGAGCCTTTCCGCCAGGGTCGGCAAGATGGTGGAGATCGTGGAGGCGTCACCGGAGGATCATTTCATCCTCTGGCACGACCGGGAGGACGAGCGGCACGCGATCCGGCAGGCGATCCCGGAGGCCGTGGAGGTCTACGGCACGCAGGACTATGACGAGCGCGAGCGCCGGGTGATCGACTTCTCGGATGGGCGCATCCGGCTGCTGGCAACGAAGAAGGAGATCAGCGGACAGGGCTGCAACTTCCAGCGGCACTGTCACCGGGCGATCTTCCTTGGCATCGACTACAAGTTCAACGATTTCATTCAGGCGATCCACCGCATCTACCGGTTTTTGCAGACGGAGCAGGTGATCATCGACATCATCTACACGGAGAGCGAGGCGCAGATCAAGGAGGCCCTGCTTAAAAAGTGGGCGCAGCACGACGAGCTTCAGCGCCAAATGGTCGCCATCGTCAAGAAGTACGGACTTCACAGCGACAGGATCGCGGAAAGGATGCAGCGCAGCATGGGCGTTGAGAGACTGGAGGTCTGCGGCGAGCGCTTCAAGGCGATTCGCGCGGACTGCGTGGAGGAGACGGGACGGATGCAGGAAAACAGCGTTGACCTGATCGTCACCAGCATCCCGTTTTCCAACCACTACGAATACACGCCGAGCTACAACGATTTCGGCCACAACGAGGACACGGAGAAATTCTTTATGCAGATGGACTACCTCAGCCCGAACCTGCTGCGCATCCTGCGCCCTGGCCGGGTGTTCGCCTGCCACGTTAAGGATCGCGTGCTCTTTGGCAACGCGACCGGCACCGGCATGCCGACGATGGAGCCGTTCCACGCGATGTGCACCCAGCACTACATGCGCCACGGCTTCCAGTATTTCGGCATGATCACCGTCGTCACCGACGTCGTGCGCGAGAACAACCAGACGTACCGGCTGGGCTGGACGGAGCAGTGCAAGGACGGGACGAAGATGGGCGTCGGCTGCCCGGAGTACATCCTGCTCTTCCGCAAACTGCCAACGGACACGAGCCGCGCGTATGCGGACGTGCCGGTCACCAAGAGCAAGGCGGAATACACCCGCGCGCAATGGCAGATCGACGCGCACGGCTACTGGCGCTCCAGCGGCAACCGGCTAGTGGGCAAGGCGGAGCTGGCCAGCGCGCCGGTGGATAGACTGCAAACCCTGTACCGCCAGTTCAGCCGAGAGACGGTATACAGCTACGAGGACCATGTGAAGCTGGCGCTCAAACTCGATGCGGACGGCAGACTGCCGGCGACCTTCATGGTCGTGGGGCCTGGCTCCTGGACGGATCAGGTGTGGGACGACATCAACCGCATGCGCACGCTCAACACCACGCAAAGCCAGCGCCGCGCGCAGATGCACGTCTGCCCGCTGCAGCTGGACATTGTGGAGCGGCTGATCCGGCGCTACTCAAACGAGGGAGAGACGGTGTTTGACCCGTTTGCCGGGCTGTTCACGGTGCCGAAGGTGGCCGTGGACATGGGACGCTATGGCATGGGCACGGAGCTGAACGTCGATTACTTCCGCGACGGCGTGGGCTACATGCAGGCGGCGGATGCGCAGGCCGCCGCGCCGACGCTGTTTGACCTGATCGGGCAGGAGGCGTGAGGATGCTGGAGCTAAAGCCGTGCCCATTCTGCGGAGGGGCAGCAACGATCATGGTTAGCCCAACGACGTTGAATACGCGGGCTGGGTGCCCGAAATGCAACGTGACCATGAAGAAGTCCTTCAAGGGGAACCGGAGAATCAAAGAGATCCTCGAAGAACTGATCACTGAGGAGTGGAACAGGAGGGCAAACGATGAGCATTAAGCCGATCCTGTTCAACACCGAAATGGTGAAAGCAATCATCGAAGGCCGGAAGACGCAGACGAGAAGAGTTGTCCGATGCAATGACGGCACATGCGATTTGACTTTGTATAGCGACGTTGCTGCACGTCGTTTCATTGAAGACAGCAATGCAGTAAGAAAACTTGGTATTGATGTCGGCGACATCCTGTGGGTTCGGGAGACGTGGACATGGTTTCCTGCTGTGGAATGCGCAACGCCCTGCATTGGCCCATGTAAACGCTATAGAGACGAGTATGGATGCTTTGTTTACAAAGCAGGAAACCCGAACCAGAACTTCACATGGAAACCATCCATCCACATGCCGCGCGAGGCGGCGAGAATCTTCCTGCGCGTGAAGGATGTGCGCGTGGAGCGGTTGCAGGACATCACAGAAGATGATGTTTGCGCCGAGGGTGCAGAGCCGATCATTAGATGCAACCGTCAGCACCCAGTATATGACCGGAATGGTGTACCTGGAGATATGTGCTGGAACACCAATAGTGCTTGTAAAGACTGTCCTGAGTTCAAATCTTATGCCGAGCTGTTCGGAGAAGATGTATGGAACGAAACTATCAAAAAATCTGATATGGACAAGTATGGATGGTCTGCAAATCCGTGGGTCTGGGTGATCGAATTCGAGCGGTGTGAGAAGCCGACCGACGAGGAGCGCGCGGCTGCGAAAGGGGAGTAACACATGATGAAATGGATTAAGCGTCTGTTTTGCCGCCATGAATGGATAGTTTGCCGGAAGGTCAATCTGCATGGATTCTCCTGCATCTCCGGCGTGCAGATATATAAGCGATGCACGAAGTGCGGAAAGGTGAAAAAGCACATCTTTGTCGAGTATGAAGGGATGGGTTACAAGTGAATCAAAAAATCTGCGACCGCTGCGGTGCGTTTATCAGCGAACGAAGTCCCACGAATATAGTTCGCGTCATTGTGGGGAAGCGCCCGATGAAATTGATTTTCAGAAGTCGCACCGTGGCCCCTTGGCAAGAGTTTCAGCTCGATTTATGCGATTCCTGCCGGCAGGATTTCGAAAAGTGGCTTAAAGAGAAAGGGAAAAAACCATGTTCGAATTGAAGCCGTGCCCTTGCTGTGGGAAGGAAAGCCAGATCAAGATCGAGGATGGATGGAAGCACGGAAAGTGTGAACGTTGCGGCTTTGCTTGTTCCGTCCCCTATGGGAAAAGGAGGTCAACCACAGTGCAAGGAAACACGAAAGCGGACGACATGCCGAAAATGCGGCGAACAAATGGAGGAAAAACAAACCGATGAAACCTAGATTGTATACGCAGCAGAGGATGGATGAAAACGTCGTTCCGCTTCCTGAGAAAACCGAGCAGTTTCATTCCTTCAAGGAGATGTTCGAGAGCAGCGAGGTTTCTGACCAGTGGAAGCTGAACTGGATCGGACAGGTGAGCAGATTTATGACGCTGAACTCAATCACAAAAGCGGACCTGCATGCGGCGCTCAAGTGGCTGTTTGAGCAAGAATATGTGTACGAATAGGAGGTCAAGCGATGGAAATTCAGTGGATCAGCGTGAAGGACAGGATGCCGCCACAATACGTCCCTGTCCTCGTACATGTCAGGCATACGGAGAAATGGGGAAGGAGCCTGTCGAATCAAGATGCGTGGCATGTGGTCTCGGAGGATATCTGGCTGGGCGACAAGTGGAGCAACAATGCAGATGACGATATCCATGAGGTCACGCACTGGATGCACATGCCGGAGCCGCCGAAGGAGTTCCATCCATGAGAATTGCCCGCGTATTTCCACGCCGAACATCCATGACGCCGACGGATGATCTTGTATTTGTCGATGTCCAGCCGCCGCTGCTGACGCTTCCCGAAATCGACGAGGTACATGTGAGCGTGGCGTTCACATGGGACATGAAAAAAGCCGAGCAGCTTGCCGAGGAATGGAGAGCCGTCGGCGTTCCGGTCAGGATGGGCGGCCCGGCGTTCAATCAGCCCGGCGGCGAGTTCATTCCCGGCCTGTATGTCAAGGAGGGCGCGACGATCACAAGCCGAGGCTGCCCGAATCATTGCTGGTTCTGCGCTGTGCCGAAACGTGAGCGTGGTCTGCGAGAGATTCCGATTCACGACGGATGGAACATCCTCGACGACAATCTCCTCGCCTGCTCGGACGCGCACGTCGAAGCGGTGTTTCAGATGCTTGAGCGCCAGCCTCGCGCGGCGGAGTTTACCGGAGGCCTGGAAGCGAAGATTCTCAAACCATGGCACGCGAAACGCCTGAGGGAGATTCACGCGAACCGCATGTACTTCGCCTATGATACGCCTGACGATTACGAGCCGCTTATTCAGGCCGGAAAGATCATGCGGCAGGAAGGGCATTCGCCGCTAGGTCATCGCATGTGCTGCTATGTGCTGATCGGGTACAGGGGCGACACGTTTGAAAAGGCAGAGCGCCGGCTGATGGATACCATGAAGGCAGGATTCCTGCCGTATGCGATGCTGTACCGTGATGAGAAGGGCGAGCGCGATCCTGCTTGGATGCGATTCCAGCGGGAATGGCTGCGTCCCGCGATCACTGGGAGCAAGATGAAGGAGATATGGAATGAGCAAAACGAACGAGGTCAGGCCGATTGACGCGAATGCGCTGCTTGAAGACTTGCAGGAGCTTTTGAATCAGGAGGTCATCGGAAATACGGTGAGCGACGTCGGCAACGGCATTGGAATCGCCATGCAGAGGGCGATTGAGATGCAGACCGTATCGCTCAACACCCTGCGCGACGCGATCTATGAGGATGCTGTGGCGCACGGGCTGTGGGAGGAGGAAGCAGGTCCTATTGAATGTTATGTGCTGATCGGTGATGAGGGCGAAGGGCCTATAAAATGTTATAAACTGATCAGAGATGAGGTCGAGGAATTAGGCTCCGCAGCGGTGTCATGGGAGACAGACTATTTTGAGGATTGCAGTGACAACGGATTCTCAGAGGAGCTGGCCGACGTGATCATCATGTGCATGTCCGTCGCCGGAAAGCTGGGCATCGACATCGACGCGGCTGTGAAGCGCAAGATGGAAATCAACCGTCAGAGACCCTGGAAGCACGGAAAGGAGTGAAAAGCAATGTTGAAGCCTGGTGACAAGGTAGTCATGAACGACAATTACCGTGTTAGCGAAGCAAACAAAGGCCGCGTATGGACGGTTCGATCTGATCCGTGGATGTGCTGCGGTACGCTGGTGGTCGCCCTCGAGGGAAAGGCGGGCGGCTATGCGGTCGATGGGCTTGATCTGGTGGAGGAAGACACATGAACCGAGAAGAGATGATTGATGTTCTTTACGATTACTGCAACCATAGAGAACATGTTGCCGATAATTGCCTTTCCTGTCCGATCCGAAAACCGTTGAGCAACGGTGGCCTCTGCCAAACCTTCCCATCTAGATCAAACGACGAGCTTGCCAAGTGCATCGAGAAGATATCAGTGCATTCTGTAGAGAATGAAGACGCCGTCCGTCCGAAGCATTACCAGCTTCCCGGCGGCATGCAGGTTGTTGATATCGAGCAGGCCGTATTCGGAAGAGCGGCGCTTATGGAGCACTGCCTGTGCAGCGCGACGGAGTATATCCTTCGTCACAAGCGCAAAAACGGGCTTGAGGATATCCGCAAGGCTTACTGGTGGATTGGGAAGTACCTGGATCTTGCAGAGATGGATAAGGAGTAAAGATGCGTATGGAAACCAGACTATGCCCAGCTTGCGGCAGTAGGTGGATATATATGGCAACCATAACCAGCAGAAGATGGTACGAAGATAAGTATTTTGTCGCATGCGCGATCTGCCATTTCTGCGCGAAGTCGGCGCGCACTAAGGCAGGAGCGGTACGACGCTGGGACAAAGCGACCAACAAGGGGGAAACGAGATGAACGTTACACTGATTCGATTCACGCCGGAGCCGGACAAGCTGTGCGGAGAGGCCGCGGCGCTCTGCACGGGCTACGATGGCGATCCGATCAACGCTTTGAGAGGCGCGATGGGCAGCGGGCACGAGAACGTGGCCGAGCATGCTGTCTTCACGTTCCGCATTGAGGACGTGAGCCGCTCGCTCCTTGCGCAGCTGACGCGGCACCGCATCGCGTCGTTCTCCGTGCAGTCTCAGCGGTACTGCGGCATTCCACACAATGCGGTCGTGCCGGAGTCGGTCAGGAATGCGAGCAGTTATGTGTATTACGCGTTCATGGACGCGATTGCCAGCAGCCACGATGCGTATGACTGGCTTGTTGATAACGGCATCCCCGCCGAGGACGCGCGCATGGTCGTACCTGAAGGAGAGCTGACCAAACTCATCATGACCATGAACGCGCGCGAGCTGCGCCACTTCTTCTCTCTGCGATGCTGCAACCGCGCGCAATGGGAGATTCGCCGCATGGCGTGGCTGATGCTCGACGAGTGCCTGGTCGTTGCGCCGGAGCTGTTCAGGGACGCCGGGCCCGGCTGCGTGCGCGGCGCGTGCCCGGAGGGCAAGCGGAGCTGTGGCAAGCCGTACACGAAGGGAGAGGACAAGCATGACGCCTGAGGAGCGCAAAAATCTGCCAAAGAAGCGGGCATATCGGAACGAAATTGACGCCTATTACAGGCTGTTTGCGGCGATGAGCACGGTGATTGAGGCAGAGGAAAACCTTGAAAAACGCGTTCGACTGATCCCTGGTGGATGGCGTGATCTGCGCATGATCCATACAAAACTGCGGAATCTGCTCAAATGCACGCTGTGTACGTTTGAGGAGGAAAAGCAGAAGAGCATCAAGCTCCATTCAAAATATATCCGCCTGCGCACGACATTTGGCCCGGAAGCATCCAAAGATCCGGAATCGATGGTTTTGCCGATGGACGACCTTGGCGTGCTCGTCTTTGCTGCGTCTCAGGAATGCAAGATTCGCATGTGCCCGGCGGCGGAGTGCGCGCAATGCCAGCTTGGCAGGGTGCTTGACGAGACGTCCTTTATCAGCCGTGGAGACCGCGCCTGGTGGGAGGTATTCGATCAGGCCAATCACCGCGACGTAGGCATGGAGGACGCAGGATGAGCATGACGGTTGAGGAGAAGATGGACGATCTGGAGCGGCGCGTGCTTGCTCTTGAAGCGCGAACACGGAGTTCCATATGGTCGAAGGAAGGGGAACTCATTCGCATGCAGGAAGAACTTGTCGCCCGGTATGGAAAGCATGTGGACAAGACGGCGACGGCGAAAATCCTTGGCGTGTCGCGTGCGACTGTATACAAGATGATTGAGGACGGGCGTATCAATGCGGTGTATGGTGGAAAGCGCGTGGATGTGCGCTCAATCGCCAGATTCATATCGTCGCCCGGAACGAGAAAGCGGTGACTAGATGGCGGCAAAGGAAAAAGCTGGGCCGTATGTGCCAAGCCCCTGCAAACGATGCGGCGGGACGCCAGTGCTTGAGCGCAACGCGTATTACAACAGAGATATGTGGAGACGTATGAGGTGCCCGTCCTGCGGACAACGGACAATGTGGAGGCCAACGAGGTTTCAGGCCGAAATCGAATGGGAGGACATGTGCAGTGCGTGAGGAGCATTTAAAGGTCGTCTTCTTCCACCCGGACGAACATGTGTACAGATTTTTGACTAGATTTGTTCTGAACTATTATTGTATGTCTGCGTTCTGCGGAGACCTGAAAGCAGTGATCCGAGAATCTTCCGATATGGATTTCATCGTGACTGCAGGAAACAGCTTCGGGCTGATGGATGGAGGACTTGACAAGGCTGTTGCGGATGAATTTCCCGGGATCGAATTGTGCGTTCGGGATCGTATCTCCAGAGTGTATGGCGCGCAGATGCCCGTCGGAACAGCAGAGAATTTCTTCTGGGAAAAAGGAAAGGTGCGAAACATCATCTACGCGCCGACGATGCAGGTTCCGATGGACATCAACGGAACGGACAATGTGTATCTGGCGACGATGGCAGCAGTCCATACTGCTGTGAATCGCACTGGAAGAGTCAACCGAACGATCTGGATGCCCATGATGGGAACCGGAACGGGGCGTATGCCGCTGGATGCTGCGATGCGGCAGATGGCGCGCGGCGTTAAGGATGGACTCTGGAAATGGAAGGCAGAAGACATGACATGGTCGCATGCGCAGGAAATGCACGAGCGCTGGCATGAGATGACCGGGATACCGGATATGATTCCGAAAACGTATGGTGGTGATGAACAGTCATGATCGAGAAATGGATCAGGAAGATTGTTCCTGACTACCGATCAAAGCGCGAGCTGCGTGAGGCGCTCATCCGGTATGAGAAAGCAAACGTCTGCCGCATCGAGGTGAAAGCGAGAATCTGCAATCATGATCTGTACGAATGGAGGAATAACAGAATTGAGGACGAGATCGTGAAAGACATGATTCTGCGCATGATGCCTAGGCTCAAGAGACATTTGCACATAGCTTGCAGGGAATCGATCAAAGATAATTCCACATACTTTACCGCGCACATCGACGTGACTGACAACTGGGATGGAGATGTTACTTATGAACAGGGTTATTCTTATCGGCAACCTGACGCGCGATCCTGAGCTGCGGACGACCGCAAGCGGCGTTTCCGTCTGCAATTTCTCCATCGCGGTCAACCGCCGCTTCAGGAACGCGCAGACCGGACAGCAGGAGACGGACTATTTCAACGTCATCGCATGGCGTCAGCTCGGCGAGCTGTGCAGCCGGTATCTGGCCAAGGGCAGGAAGGTTGCCGTTGTCGGATCGATCCAGACGCGCAGCTATGAGGCGCAGGATGGAAGCAAGCGCACCGCATTTGACATCGTCGCCGACGAGGTGGAATTCCTCTCCGCGAAGGGCAGCGCGGAGCAGGAGGGAGCGAATGCAGCGCATGCGGCACATCCTCCTGCGTCATCCGGTGGTGAAGCCTCGGCGTATACCAGCGGCTTTACGCAGGTGGACGACGACGAATTACCGTTTTAACCGGTCATGGAGGGCAGCATGACGGCGATTGAATGTATCATTCTGGTAAGCATCGGGTACGCGCTTGGCGTGTACTCCATGGGCCTTGCATCCAAGCAGCAACTCAGGCAGGCCAGCGCGATGAGGGAGCAGGCGGCGCATGACGTCCGCAGAGCCGGTCGGCTGTACGGGCTGACCATGCGCGCGCTCTCTTCCGGCGCTGTGCCCAGGGATGGGGAGGCTGAACTGGATGACGAGAGCGAGACTGATCAAAAGCCTGTATGACTACCGGTCAACGTGCGCGCGCATTGACATGCTGTCCATGCGCGTCAGGAGGGCCGAGCAGTGGCTTGACATGCACGGCGATGCGTTCATCGCCGGCACGCAGCTCGCCGGACGCACGATCACGGACATGCCGATCGCCCGCGGCGGGCCCTCCAGCCCGACGGAAAAGACCGCCATCCGGCTGATGGATTTAAGTCTCGACGGACTGGACGCAGCAGAGCTTGAGCAGAATACCCGTGAGCTGTGCAGGCTCAGGGAGGACAAGGCGATGCTGGACATCCTCATCGGCGCGCTGAAGGAGCGCGAGCGCTTTGTCATCACCGCGCACCTGATCGACGGCATGAGCTGGCGGGAGACCGGGCGCAGATATGCCAGGGAGTACGGCGACGAGCTGACGGAAGGGGCCATGCAGGCGGTCATGCGAAAGGGACTTGACCGGATGATGGAGATTGCACGGACTGGAGAATGAAAAGGCGCGCAGGGCCTGATCGGCTATCCTGCGCGCTCTTTTTTCATTTTGGCTATTCTTCTTTGTCCGGGACGTATTCGAGGATGTCCCCGGGCTGGCATCCGGCCAGACGGCAGATGGTGTCAACCGTAGAGAGGTTGACGGGCTGATTCTGGTTGAGCTTGGTCAGCGTGGACTGAGGGAGAAGGTTTTCCTTTCGGATTCTGTAGCTGCTGTATCCGTTTTCCTTGAGCCGATCCATGATGTCCTTGTAAATGATCATCCGTTCACCTCCGTTTGGTACAGTATAACACAGGAATATGCACGAAATAAAGTGTACAGAACGCACAAAAACATACACGAAATAAAGTGTATAATGTCAATGGAACATGTACGAAATAAGGTGTATAATGATGCCATCAAGCAAGGGAGGAAGAAAACATGAAGAGCTTCTACATCATCGCCAGGGTGCACGGCACCCAGTACATCACCAAGGTCAGCGCCGAGACTGCCTTGATGGCGGAGCACATGATCCTGGATGAAGGGATCTGCGGAAAGCATGAGTACGGCTGCGATGCCTGCATGGCCTACGACGTGAACGCGATGAAGACCGACGCGTTCATCGGCGCGGCGCTCCATGCCGAGCCGGTCAGCCTGTGCGAGCTGATGGAGAAGATCGAGAAGAACAACGCCAGGATCAAGGCGAAGGACGACGCAGAGAACGCGTACATCCTCAAGCAGAAGATGGTCGAGGAGATCAGGCGTCAGATGGAGATCGCGGAAAAGGAGCTCATCGAAGCGAAGAAGGCCTTTGAGGCGGCCTGAACCATACGACAGGCCCGCCCGGAGCCGTCAATCCGGGCGCAGGAGGGATACAAAGAATGAAACTGGATCGAGAGCTTGTCCGCGAGCTGAAAAAGGCAAACGGAGACGGAACCCGCGCAACCAGGTTTGAATTCCTGAACAAGGTGCGCGGCGCGGCAAAGATGATGAGCTGCACGGATGCGCCGAAGATGATGAATGAGGCGCTGAAAACATACGGACGTGCGGTTGTGGCCTGCACACTGGCCGCGACGATCTTTGATCGCAGGGACAGGCTGAGTAGGCGCGCTGTGATCTGGGCGACGAAGATCCTTGAGATCTGGACGAACCATGGTGGCCTGGATGGATTCCTGATCGATGATCAGCTGCACCCGACGAAGATCGAATATCTGGAATACGCCGGATCATTCATCCAGCTCACGATCGAGGAAGAATAAACACGAACTACACCGGGCCGGGGCGGGAAATCCCCGGCAGAAAGGAGCACGAACCATGATCGCATCCAAGCAAAAGAAGCCCGACAGGTGCCGGGTGCCCGACCGCGAGGCGGAGACCTACTGCCTCGACGAGGAGGACATGAACAACCTCATCGCCCTGATGGAGGAGGCGAACGGCATCCTCGATTTTTACCACCACATGCCGCAGAACCTGACCGGCATCCTGGCGACGGCGCTGATCGAGCGGCACGAGGCGCTGATCGGCCTGGTGGAGAGCTTCCGGGACGACCTATACCGCGTGGAGTTTATCGGGGAGGCGAAGAACGGATGACCACCGCTGAAAGGCTGCGCATCATGCGCAGCGTGGAAAGGGAGAACGACAGGAGGATAGCCGCCTTTGCCGCGGCAGAAAGGAAGACCGCATGAGCAGATACTATCCGATCGACGAGCAGGCCGCGCGCCGGTCTCACGAGATGATGTCCATGTCCGACTACCCGGAGGGATGGAAGACCGTCGAGTACAGACAGCTCGTGGACATCGCCAGCGCGATGGCTGAGCGCGAGAAGAAGCGCAAGCCGGATTACGCCGAAGCCATCGACCATCTGCTTGACCGATATGCCCGCAAGCTGGCGGATTGGATGAACACGGAGAGTAGAATCGGCACGATGTGCCCGTCCGTCCTGATTGCAGGCGGCGACGGCGTGTCCGCCAACCGGAAGGAGAAGCAGAACCGCCGCATGGACGCGCACATGGGCAAGCGCGCGGAGATCGACCGTCTGCTTGACCGGATGCGCTCCATCGGGAAGGGCGGCATTGCAGCAGGCGACGCGAACGCGCTGGTGAAGCTTGAAGCGAAGCGGGATGACCTGGTCGAGCTGCAGGAGCGGATGAAGGAGGTCAACGCCTACTTCCGCAAGCACAAAACCCTCGACGGCTGCGCGATCCTGACGACGGATCAGATCGAGCGCATCAAGGCGGACATGAACAACGGTTGGCGGTGCTCTCCCGCTCCATACCCGTCCTACATTCTGAGCAACAACAACGCGGAGATCCGACGCATCGAGCAGCGGATCAGGGAGATCGCCGAGACGAAGACGGCAGGAGACCGCTCGTATCCTGCGGAGGGCGTGGAGGGCATGCAGGTGGTGGAGGACACCGGCATCATGCGCATCCAGCTCGTGTTTGACGGAAAGCCGGACGAGCCTGTGCGCGACATCCTCAAGGAATGGGGATTCCGCTGGGCGCCGTCGCAGAACGCATGGCAGCGCCTCCTCAACCAGAACGGCAGGTATGCGGCCAAAATGGCCATCGAGAAGATTGCGGCGCTTGAGCAGTAAGGGAGGATATCATGCAAAAGAAACGGAAATCCGGGAAGTGCAGGTGCAGGATCACGCTGACCTCGCGTAAGATGGGGAAGCGGGAAACGATGCTTGACAAGCTGATGGGGCTGCGCAAGAGAAGGAAATGAGCGTCTGAGGCCGGGAGGAATCCCGGCTTTCTTTTGAAAAATAACAAATATGTTATTGACGGATGATAACAAATTTGGTATAATCTTATGCGTGGAGGGACAAAAAATGCACGAGATACTTTTCTATGAGGATCGAAATGGCAGGATTCCCGTGTACGATTACATGCAGGAGCTTGCCGGAAGCACAAGTAAGGACAGCCGGATCAAGCTCAACAAGATTGCGCAGTATATCAAGGTTTTGCAGGCAGAGGGAACGACAGCCGGAGAACCGGTGATGAAGCATCTTGACGGCGATATCTGGGAATTAAGACCGATCCGCGACAGAATCCTCTTTGCAGCATATGTTAATGGCAGCTTTGTTCTGCTCCATGTGTTCATGAAGCAGACGCAGAAAACGCCGCCGCGTGAAATTGAAAAAGCAAAACGTGAACTGGCTGACTTCGTCGAAAGGAGCGCAAAAAAGTGAACCGCAACAAGGATGGCTTCCCGGTATGGGATGCTGAAATGGAACAGGAATTGTATACGACGGAGGAAATTGCGCAGAACAATCTCACTGCGAAGGTCATGTGCGAGCTGATTGCGGCACGCAAGGAAAAGGGGCTGACACAGAAGGAGCTTGAACGACTGAGCGGCGTCCGCCAGCCAGCCATCGCTCGGATGGAGAAGGGAATCTCCAGCCCGACGCTGGATACGCTGGCAAAGCTCCTTGCTCCGCTGGGGAAGACCATTGAGATTGTTCCGATCAGAAACGATGGATGAGAAAGCCGCTGACGCGGATTTTGATGCTTTTTTGATGATTATTTGATGATGACAAGGAAAAATGCGCGTGCTATAATCAAAATATCGAAATTGTACAGACGAAAGGCCGACCGGGAAAATCCGGCCGGCTTTTTTTCGTGCCATGAAGGCGGAAGGACGGTGGACGGATGTGTTTGTCAGAGCACCGGTGAAGTGCCTGAAATGCGTGTTTCTGAGCACGTCAAGCGGGAAGCCGTTCTGTCCGTTCGGTGTGTGCATCAGGGATGACGAAAAGAAGACGGAAAAGAAGGAAGAAAGCGGGGAGAAGAATCGTGACTGAAATCAAATGGGCACAATCGGCGGATCATCTCCCGCTGGAGGCGATGAAGCCGAATCCCAGAAACCCGAAGAAGCACACCAAGGCGCAGCTTGCTCACATCCGTGAGAGCATTCTGCGCTTCGGCTTTCTCGATCCCATCGGCGTATGGGGCGAGGAGCACATCGTTGTGGAGGGCCACGGACGGCTGGAGGCGCTGCGGCAGATGGCTGCTGCGCAGGAGATCCGTATTCCTGACGAGGGCGTCCCCTGCATCCGGCTTGACCATCTCTCCAGGAGGGACCGGGACGCCTACATGCTCGAGCACAACCAGGCGACGATGGAGACCGGCTGGGACGACGATGCGCTTGACGAGCTGCTGGGCGACCTGTCGCAGGATGGGCTGGACATGAGCGCGTTCGGCTTCGATGTGCCCGGCGAGGAGACGGAGGACGGCAAGTACACCCGTGACGTGCACATCCCGCAGTACGAGGTGCGCGGCGAGACGCCGAACTTCGCCGATATGCTCGATTCGGGCAAGGCCGACGCGCTGATCGAGGAAATCAACGCATCAGGCGTGACCGACGAGGAAAAGGCGTTTTTGATCCAGGCGGCGAGGCGGCACAACGTGTTCAACTACCGGCACATTGCCGAGTATTACGCGCAGGCCACGCCGCAGATGCAGCGGCTCATGGAGCGCTCCGCGCTGGTCATCATCGACGTGGACGACGCGATTGCCAACGGCTTCGTCAGGCTGCAGGGCGAGATGATGGCGCTGATCGGGGAGGAAGACGGCGATGATGCGTGACGATTTCGCCGTGATGATCCTCACGCACGGGCGCGCGGACAGGGTTTATACCCTAAATAGCCTCAGGAAGGGAGGCTATACCGGCAAGGTGTACATCGTCATCGACAACGAGGATGATCAGCAGGACGAATATGTCAGCAGGTACGGTCAGGATCGTGTCGTGGTGTTTGACAAAGAGGCTCAGATGCGCAAATGCGACACCATGGACACCTTCGGCAAGAGGGGCGTGATCCTGTTCGCCAGAAACGCATGCTTCGAGATCGCAAGGGATCTGGGCCTTCGGTACTTCCTTGAGCTGGACGACGACTACACGGCCTTTGACATGCGGTTCCCCAGGGACGGAAAGCTCTCGGCCAAGCCCTGCCGCGATCTTGACCGGCTGTTCACGGCGATGATCGGGTTCCTGGAGGATTCCGGCGCGCTGACCGTGGCGCTCTCACAGGGCGGAGACTACATCGGCGGCCTGAACGGCAAGTATTACGGCAAGATGCTGACGCGCAAGGCGATGAACACGTTCTTCTGCCGGACGGACAGGCCCATCGGCTTCATCGGCACGATCAACGAGGACGTGAACACCTACACGACCTACGGCAGCCGGGGCGAAAGGATCTTCTCCGTCACGCAGGCGGCCATCGTCCAGAAAGAGACGCAGCAGAATGCAGGTGGTATGACCTGTGTGTATCTGGACAACGGGACGTACCTCAAGTCGTTTTACACCGTGATGACCATGCCGAGCTGTGTGTCGATTGCGATGATGGGAGCGTCGCACAGGCGGATTCATCACAACGTCTCCTGGGTGAACTGCGTGCCCATGATCCTGAATCAGCGATACCGGAAGACCTGACAAGCGAGGGGTGGTCATGGCAGGAAAAAAGAAGGGGAGGCCGAGGAAGGAAATCGGGAAGATGGAATTCGAGGCCCTCTGCAAGCTGCAATGCACGGAAAGGGAAATCTGCGGCGTGTTCGGCGTCTGCGAGGATACCCTGAACGCCTGGTGCAAGCGGACGTACAGGCTGACTTTTTCGGAGGCCTATAAAATCTACTCGGTGGACGGAAAAGTCTCCCTGCGCCGGATGCAGTTCAACCTCGCCAAGACCAGCGCCGCCATGGCTATCTTCCTGGGCAAGAACATGCTGGGGCAGCGCGATGATCCGATCCCGACGCAGGATGACGATACGCGGGAGCGGGCCAACGCGCAGACGCTGGCCATCGCCGAGCTGATCAACCATCCAGCACAGGAGAGAACGATGGACGAGGTCGAATCGGAGGGGGAGGACGAGCCTGCGAAGGGGGCTGACGGCGCATGATCGACTACGCGCCGCTGGATGCGCGGCAGTCGGAATACATCCGGCGCTGTCAGGAGAGCTGGCTGAACGTCGCCGAGGGCGGAAAGCGCGCCGGCAAGAACATCATCAACCTGATTGCCTGGGCGGCGTCGCTGGAAACGCACCCTGACAAGATCCATCTGTGCGCAGGCGTCTCCGTGTCGGCGGCACGCCTGAACATCATCGACAGCAACGGCTTCGGCCTCAGAAACATCTTTGATGGACGCTGCGAAGAGGGACAGTACGAGAAGCGCGACTGCCTGCGCATCTATGCGAAGACCGGGACGAAGATCGTCATCATCGCCGGCGGGAAAAAGGCGGACGACGCGGCCCGCATCAAGGGCATCAGCTTTGGCAGCGTGTACATCACCGAGGCCAACGAGTGCCACCCATCGTTCGTAAAGGAGTGCATTGACCGAACGCTGTCCTCCAGAAAGAGGCAGCTCTTTTTTGATCTGAACCCGAAGCCGCCGTCGCACTGGTTCTACCGGGATATCCTCGACTATCAGGACGAGCTGAAGAAGCAGGGGAAAAACCCGGGATACAACTACGAGCACTTCACCATCCTCAACAACCTGTCTCTTAGCAGCAGAACCCTCAGGCAGGTGCTTGCCAAGTACGACAAGAGCTCGATCTGGTACATGGCGGACATCCTCGGGCTGCGCACCGCTGCGACGGGCCGCATCTACGGCAGCTATGCGCGCAAGGAGGTTTCCGTCAGCCGGGCATGGTGCGGGGAGCAGAAGTACATCGAGCTGGCCGTCGGCGTGGACGTTGGCGGCACGGACGCGACGTGCGCCACGCTGACCGGCATCACGCGCGGCTGGAAGAGCGTCGTGCACATCGACGGGCTGTACGACAAGCAGGGCATCAGCGAAAAGATGACCGAGGCCGCCTATGCGAAGAAGATTGCCGACTGGCTGGAGCGCTGGGTGAAGGTTTATCCACAGATTCACAACGTCTATGTGGACAGTGCGGCAAAACTCTTCCGCACGGCGCTGCGCGAGGAGCTGATCCGGCGCGGCATAGGCCGCATCTCCGTCGTCGGCACGGACA
Source organism: Candidatus Ventricola sp. (assembly GCA_051883735.1). Lineage (GTDB taxonomy): Bacteria > Bacillota > Clostridia > Christensenellales > Aristaeellaceae > Ventricola. Next base: position 27,939 of record JBJEUH010000095.1, read on the forward strand.
AGAGCGACGGCATCAACGCGCGCATCGAGCTGACCTGCATGCTGCTGATGCAGGGCCGCTATTTCGTCTGCGAGCACATGGAGCGCTGGCACGAGGCGCTGACCATGGCGACGTGGAGCGCGGAGGCGTACGAGAAGGGCGAATGGGAGCGCGTGGACGACGGCAGCTATCCGGTGGACTGCCTGGACAGCGCGGAGTACAGCTTCTATCCGTTTGCACGCTACCTGAATCCCGTCGCGTAGGACAGGAGGGAAGAAGTCGATGAACGAATACGACGAGCTTGCACGGTTTCTGACGCCTCAGGAGGCGTGGGACTGCCTGCGCGAGCACAACGATAAGGTGTACAGGCATCAGGCGGCCGAGTACAGCGGGGACCCGGTCAGCCTCAGGAACACGGCTCTGCCGAAATCCTTCTGGGCGCGGCCCGGAAAGCAGAAGATCCATGTGCCCGTTGCGGCGGACATCGCCGCCACATCCTCCGACCTGCTCTTTGGCGAGGAGATCAAGCTGACGTGCGTGGACGCCGGAGAGAAGGACGACAGCGAGGAGGCCACAAAGGCCCAGAGCAGGCTGGAGGCGATTGCCAGAAAGAACGGCCTGCACGCGCTGCTCAACGAGGCGGCGGAATCGTGCAGCGCGATGGGCGACGTGTACCTCAAGATCGGCTGGGATCTCCAGGACGAGAAGCGCTGCCCGACGCTGCAGATCGGTCAGGGCGACGCGGCGTGGCCCGAGTACCAGTTCGGCAAGCTCTGCGCGATCCACTTCTTCTCCGTGCTGCGCGTAGCGACCGCGCCCGGCTGCGAAAAGGCAACCGTGTACAGGGCATATGAGCGCTACAAGCCAGGGCACATCACGACCGCCATCTACCGGGGAAGCGAAAGCAGCCTCGGCGAGGACATGGGAGACGGCGCGCTCGAGGAGATGGGGATTGCCAAGGAGGTCACAATCGGTGGCGGAGAGATGGCCGCCGTGCACATCCCCAACATCAGGCCGAACCGGCTGTTTCGCGGCTCCATGATGGGGCGCAGCGACTGCGACGGCCTGCGCGGCCTGATGGATGCGCTCGACGAGGCGTATTCCAGTTGGATGCGCGACATCCGGCTGTCCAAGGCAAGGCTGATCGTGCCGGCGGAGTACCTGCGCAGAAAAGCCTCCGACCTGTTCCCGGATGACAAGCAGGCGCCGCCGATGTTCGAGTTTGACGAGGACGTGGAGACGCTGTGCGCGCTGGATTCCGACCCGGACAAGGTGGGATCGAACGCGATCACGGCTTCCCAGTTCGCCATCCGCGCGGACGAGCACCAGAAGACCTGCGACGACCTGATCGTGCAGATCGTGACCAAGGCGGGCTACGCGCCGCAGACGTTCGGCCTGAACATCGAGGGGATGGCCCAGAGCGGCACGGCGCTCAACATCCGCGAGAAGAAGTCGCTCAAGACATGCGGCAAGAAGCAGGCGTACTGGCACGATGCGCTGGAGGATCTGCTGAGCACGATGCTGCACATCGATGCGCAGCAGTTCCCCGGCATGGGGAGCAGCGAAAGCGTGCATGTGCATGTGCGCTTTGCGGACGCATTCGTAAGTGACGTGAGCACCATCTCCACGGCGCTTGATCTGCTCAACCGGGCCGACGCCGCCTCCGCAGAGGTGCGCGTGCGGATGCTCCACCCGGACTGGATGGAGAAGGAGGTCATGGAGGAGGTCGCGCGCATCCGGGAGGAGAAGGGCATCGGCGAGACCGTGCCAGACCCTATGATGGGCGACTACGCATCATCCAGGCACGCTGCATCGCCTGACGGGCCGCAGGACGGCGCAGGAGGCGCGCAGGAGGGAACGGAGGGTGATTGACCGTGCCGATTCCCGTGAACGAGTACGAGGCGATTTCGCGCCAGATGCTCGCGCTCTACGACGAGGCCGAGCTCGTGATGCTCCGGCGCGTGGTGAAGCGCCTGCTGCGCGGCATCGATTCGCCCGGATGGACGGAAAGAAAGCTTGCCGAGGTCAGCGATGTGCGCAGGCAGTTGGCCGCGACGCTTGACGGCCTGACGCCGGAGCGGAGACGGATTGCCGCAGGCGCGCTGGAGACGGCCTATCAGGGCGCGGAAAAGTGGTGCTTTGCGGATGCGCAGGAATATGCGGCGTCCGTCGGCATTGCACATATCGCGCCCTCTTCCGCGAAGGTGGCCGAGATCCTGGCCGACCTGAACATGAAGCTCGAGGCCGCCGACCGGATGATCCTGCGGCGCGTGGACGACGTCTACGCCGACGTGATCGGCGAGAGCGCCGCGCTGATGGCGACGGGCACGATCACCGCGCGCGAGGCCGTGCAGCGCGCCGTCACGGCGCTGGCCGACCGTGGCATCACATCGTTTACGGACAGCGCAGGGCGCAGGTGGAGCATGGGCACCTATGCGGAGATGGCGACGCTGACGGCCATCTCCAACGCGACGATTGCCGGTTACACGGACACGATGCGAAATTACGGCTACGACCTGGCGATCATCTCCTCGCACGAGGACGCATGCCCGATCTGTGCGGCATGGCAGGGCGTGGTGGTGTCCGTCTCCGGCAGAGACAGGAGGCATCTGTCGCTTGACGACGCGCGCGCTGCCGGCGTGTTCCACCCGCGCTGCCTGCACCACATCTCGATCTACCGCGAGGGCATCGCGCACGGCGAGGCGAGGGACCGCCCCCGGCCCGTGCAGGATGCTGGCGGCGGCTACACGGCGCGAAGCCGGCTGCGCACCTGCGAGCGGCAGATCAGGCGCTACAAGCGCCGGCAGGCCGCCGCGACCTCGCCGCAGGAGGAGCGCGTGGCGAAGGCCTACGTAAACCGCTGGCAGCAGGAGGCGCGCAGGGTGATTGAGGAAGCGCCGACGCTGCTCATCCGGCATTACGACCGCGAGGGCGGAACGGTCAAACTGTCCGAAGCGGCCAAAAAGCTGAAGACTGTGAAGCTCGATCCGCTGTGAGGGGGGATGCGATGAACATTGAGGTGAGCATGGAGGACGCGCGGCAGCTCTTTGAGCTGTACAAGACCTGCGTTTTGGCGGACAGGCACTTCCACTCGTGCCAGTCCGACCTGTATAGGCGGCATGTGAGCGCGGCCTGCAAGGCGAAGAACGTCAGCGGTGCGTTTGAGCGCCTGAAGGATCAGATGGACCGTTCGGAAAATCCGGACAGTTGACGATGAGGAGGAATGAACATGGCATTGACCAGTCAGGGCGAGCGCAGAAGCATGCGCCGCACGCTGCGGGCGGAAACCGGCAATCAGGTGCTTTCTCTGCACCTTGCCTATGAGGCGCGCGAGGTGGTTTTCCAGATGGAGCGCATCGACCCGGCCTACTGCGACGCGCATCCGGAGGATGTGCAGGCGGCGGTGTCCGGCTTCCTGGAGGACGCGAACGCCGCACTCCGTGATGCCGGACATGTGATGATTTCGCCGTAATCGGAGGGAAAGCGATGATCAAGGTATTCATTTCTCAGCCGATGAGCGGTCTGACCGACAAGCAGATCGAGCGCGAGCGTGATCTTGCCATTGCCGACGCGACGAGCCAGATCAAATCATGCTATCCGGAGGACTGGGACGAAAAGGACGGGAATGAGGTCGAGGTCATGGATACCATGATCAAAGGTCTGATTCCCGGTACGCACCCGCTTGTCTACCTCGGCAAGTCGATTGAGATGATGGCGAACGCGGACGTCGTGTACTTTGCCAAGGGATGGGAAAATGCACGCGGCTGCCTGATCGAACACGAGTGCGCGAAGAAGTACGGAAAGCATGTGATGTACTTCTGACCGCACAGAAAGGAGTGTATGTCGATGATGAATCTTCGCGATACTGTCGAGCCTATGCTTAGCGATGACTACAAGGAGCGGTTCAGAGCGGAGTACATGCAGACGAAGTACAGGTATGACAGACTGCATGACATGGTCGTCAGGTATGAGGCCGGAACGCTCAATTTCAAGCCCACCTGCTCGATCGAACTGCTCAAGCAGCAGAAGTCGGCGATGGGCCAGTATCTGTACAGCCTTGAAGTCCGTGCACAGGTCGAGCATATCCAGCTCTGATCGATTCTCTTTCCAAATCAGGCGTGATTTCCATTGATTTTTGGGAATCGCGCCTTTTTTGTACCCATTTTTTGCCGGCGCATGGGTTTCGTGCGCCCCGCCGAGCGGGAGACGGCCCGCAAAAAAGTCCAAGCGGGAACAAAGACAGGAGGAACAACGATGGCTGAAAACAGCAACTATGATTTTTTGAAGCCCGTCCTCGGAGACGATCTTTTTGCGCAGTTTGCCGAGAAGATGGGCGCGGCGCAGGGCGTGACCCTCGCCAACATCGCGGACGGCAGCTACATCCCGAAGGCCAAGTTCGACATCGAGCGCACCGCCAAGGGCACGGCGCTCCAGCGCGTGACGGAGCTTGAGCATGAGCTTGAAACCGCGAGGCAGTCCGGCGCGGACACGACCGCGCTGCAGCAGCAGATTTCCAAGCTGACGCAGGACATTGCCGCCCGGGACAAGACCATCGCCGACATCGGCAAGCGCGGCAAGGTGCTCGAGCGCATGCGCGCGGACGGCTTCCGCAACCCCGAAACCGCGATCCGGCTGATCGACATGGAGAAGATCGGCGAGGACAAGGACGGCAAGATGACCGGCTATGACGATCAGTTTGCCGCGATCAAGAAGAGCGACCCCTACCTGCTCGGCACGGCACCCGGCGGACGCGCCGGATTGCTCGGCGGACAGGGCGGCGGAGTGCCCGGACAGGACGAAAACCAGCAGATCAACAATGCGCTGCGCAGAGCCAGCGGCCGCATGTGATCTCACGGATTTTTTGAGCGGCCACAGGCCGCCTTTTTCATGCAGAAAGGAGAATTGACCTATGATTACCCGTTCCAACGCGGAAGTGCTCATCCCCGAGAACCATTCCCGGCAGATCATTCAGGACGTGGCTACGCGCTCCGTTGCGCTGCGCCTGGGCAGCCGCATGCCCAACATGACCAGCAAGCAGCTCAAGATTCCGGTGATGACCGGCAACGTGACTGCCTCCTTCATCAACGGCGACACCGGCCTCAAGCCGACCTCCGGCATGACCTGGGACAAGGTCTACATCACCGCCGAGGAGCTGGCGGTCATCGTCCCGATTCCCGAGGCGGTGCTCGACGACGCCGACTACGACATCTGGGGCGAGGTGCGCCCGCGCGTGGTCGAGGCGTTCGGCAAGGCCATCGACAGCGCGGTGTTCCACGGCACCGGCAAGCCGGATTCCTGGCCGGAGGGCCTTGTGCCCGCCGCGATTGCCGCCGGCAAGAAGCTGGCTGTGTCCGGCGACCTGTATCAGGACATCAACGGCGAGGGCGGCGTGATCTCCATGGTGGAGGAGAAGGGCATCGCCGTCAATTCCTACGTCGGCGCGCTTCAGCTTCGCGCGAAGCTGCGCGGCGCGGTGGACGCGAACAAGCAGCCGATCTTCCGCATGGCCTATTCCAACGGTGCGACGAGCCGCCCGGGCTATGAGCTCAACGGCACGCCCATCGAGTTCCCGGAGAACGGCACCTTCGACGGCAGCAAGGCGCTGCTGCTGGCCGGCAACTTCGGCTACATGCGCTACGCCATCCGTCAGGACATCACCTACAAGATCCTCGATCAGGCGGCCCTGACCGACGAGACCGGCAAGGTCGTCCTGAACCTGGCGCAGCAGGACTGCGTCGCCCTGCGCGCGGTGATGCGCCTGGGCTGGGCGCTGCCCAAGCCGGTCAACGCCGTCTCCGGCCTTGACTACTACCCGTTCTCCGTGCTGACGCCCGTCGCGTGATCGGAAATGATGCAGAGATGATCTGCTGAAAGAGCTTGCTCCGCTGCGGTGTGGACTGAACATCCATGCCGCAGCGGAATGAAAATGGGGGAAAGAGCATGGCGGAGCTTCACGACAGCGCAGGCCAGTACACCGATGCGGAAATGATCAGCATGCGCGCAAGAATGCAGGGCTTCATCCTCCCCAGCGTGGTGAGAACCGAGCAGGAGGCGGAGGCCTTTGAGAGTGCATGCCTCTACCAGATCGAGCATGAGCGCAAGCTGCTGGAGATGATGGGCAGTCAGGAGATTCCCAAGGGCGTGACGGGCTTTGAGATCGGTCACTTCTCCATGACGTTCGAGAGCGGCGCGTTTTCCGGCGTGCTGACCAGAAAGACCATCTGCGACGCGGCATACGGCACGCTTCTGTACGCTGGGCTGCTGTACCGCGGCGTGGAGGGGAGGTGAGCGCATGGGCATCATCGGTGCATTTCTCAATCAGGAGGTGACGATCCGTCCCTTTGAGCGCTTCGGCGGGGGCAAGTCCATCTATGGCGAGGCGCAGACGAGAAGCTGCCGCTGCGAGTTCGGCTTCAAGACGAAGGTCGTCTACAAGAATCCGGCTGGCTCCATCGTCGAGACGGTGAGCGGCGCGCTGATGTTCTGCGAGGGCGAGATGATCCCCGTGAACAGCGAGGCGGTCTGCGAGGGGAGCGTGATGCGCGTGATCCAGTGCGAGCAGATGCGCGGCCTCGGCCCGTCGCACATGGAGGTGCTGCTGGAATGAGCGCGCGCGTAAGGCTCAAGCTCGACAAGGCGCTGATCGAGCGCTGCGTGAAAAACGGCGGACGAAAGGGCATGTTCGACGCGCTGGATCACCTGCGCGCCGTCTCACAGGATCAGGTTCCTCTGGACATGGGGCCGCTCAAAAACTCCGCGACGGTGGACGTGAGCGCGGACGGATCGAGCGGATCTGTATCCTACGATACGCCATACGCCGTCATTCAGCACGAGAACACCGGTTTTTCGCATCAGCGCGGGCGAAAGGCGAAGTACCTTGAAGACCCCGTCAACGATCCGGCTGTGCAGCAGGAGATGGTGCAGCTGCTCGGCGGCGGCATGCGCAGCGAGATGGGAGGTTAGGCGGCATGAACCTGATGGAGCAGTTCGCCAGACACCTTGAATTTTCCGGATTCGGCGCGTACGCCTCGGAGGAAGCGGAAGGCGACATCTTCTATGGACAGATGCCGGATGCGCCGGACACGGCGACCTGCGTGTTCTCACAGGACAGCGCCACGCCCGGAAGCACGAGCGGCGCACGCCTTCAGGTGTACACGCGCGGCGCGGTCGGAGACGCCAAAACGCCGTATGAGACGGCCTGCACGATCGCGGATGCGCTGGAGGGCTTCATCGGCTTCCTCTGCGGCGACGGCGCGTTTGTGCGCATCGAGGTCATCAACGCTGCGCAGGGCATGGGGCTGGACGATTCCGGACGGCACATCTACAGCAGCAATTACAGGGTTTTCTACTGCGATTTTTGAGGAGGAATGAAGATATGGCGAAGGGACGCAAGAACGGATGCCCGGTCAATATCAGGAATTGGCTGGTCTACATCCTCGACGTGGCGACGGATAGCTGGCTGCGCATCTATGGCCTGACCAGCCTGTCCCGCTCCGTCGAGGGCGATACCGAGGACGGCTCTGCGGCGACGGACACCTGGTCCGAGCCGTACATCACCAAGCGCTCCAGCTCGACCGATCTGGAGGGCATCAAGAAGGTGGTCGAATCCACCGGCGAGATCGATCCCGGTCAGGAGATGCTCGACTACTACGCCGAGCAGGCGGGCTGCGGCTCGGACTGCTCGCTCAAGTTCATCGATCCTTACGGCCACGGCTGGATTGCGGATTACATCGTCACCGGCACGGAGGAATCCGCGGACGATTCCGGCCAGACGCGCTCCTGGAGCCTGGAGCAGGTCGGCGAGGCGGAGCCGATCCAGTATGTGCAGGTGGAGAGCATCGCCGTGAAGAGCGAGGGAGAGGACGCCTCTGCGGTCTCCATGAAGGTCGGCGACGCGCCGAAGGTGATTGACATCGTCTTCACGCCTGAGGATGCGTCCAACCAGCGCTTCCGCGTGACGAACACGAAGCAGAAGTCGGTCGTCAAGGTGGGCGACATCACCGAGACGGGCTTTACGCTGACGCCGATCGGCGTAGGCAGCGCGAACATCGCCGTCACCAGCGTAAACGGCGGCAAGACGGCGACCATCGCGGTCACGGTGAGCGCGGCGGGAGCCTGATCAAAAAAGTCCTGCGGCATCTGATCCGTCAGACGCCGCAGGACAGCATATCAAATGGATTTTAAGCACGGGCAAAGGTTTTCTTGACGCGTGCCGCAAAATGATGTAAAATGTAGTCAAGAGGTTGGTACCCTCGCACGCGTCCCGCTTTCGCGGGATACTATGAATCAGGCCCGATTGCCGCCGATGTAGCGTCATCTACACGGCGGCAGATTTTTTTAACGGCGACCGAAGTACACCGTCAAAAGCAAGGATGCGACAGAAAGCAGAATGCAGAGAAGCTCTGTATTGCTCATGTGCATCACCCCTCTTTCGCAGCGCGAAAGCTGGGCCGCCGTGCAAGACCTCTTGACTACAGAAGCATTATATCATACCGCTTTGTTGAGGACAAGGCGGTTTTTTTATGCCATGAAACGGAGGAATAGCGATGGGTAAGGTGCTCAATTTCGATCTGTTCATGTCCGAAATGAAGCAGGAGACGGTCCTGGTCGTCGTCCACGGCAAGACGTATGAAGTCCCCGCCAAGATCCCGGCGATTGTGCCGCTGACGATGGCGCGCGCGGAAAAGCTGGCCGATCAGTCCAGCCGGAACGCGGCCTACGCCAATGCGATCTTCACGGCGGCGGACGCGCTGTTCGGCGAGAAGCAGATGAACGCCATCTGCGCGCAGGGCCTGAGCGTGGATCAGCTCAGCGCGCTGGTGCAGAAGACGTTCAACCTGATCAACGGCGTGGAGGAGGACGACGGCGAAGCTGCCGAGCTGACGGACGAGGACAGCCGCTCCAGCCTGCCCGGTGACAGCGCAAAAAAGTAAACCTGCTTCGCATCTGGGACGCCATCGAGGCCGATTTCCTGCGGGATTACGGCATCGATCTTGTGGAGCAGCTTCCCTGCATGACCTGGCGTCGGTTCATGACGCTTTGCCAGAATCTGTCCCCGCACGGCGCTGTGGCGGTTCGCATCCGCGCCGATCAGGAGAAGCGGGACAGGGATGAGGATACGATGACAGAGAGCGAACGCCGCGACGCAGACGCGCAGGATGAGCGCGCCGCCGCAGCGTTTTTTTCTTCGGTCATTTCTGTTTGACGGAGGTGAACATATATGGCGCTCAAGGTCGGCGAGCTGTTCGCGTCGTTTGATCTGGATTCGTCCGGCATGAACGCGACGGTGCGCACCATCGAATCCAGCATGGAAGCGCTCGGCGCCAATATGGTGTCGATGGGCTCCAAGCTGCAGTCTTCGATCACCGCGCCCATTGAATCCTTTGCGAAGCAGGCGATTTCTGCCGGCATGGACTTCACCTCGCAGATGAGCACGGTCGAGGCGATTTCCGGCGCGACCGCTGCGGAGATGGAGAAGCTCAACGCCGAGGCGCTCAAGATGGGCAGCACCACGCAGTTCACCGCGACGCAGGCCGGAGAGGCGCTTGAATATATGGCCATGGCAGGCTGGAAGACCGAACAGATGCTCGACGGCCTTGCCCCGATCATGAACCTCGCGGCGGCCAGCGGCGAAGACCTGGGCACCACGGCGGACATCGTGACGGACGCGCTGACGGCGTTTGGCCTCAAGGCGGAGGATGCGGGGCATTTTGCGGACATTCTGGCTGTCGCGTCGTCCAACGCCAACACGAACGTCTCCATGATGGGCGAGACGTTCAAGTACATTGCGCCCGTGGCCGGCGCCTTTGGATACAAGGCGGAGGACGTCGCCGTCGCCATCGGCCTGATGGCCAACAGCGGCATCAAGGCCAGCCAGGCCGGCACGTCGCTTCGCGCTGCGCTCAGCCAGATGGCAAAGCCGAGCGACAAGGCAGAAAGCGCCATGAAAAAGCTCGGCATCAGCCTCACGAAGTCCAATGGCGAGATGAAGCCGTTCAGCGAGCTGGTGCAGAATCTTCGCAAGAGCTTTTCCGGTCTTTCCGAGGCGCAGCAGGTACAGTATGCCGCAACGATCTTCGGTCAGGAGGCCATGAGCGGCATGCTGGCGATCATCAATGCCAGCGATGAGGATATCAGGAAGCTCACGCAGTCCGTGAACGAATGCGACGGCGCGACGCAGCGGATGGCCGATACGGTGCTCAACAATGCCCGGGGAGACTGGACGCTGTTTCAGTCCGCTGTGGAGGGCGCTCAGGTGGCCCTGTTCAAGCTCAACGAGGACGCGATCCGCAGCGTGATTCAGGGCATGACGTCTCTGGTGGACAGGTTCAACGGCGCGTCCGACGCGAGCAAGCAGGCCGCGCTCAAGCTGGCGCTGGTCGCGGCGGCGATGGGGCCTGTGATGGTGTTCGGCGGACAGATGCTCCTCACACTCAGCCGCATCGGCGTCGTGCTGGGCGCGCTGGTCAGCCCGATCGGCCTTGCGGCGACAGGGCTTGCGCTGTTCGCGCTTGCGGCGACGGATGCGAACAACGAGATCGGCAACATGTTCTTCAGCATGAGCATAAGCGCCAAGCGCTACCTCGGCAAGCTGGATACATCCGTCCGGAGTGCGATCAAGACTGTGTCTGGGCGCATGCCGAAGCTCATCAGCACCATCAAGCTTGGCATTTCGACGGCGCTTCCGCAGCTCGTGAGCACGGCAGCAGGCATCGTGTCCTCCCTGGCGGAGATGATCGGAGAGAACGCGGACGGGCTTTTGTCCATCGGTACGACGATCATCAGCAGCATCGCGGAGGGCATCGGGGATAGCATCCCGAGCATCGCGCAGGCCGCCGTGAGCATCGTGACCGGCATCGCCAATGCGCTTCGCTCCGGCGAGCTGTTTCGTGCTGCGGTCAGCGCGGCCAAATACATCATCTTAGGGTTCAAGTCTGTCGATTGGTCTTCACTCGGAAGCGAGCTGCTGGCATCGATTGATGACATTGTCGATGGAACCGCAGAGAGGATAAAAACGGCCTTGACGAATGCGAAGGACGCGATGTCCAAAATCGAGTGGTCTGATGTGGCAGATTCGATCAGGCAGAAGATCACGTTTGCAAGCGACTGGCTCAAAAACAAAATTCTCGGCGACGCGGCTTCCGATGAACCGACATGGAAGATGGTCGGAGAGAAGATTTCCAGCTGGATCAAGGGAGGCGTTTCCTTTGCATCTGGCTGGCTCAAGGGCCTGATTCTCGGCGACACGATGACGGACGAGAGCACCTGGAAGGACGTCGGCCAGAGTGTATGGGGTTGGATTCAGGGCGGATTCTCTGCCGCATCCGACTGGCTCAAGGGTTTGATTCTCGGCGATACGCTGACGGAGGAAAGTACATGGAGGGAAGCCGGATCGAAGGTATGGAGCTGGATTCAGAGCGGATTCAGCAATGCCGAGAGCTGGCTCAAGAACCTGATCCTCGGCGAGGATTCTGAGGGCGATGGCTGGTCCGATGTGGGCGACAGAATTGTCGGAAAGATCAGCGAGAGCCTGTCTGCCATCACGCCGGAAAAGATCACGGAGACGATCGGCGACCTGTCCTCAATTGCGGCGGCGATCATCGACAGGATCGTGAGCAGCAAGGCCGACTTCGCCGCGGCTGCCGGGAACCTGATTGCAGGCCTCATCACATCGCTTGCCGGCTTTTCAGGCTGGGATGCGCTTGCTTCCGATTTCTCGTCCGTCGCGTCTCACGTGGTTTCCAGCCTGACAAACGCCATCGGCAAGGTGGCCGGAGCTGGCGCGAACATCGCAGGAGCGATTGGCGGAATCCTTGGAAGCATCACGCTTGAAGACGTCGTGACGGCGACGGAGACGGTATCCGGCCTGATCGTGGATGGAATCGCCTCCGGCATCAGCGCGCTCGTCAGCGGCGCGGCGCGCATCGCCGGGGCTATCGGATCGGTGCTCTCGTCGATCAACGAGAGCGACTGGGGCGAAGCCATCGGAACGCTGGCAGCCGACCTGTTTGGGAAAATCTGCACCGGTATCTGCGAGGTGACCGAAACGCCGGACATGTCCAGGTTCATGCAGAACGTCGGCAAGGGCATCGAGGAGGCCGTCACGTTCCTTGGCGACATCGCAGGCGCCATCGCAAAATACATCACGTCCGAAGAGGGCATCAGGACGATGCTCAGTGCAGGCAAGGGCATTGCCGGCGCGCTGATTCAGGGCATCGGAGAGGGACTGATCGGTCTGAGCCGGGGCATTTTCAATGTCTTCACCAGCGTTCTGAGCGGCGTGATTGAATCTGTGCTCGGCTGGTTCGGCATCGAAAAGGACGTCATGGTCGAGGCCATGAACAGCATGACGTTCGAGAACATCGACGGCGAGAAAATCACCGGCAGGATGCTCAACAGGATCGTCGGCGGCGGCGATTCGTCTGCGACGATCGTCGCTCAGGCGCAGGCGTATGTTGCGCTGGTGGAGGCCGGATTCGAAGCGCAGGCCAATGAGGCAGACTTTACGCCTGCAGGCGTCGCGCTGGCCAAGGCGATTTCGGACGGATTCTTTGCCGGAAACCCTGACGCGGAAGCGCGGGCGATGGCTGCGCTGTTCGCAACGGGCATGGCTGACGGCTTTTACGAGCAGGACTTTGGACTGTACGAGGCCGGCGCGAACCTGTTTGCGCAGCTGTATGACGGCGTTGAGCAGAGCTCTGACATCCTCATTCCGCTCCTGCAGGATTTTGGCATCTCCGTACCGGCGACCATCGCAGAGGCGCTTGGCAGCGAGGGCGCATGGGAGCCGTCCGTGAATGCGGTGTCCAGCGGCATGCAGGCTGCGCTTGACGCGGCAGCCGCGATGTCTAAGGAAGGCGGCACGATGATCGCCGAGGCGACCACGCAGGGCATCACGACCGGCTACGAGAACGCGACTGAAAGCGTACAGACCGCCGTCGATACGATGACCGACATCGTGACCGGCGCAAGCGATCTGACCAACATCGAAAGCGATGCGCAGACGACCGGCCAGACCGCCGGTCAGGCCATCGGAACCGGCGTGAGCGACGAGGAGACGAGTGCTCAGACGGCGGTTGACGGCCTCGTCACCCTGATGAATGCGTCCTATCAGCCGCTTGTCACAGGCTTTGGCGAGACGACTCGCCTTGCCATGCTCGGCGTGCAGAACGGCGTGAAATCGCTGTCGCCCAGCATCGCAAACAGCGTGCGGGCAGCGATGAACACCTCTGTCAACACGGCGAAGTCGATCATGAGCGCCAGCGCAGGCTTCAGCATCGGACGCGACATGATGCAGGGACTTGTCAACGGCATCCGATCGATGTCCGGCACGCTGGCCAGCGCGGCGAGGAGCGCTGTATCAAACGCAATCGCCGCGATGCGCAGGGCGGCGGACGCGCACAGCCCGTCCAGAAAAACGATTGAGCTCGGCGAGGACATGGACGAGGGCGGCGCAATCGGCCTGTCTGGCGGCATGATGGCCAAGGCGGCCAAGAAGTCCATCGAGGACACGATCAAGGCATTTACCAAGGGCGCGTATGTGACGGATCTGTCCGTCGGTACGGTCGCCACCTCCCGTCAGGCTGCGCGGCAGAACGCCGAGGCGGCGTCGTCGGCGAGGAGCGAAAGCGATGAAGCAGCTTATGCGTTTGCAGTGGGCACGGCCATCGCGGAGCGCCTGATTGATTCCGGCGTGCTCAACAGAAAGATCGTGATGAACGAACGCGAGGTCGGCGAGGAGGTCTCCGATCCTGTATCCCAGAAGATTGACCAGAAGTCCAAAAGCACCGTATTGGGCCGCAGCGCACAGGGGGTGATCGGATGATTTTTGGCGGCATTCACCCTGAAAGCTTTGGATGCGTGAAGGTGCTAGGGGTGCAGGACCGGTTTGTGGCAGCCAGGGAGCAGCAGACCGTCCGGCGCGCCGGCAGCATCATCGCCAGCATCAGCGTGCCGACGGTTCGTGAAATCACGGTGGAGATGCTTGTGCGCGCCAATCACGCAGACGAGCTCATGCTGACGATGGACAAGCTGGCCGCGTGGCTGGAAGGGTCCGGAACAGCACGTCTGGAGCTGGAGCAGACGGAGGGTACCTACTACAAGGCCCGCTGCACGGACATGGGCGACGTGACATACAGCGGCCCGTCGGCGCGGTTCACGGTGACCTTCACCTGCACGGATTACAGGCAGTACAACGCCTACAACGACCAGCCGGTCAGGGGCGCAGACCCGCCCAGCGACAATTTCACGTTTGCAGGGAAGCATTGCCTGAACGACATGGGCTGCATGTTCGTGATGGACAAGCGCATGGGCGTGCCGGCGGTCACACCCAGCCTGTACGATGTGCTGGGATGCCCCGGCACGCTGCGCTATGACCAGCACGATATCCGGCTGTCTCCGCAGCAGATCAGCGGCAAGCTGTACTTCGTTGGCCGCGCTCAGGACGGCGCAATCCTTGCGGATGAGGAGATCGAGGAGCGGCTGCACGCCGTATCCTCGTGGCTCATCCTCGCCGGGCGCGCGCCGCTCATCCTGGACAGCGACGTGACGCGGCAGTATCTTGCGGAAATCGAAAACGCGGCGGATTTCACGCGCACCGACTGGGAGAACGGCAGGCTTGATCTGAAGCTGAACGTGCAGCCGTACAGCCAGGACGTTCAGGCGGCCAGTATGACGGCATCGCTTGATCTTGTTGCGAACACGGCGCAGACCGTCGATCTCTCAGCGCTGTTCCCGCGCGGCGTTGGCTTCATCACGCCGCTGATCGTGGAGATCACGAACGCCGGATCGAGCGCCATCACGGCGCTTGAGCTCGGCTACACGGACAGGCTTGGCGCAGCGCGCACGGCGCGCCTTGAGGGCGGCGGCTTCTCGCTCGCAGCCGGTCAGAAGGTCGTGATTGACGGTGAGGATGCTGCTGTGACCAGGGCTGGACAGAGCGCCATGCTCGGCTTTACCGGAGACTTCCCGTCGGTGTCCCCTGCGCCCGGAAAGCTGGCTGTCAACCTGAAAAGCGGCGCGGCGGCAAGCGTCAGCGTGAAGGTGACTGCACGAGCGAGGTGGCTGTAAGCGATGAAACCCGTGATCTACAACCGCGAGGTGGAGCGCCAGGGCATACTCAGACGCGCGCACCACATCGGATACAAGCGCGTGTTCAACGACCTGCACACCGCATCGTTCGACCTTCCCGCGCTGGATGACGACGTGCTGCTGTGCGAAAACACGCACTACATCGTGGACATCTACGACGGCGACAGGTACATCGACAAATTCCGGATCACTGGACAGCCGCAGCAGTGCGTGACGGATGCAGGAGCCGTATACCGGTATTCCTGCGACCACGTCATCGCATTCCTGGCGGACTGCCGGATTGACGGGTATCTGGAAATCGGCGGCACAGGCGTGAGTACGCGGACGGTGCTCGAAACGCTGCTTGCCAGGCAGAATGAGGAATGGGGCTTTGTCCGCTGGAAGCTTGGACGCTGCGACTTTGACTACTATTTCCAATATGCCTTTGAAAACACGGACGTTCTTAACGCGCTGTACTCCGTGCCCAAGTGCTTTTTGGACGGCTATCACTGGACGTTTGACACGAGCACCTATCCGTGGACGATCAACCTCATCAGGAGAGACACGGACGCCAACTGCATGATCCAGTACAGGCGCAACCTGAAATGGATCAAGCGCACCAAGGACGTATCGAGCCTCTGCACGAGGCTCTACTGTTTGGGCAGCGGCGAGGGCGTGAACCAGACGAACATCAAGCGTCTGACCGGCGGCGTGAACTACATCGAATCCGCGACGAAGAGTAAGCACGGCGTCATCGCCAAGCACCTCATCGACCGCTCGATCAGCGACGACGAGCTGCTGTATGCGAAGGGGCGCGCGATGCTTGCTGAGATCGATGAGCCGATGTACAGCTACGTCGTCGGAGGCCTCGACCTGCACCGAAGGACTGGCCTTGCCTACGACCTGATGGACGAGGGCAAGGTCGTTCGCGTGCAGGATGAGGACGCAAGAATCGACTTCACCAAGCCGATTCTGAGCGTGGAGAAGAAGGACGTGGAGCTTGACCCGCTGGGCATCGAGATCACGGTGGCGAACAAGACGGAGGACATCGCCTCGACGATTGAAAACCTCTCCGCGCGCGCCGCGATCACGGCGCAGTATTCTCAGGGTGCGACGAACCTGTTCCCGATGCAGGTCACGGACAACGCCGATGCGGATCATCCGGCGAAGTTCCGGTTTTATGTGCCGGACACCTGCGCGAAGATCAACGCGGTCAAACTCTCCTGGCAGTTTTCTCAGTTCCGGGCCTATGAGACCGGCGCGGAG
Organism: Candidatus Ventricola sp.; assembly: GCA_051883735.1. GTDB lineage: Bacteria > Bacillota > Clostridia > Christensenellales > Aristaeellaceae > Ventricola. The sequence goes on from JBJEUH010000095.1 coordinate 44,253, forward strand.
GCCGGAGGCGGGGACGTGACCTCGACGGTGGACGGAGGCGGAGGAGAGAGAACCAGCTCCAGCGGCGGCTCGTACAGCAAGACCATCCCGGAGAAGACGGTATCTGTCGGCGCCACTGGCGGGCCGATGGCCGATGAAGGATCGTCTGCGCTGTACACCGAGGCGAACGAATCCGGCCTGACGACGAGCACAAAGGATGCGTTCAACACGGGTACGCCGATTGGAACAGCGAGCGGTGCGTCCATGACGAATACCGGAACTGGAGGGCCGTCTGAGACTGGATCAAGCTCTCCGTATACAGATTATAAGGGAGAGCATAACCACACGGTATCTTCCCATACCCATTCGTTTTCCGACAGCTGCGGAATCAGCCATAACCACAGCCTATCAAGCGGTGCATCGGCAACTGGAGGAATTTACAGCGGCGTTTCTTCCGTTTCCATCAGCGGAACGACAGGAAGCAAATCGCCGGACACGACCAGTACGAGTAGCCATCGTCATACTGTGAACAGCCACACGCACAGCGTCGAGCAGCACAGCCACGGAATGAACCACTACCACAGCGTCGCCGCGCACAGCCATACGATTGCCAGCCACACGCACAAGTTCAACCACTGGCATAAGGTGACCGGCAGCGTGACGATCCCGGAAATCTCCATTTCCATTCCGAGCCATTCCCACACGGTGGAGATTCCGTCGCACAGCCACAGCCTGACGATTCCGGATCATACGCACGACATCGTATACGGGATTTACGAGGGCGGCATGGCAAACGGCATCAGCATCTGTGTGGATGGCAATCAGGTCCCTGCGTCAAAACTCGTGGACGGCAATGGCTATCCTGTCGCTGAGCTGGACGTGGTGGCCTACATGGATACGGATGACGACGGACGGATTACACGCGGGACATGGCACGAAATCGACCTCACGCCTGAAACGCTTACGCGGATTGAGGCGTTTTTGTTTGTGCAGACGTTCGTGAGGTCGTATTCCGGCGGAGAATACTGAGAGGAGGAACAGAGCATTGCCTTTTAGCTTCAAAACCATTGTCCGGCTTGACAAGCCGGCGCGCGAGATCGTATGGGAAACGCTCGCCTGCGTCGGCAACAAGAACGCGCACACGATCATCGTCGAGGTGCGCGATGGGCTTGCGCAGGTTGACCTGACCGGCTACGGCGTGCAGCTGTATGCCCAAAGGCAGGACAAGGGAAGCGTCTATATCGGCGGCAGCGTCGATGAAAACGGCTGCGCCGTGGTGACGCTGGACGAGCGGTGCTACGCCGTGGAGGGCCGCCTGCGCTGTACGGTAGAGATCAGCAAGGGAGACGTCATCATGGCCGCCGCGCAGGTCTGCCTGCTTGTCGGCAAGGCGCACGGCGATGTGATCATCGACCCCGGCGAATCGATCCCGTCGCTTGAGGCCCTGATGGCGCAGATTGCCGAGATGAAGGCGGCGACCGAGAAGGCGAACAGCGCCGCGCAGGCGGCTCAGATAGCGGCGGACGAGATGGAGGAGCGGTTTTCCGAGGTCTCGGAAAGCATGAGCATTCAGATCGCTTCGGCTGAAAATGCCGCGCTTGCATCTGCAGGGAACGCAGCTGCCGCGCAGCAGAGCGCAAGAAGCGCCGAGCAGAGCGCGACCGCAGCACAGTCCAGCGCGGAGAACGCCGCGTCGGATGCGGACGCAGCGCTTGCGCAGGCCGGTCAGGCGCAGAACGCCGTCGAGCAGATGAGCATGGAGCTCTCCGGCAAGGTGGACGGCGCGTATGTCTTGGACGGCGCGCTCTACCTGACCTCCGGCGGCGAGGTTGTGGCCGGTCCGTTCTCCGGATTTGGTGGAGGCAGTGGCGGCAGCTCCGGCGCGACGATGGCCGTCACGCTCAGTAACCTCCTGGAGAGCCGCACCCTGACCGTGGCCGGGGGCAGCGCCGTCCTGCTGCGCTTTGCCTACTCGAGCGTCGATGAGGAGGGCATGGACGACGGCGAGGGCATCGGCACGGTGACGGTCGGCGGCGTGCGTAAGGCGGTGTTCACAGCCGCGCAGGGGGAGAACGCGATTGACATTGCGCCGTACCTGGCCAGCGGCGCGAACACGGTGCGCATCCGCGTGGAGAACAGCGAGGGCAGCGCGAAGACGCTGACCTACAGCGTGACGATGATCTCCCTCACGATGAGCACGACGTTTGCGGAGATGGCCGTCTACACCGGCGCGGTGGTGTTTGCCTACACCGTGACCGGCAGCGGCACGAAGACCGTCCACTTCGCGATGGACGGCGTGGAGATCGGCACCGAGGAGGTTGTCAGCTCCGGCAGGAGCCGCAGCTACGCCATCGCGCAGCAGAGCGACGGCGCGCATGTGCTGACCTGCTGGGCGACGCTCGTGCAGGACGGCGTGGAGGTGTCCTCCAACGTGCTGACCGTCGGCATGATGTTCGTGACCGGCGCGATGGCCGAGCCTTCCGTGCTGACCACGTTTGACCGCAAGAGCGCCGTGCAGGGTGAGGCGCTGAACGTGCCGTTCATGGTCTACGACCCGGCCAGCGAGAGCGCGCAGGTGTCGCTTCGCGTCCTTGCCGAAGACGGCAGCGTGTACAGCGAGCAGACGCGCACGGTGGACAGGACGGCGCAGACCTGGGTGGTGCAAAATTATCCGACCGGCGCGATCCGCCTTTCCATCGCCTGCGGCACGGCCAAGGCAGAATGCGCGCTCACCGTTTCGGAGAGCAGCGTGACGGTGACGCCGGTCACGGATGCGCTGCTGCTGCACTTTGACCCGACGGGCCGCTCCAACGGCGAGGAAGACGCGGCGGCATGGACGGACGGCAGCGTGACGGCGGCGTTTGAGGACATCGGCTTCGGCGCGGCGGACGGCTGGATGACGGACGCGGACGGCGCGAGCTGCCTGCGCATCCTGCCAGGCGGGCAGATGACGATCCCGTTTGCGCCGTTTGCCAGCGACGCGCGCGAGAGCGGCCTGACCATCGAGGTGGAGATGGCGACGCACAACGTGCGCGACTACGACACCGTGGTGCTCTCCTGCCTGAGCGGCGGGCGCGGCTTCTATCTGGCGAGCCAGTATGCGCAGCTTTCCAGCGAGCAGTCGAGCGTCGGCATGCAGTTTCGTGAGGACGAGAAGGTGCGCGTCAGCTTCGCGGTGGAGCCGCGCAGCCTGCACCGGCTGATCTACGTCTATGTGGACGGCATCCTCTGCGGCGTGACGCAGTACCCGGAGAGCGACAACTTCGCCCAGACCCCGACAGCGGGCCTGACCATCGGCGCGGAGAGCGCGGGCATCGATCTCTACCGCATCCGCATCTACGGCAAGGGCCTCACGCGCGCGGAGATTCTGGACAACGCCATCGCGGACATGGCCCTGCTTGCCGAGCGCACGGAGGCTGCCCGGCGCAACGACATCTTCGACCTGGCGGGCGACATCGTCGTCAGCAAGCTGCCCGCGACGCTTCCTTATATGGTGATCTCCTGCGCGGAGCTGCCGCAGTACAAGGGAGACAAGAAGGACTGCGCCATCGAGTACGTCAGCCCGGCGGACCCGTCGCGCGGCTTCACCTGCGAAAGCGCGCAGATTGACGTGCAGGGCACGTCCTCGGCTGGCTACAAGAAGAAGAACTTCAAGTGGAAGATCAAGAGCGGCTTCACCTACACCGCAAGCGGCGAGGCGGCGGAGGGCTACATGCTGCGCGAGGGCAGCATGCCGGCGAGCGTGTTCTGCATGAAGGCCGACGTGGCCAGCTCTGAGGGCGCGAACAACGTGGAGCTGGTTTGCCTGTACAACGACACCGTGCCGCACAAGACGCCCGCGCAGGAGGAGGACAGCCGCGTGCGCGTGGGCATCGACGGCGTGCCCTGCGTGGTGTTCTGGCAGAATACGGAGACGGGCGATGTGCGCTTCTGGGGGAAGTACAACTTCAACCATGACAAGGGCGCGGAGAACGTCTTCGGTCTGACGGACGGCTGCGAGAGCTGGGAGACGCTCAACAACACGAGCAATCGCGTGATCTACAAGAGCGCGGACTTTACCGGCACGGCCTGGCAGGACGATTTTGAGGCGCGCTATCCCGAGGATAACACCGACCCCGCGAACCTGGCCGTCATGGCGGCCTGGGTGGCGAGCACGGACAGGAGCGCGGTTTCATCTGATGAGGAAAAGGCGGAGCGGCTTCAGAAATTCAGGGACGAGTTTGAGGAGCACTTCATCCTGGAGCCGATGCTGTTTTACTACCTGTTCACGGAAACCTTCCTGATGGTGGACAGCCGGGCGAAGAACTTCTTCCCGACGACCTTTGACGGCGCGCACTGGTTCCCGTTCCCCTATGACTTCGACACGGCCATCGGCATCAACAACGAGGGCCAGCTGGTCTTTGACTACGACCTCGAGGACACGGACACCGTGGATGGCAGCAACGTCTTCAACGGTCAGGACAGCGTGCTCTTTACCAACCTGCGCGACGCCTTCCCGGACGAGCTTTCCGCGATGTACAAGACGCTGCGCAGCGGCGGCGTGTTTAGCTGCGATGAGGTGCTTCGCCGGTTCACGGCGCACCAGAGCGTCTGGCCGGAGGCCGTCTGGAACGAGGACGCCTGGGAGAAGTACCTGGAGCCGCTGGAAAACGACAACGACGGCAGCTATCTCACCATGCTTCAGGGCAGCAAGGCCAGCCAGCGCGCGTGGTGGCTCTTCAATGGCTTTAGGTACCGGGACAGCAAGTACCAGTGCGGCGACGCGCAGAGCCAGTTCATCACGCTGCGCTGCTACGCGGTGGGCGACATCACGGTCACGCCGTACAGCCACATCTGGCCGCGCATCAAGTACGGCAGCTACACGGTCACGCGGCGCGGCAAGCGCAACGAGGCGATGACGCTCGCCTGCCCGCTGGACGCGATGAACGACACGGAGGTCTACATCTACAGCGCGGACCGTCTGGCGGCCATCGGCGACCTGTCGCCCCTGCAGGTGGGCTATGCGAATTTCTCCATGGCGACCAAGCTGCAGAGCCTCAAGCTCGGCGACGGCGCGGCGGACTACGCCAACACGCGCCTGACGGAGCTGTATGTGGGCAACAACGAGCTGCTGACGCTGCTGGACGTGCGCAACTGTGTCAACCTGTCCATGACGGTTGACCTGTCCGGCTGCGTGGGCATCGAGACGATCCTGGCGAAGGGTTCGTCCGTCACCGGCTTTACGCTGCCCGTCGGCGGCAGACTGCGCACGCTGGAGCTGCCTGGCACCGTGACCAACCTGACGATCCGCGATCAGAAGCAGTTTGAAACGCTGACCATGGACGGATACGGCGCGCTCACGACGCTTCGGCTGGAGAACACGCCCGGCCTGCCTGTGGAGGACATCCTGCTGGGCGCGGACGCGCTCACCCGCGCGCGCCTGATCGGCATGGAATGGGAGGCGGAGAGCGAAGAGAGCCTGACGCGCTGCATCGAGCGGCTTGAGGGCTGCATCGGCATGGACGCCGCAGGCAGCAACACGGACAGGGCCGTCGTCACAGGCCGCGTGAGCGTTCCCTCGATCAGCGCGGAGCTGCTTACGCGCATCAATGACGACTTCCCGGAGCTGGTCGTCGTGGCGGGCGGCGCGGCGCAGTACGTTGTGCGCTATATCAACTATGACGGCACGCTGCTCACGCGCGCCGTGGTCGGCGAGGGCGACGCTGCTCCTGATCCCGTGGCAGAGGGGACGATCGAGGCCCCGACGCGCGAGGGCACGGAGGACACGCGCTACGCCTATACCGGCTTCATTCTGCCTGAGAAGGTCAGCGGCAATCTGACGCTGACGGCGCAGTACGAGACGCAGTACCGCGTGCGCTTCATGAACGGGGACGCCGTATACGACGAGCAGTGGATCGTCTCCGGCCAGGCGGCAAGCACGCCCGGCGGCACGCCGGCCAAGGCCAGCACGGCGCAATACAGCTATGCGTTCAGCCGGTGGGAGGGCGATTATGCCTCCATCACCGCGCCGACGGAGATCAACGCGGTCTTCACGGCGACTGTGAGGACGTATACGGTGTACTTCTACAACGGAAGCACGCTTTTGCAGACCGTGACCAACGTGCCGTATGGCGGCAGCGCGAGCTACACCGGCAGCACGCCGACCTACACGGGCGACGACGCAGAGGACTACGAGTTCACCGGATTCAGCCCGAGCGGCACGAACATCACCGGAGATACGAGCTGCTATGCGCAGTTCAGGTATAACGGGTATGTCTACACGAAGCTGATTGACCGGAGCATCAGCGGAGATTACACGAATGAGACGGTGATGTCGGTTGGCGACTATGCGTTCAACAGATGCTCTGCGCTGACCAGCGTCAGTCTTCCCGCGGCTACGACTATTGGCAGCAATTCGTTCCAAAACTGTACTGCGCTGACCAGTATCAGCCTCCCTACTGCTACATCTATTGGCAGCTATGCGTTCCAAGGCTGCTCTGCGCTGAGCAGCATCACCCTTCCCGCGGTTACGTCTATTGGCGAATATGCGTTCCAAAGCTGCTCTGCGCTGACCATCGTCAGTCTTTCCGCGGCCACGTCTATTGGCGGCTATGCGTTCTTCAGCTGCTCGAAGTTTGAAGCACTCATCCTGAGCAACGCGGAAGCTGTCTGCACGCTGAGCAGCACCAGCGCATTCAACAGTTCGCTGATTTCCAAAGGAACCGGCTATATCTACGTTCCGGCTGCATTGGTCGATTCCTATAAGGCTGCAACCAACTGGAGCACATACGCTGATCAGATCAGGGCGATTGAGGATTATCCGGAGATCACAGGAGGTGAGAATTCTTGAGCGATTTTGTGCCCACAATCGATACTTTAGGTGAATCCGCATTGATAGACAGCATCATCGATCGGAGCATTACCGAGTTTCTGGATCAAATGGCTACGTCTATTGGCGTCTTTGCGTTCCAAAACTGCTCTGCGTTGACCAGTGTCAGTCTCCTAGCGGTTACGTCTGTTGGCAGCAGTGCGTTCCAAGGCTGCTCTGCGCTGACCAGCGTCAGTCTCCTAGCGGTTACGTCTATTGGCAGCAGTGCGTTCCAAGGCTGCTCTGCGCTGACCAGCGTCAGTCTTCCCGCGGCTACGACTATTGGCAGCAATTCGTTCCAAAACTGTTCTGCGCTGACCAGCGTCAGCCTCCCTACTGTTACATCTATTGGCAGCTATGCGTTCAAAAACTGCTCTGCGTTGACCAGCGTCAGCCTTCCTGCGGCTACGTCTATTGGCAGCTATGCGTTCCAAAACTGCTATGTGCTGACCAGTATCAGCATTCCCGCGGTTGCGACTATTGGCGACAATGCGTTCTTTGGATGCTATGCGCTGAGCAGCGTCAGTCTTCCCGCGGCTACGTCTATTGGCGGCAATGCGTTCAACAGCTGCTCGAAACTCGAAGCACTCATCCTGAGCAACGCGGAAGCTGTCTGCACGCTGAGCAGCACCAGCGCATTCAACAGTTCGCTGATTCCCAAAGGAACCGGCTATATCTACGTCCCGGCTGCGTTGGTTGATTCCTATAAGGCCGCGACCAACTGGAGCACATACGCCGATCAGATCAGGGCGATTGAGGATTATCCGGAGATTTGCGGGACGAGCGAATGAACAGCCGGACGATGAGGGAGGATTCGCATGTTGATACTTACATCCGCCGCAATCGCCCTGCTGTTCCTGATCCTCACGCGTGCGGCGGCGCGGGAGGATGAACGGATGGGGATACGGTTTGAGGGGGAAGGGGTGAAGCAACGTGATCAAAGCTGACGACGCGATCCGCACGGCGCGCAGCCTGATCGGCACGCCGTATTCGCAGCTTGACTGCATCAACCTGATTAAAAAGGTGATTCGGACAAGCCCGGGCGGCGTGCCCGGCTACACAACGGCGGGAACCAATACGCTGTGGGACAGCGCCAATGCAAGCGCGAAGTACCGCGACCTGACCTGGCGGCAGGAGAGCATCAAGGGAGCGCGGGCCGGAATGCTGTCCTTCAAACGCAGCGGAACGGATGTGCATCACATCGGGCTTGTGACCGGCGACGGGACGGCGATTCACAGCTCCAGCGTGGCTGGGAAGGTCGTGGAGACGGCGCTGGACAAGAGCTGGCAGCTGCTTGCGATACACCGGTACATCGATGTGGACGAACTCCCGAAGACCGCTGCGCCGACAGCTCCCTCAGGAGGGAGCCTTGGAGACGGAAAGGAGAAAGAGCAGATGACGCCATACAAGATGCAGGTTGTGGCGAGCAGCCTGAACGTGAGGAATGAGCCTGGGATTGGCGGCACGAGGATCGGTCGGCTCAGCGAGGGCGCGGTTGTGACGGTGCAGGCCGAGATGGAGAACGGCTGGAAGTTCATCACCTATGGCGACAGCGGCAGCGGCTATGTGGACGGAAGCTATCTGGGCGCGTACGAGGAGCCTGCGGCGGCGGAGAATCCGAAGATCACGATTGTCGATTCTCAGGGCAACCACTTCTGTCCGGTTGGAGACTGGAAGGTTCTGATCGGCAGCATCGACTGATTGTCAGATTTGGAAGCAAGACGCATGAAATGAGCGTCTTGTTTTCATTTTGGCCTCAAAAAATGCAGATTTTGGCGACAAGAGCTGCTTTTTCACCCTGAAATGTTCAACTCGATGGGAAAAGGGGATGGTCACGATGGGCGAAACCTTGAGCCAACTGCTCAAGCGCCTGATTCAATGGATTTACGGTGCGGTCGATGACAAGCGCAATGCGCCGCTGGCGGAGATTAAGGGCATGCTCGTGGAGCAGGGGAAGCGCTTTGACCGGCTCGAAGCGAAGGTGGAGAAGCTCTACGAGCACGACGCCGAGGCGATCGAGTGCGACCTAAGCGTGATGGACGACCGCATCTGCTACCTGATCGGCGCATGCCGGATGCGCGGGTACACGACCGCAGATGAGCGCAGGCGCGTGACACGCATGCACGACGCCTATCGGGCGCGCGGGGGAAACCACGGCGAGGAAAACGAGTACGCGGTGTTCCTCACGCTGCCGACCGAAGAAGAGTATCGACGACTGAAAGGAGAATGACCCATGAAGAAGATTTTGCTTTTGATGATGCTGATCGCGTCTGTTCTGCTGATGATGACGGCTGCGCCTGCCTGCTGCTTTGCGGAGGGCATGGAAGAGATCGCTGCGCCTTCCGAGCCTGTGACGTGGGAGTACCTGGTCACTGTTGCCGGCGCGAGCCTGATGACGCTGCTGATCGTGCAGTTCATCAAGGCGCCGCTGGACAGGGTATGGAAGGTTCCGACGGCATTTGTGGCTTATATGATTGCGCTGGCCATTTTGGTATCCGCCCATGCGATGACCAGCGGGATGAACGTCAACACCTTCCTGCTGTGCCTGCTCAATGCGTTCATTGCGGCGACGTCGGCCATGGGCATGTATGAGAAGACGTTCAAGAAGATTGAGAAAACCGAATAACGAAGCAGGGCCTCGGCAGTCGCGCCGAGGCCCTTTTTTGATACTGTGATTCAAAATGTGTGTCAACAATGGCATGAGGACAATAAAATCGGAATTAAGCATATAATATATAAATACATACTATTTATCATTACTTCGCATTTTTGCCAAATAGATCAGATACTTCCGTGATCGAGATGAACGCATGCTCGTCGATGTCGTGGACGATCGTGCGCATTCTGGCGATCTGGAAGCGGTTGACGACGAAGTAAACCAGCGTCTTGGCGTCGCCCGAGTAATAGCCGTGGGCGTCGATCAGCGTGATGCCCGTGCCGAAGGCCGCGGACAGCTCGCGGCAGATCTCCTGCGGATGATCGGTGATGATCATCGCGGCCTTGGTCTTGTCAAGGCCCTCGACGATGAAGTCCACCGCCTTGATGCCGATGGCATAGGTTACGATGGAGTACAGCGGCAGAACCCAGCTGCCCATCATCGCGCCGGCGATGACATACAGAATGGCGTTGTAGGCCATCACAAACGTGCCGACGGTCATGCCCAGCCTGCGGGAGAAGATCACGGCCAGCACCTCGATGCCGTCCAGCGCGCCGCCGTAGCGGATGGTCGTGCCGGAGCCGACGCCCGAGATCAGGCCGCCGAAGATGGCGCACAGGAGCAGGTCGCCGCCGGCGATGGGCGACGCGCCCGGCGTGGCAAAGCGGCCGAAGAACGCGGCGGCCAGCGAGTAGATCACGACGGTGTAGATCGAGCGGATGGTGAACGACGCGCCCTCGCGCCGCAGGCCGTAGAGAAAGAGCGGCACGTTGAGCACGATCAGAAAGACGGAGAAGGGCACTGCGCCGCGGGCAAGCTGGGCAAAGAGCATCGATGTGCCCGAAATGCCGCTGTCATACAGCGCGACGGGCGAGAGAAACAGCACCACGCCGAACGCGTTGACGACGCCGGCGATGGTCAGCATCGGCAGGGAACGTGGGGAAAGCGCCTTGCGCAGGCTGGTTATCAGCGCGCCGGGCCGGAGAGATCGCTTGGATTTGGTCACATCATCACCTCATTTTACCCATCATAGCATGAAAACGTGCGGATTCATATCAAGAAAGCGTTAAAAAGCGCAGCGGTTAGTCGGCGCTTGGAGCCTGAAAAAAGGAAGGGTAAAGAAAAACCGGAATCCGAAGATTCCGGTCTGGTGCACCATCAGGGGCTCGAACCCGGGACACCCTGATTAAGAGTCAGGTGCTCTACCAACTGAGCTAATGGTGCAGATCCTTTGTTTCGGGGCTCTCGCCTCTCAACGGAAAATAGTATATCACAGGCTTCGACAGAATGCAAGCCTTTTTCTCAGAAAAATGAATTTTTTTGAAGAGAGCGGAAGCGGACGCGTGTTCGCCGGGGCGGTCTCTGCGGCGGAGCAAACGGGAATGCGGCTTGATCTCAGGAATCCGGGTATTTTTGGCGGCTTTCCGGGGAGAGTAACCATCAGGAAAAATCTGCGGAGGGAAGCATGAGGGCAAAGTGGACAGACCTGGCGATGGAGGCGCGCGGCAGCGTGCCGGTCAGCGATGTGCGGCTGGAGAGCGGCATCGAGCGCACGGTGGTCAGGATTGAGGACGAGCAGACGGCCAGGGAACTCGGCAGACCGCGGGGCACCTATGTGACCCTCAGCTGCCCGCAGACGATGACCATCGAGCTGAGCATGCGCGAGGCGCTCAGCCGCGAGCTGGCGGACGCCATCCGGCAGATGCTGCCCGAGCGCACGCGCACGGTGCTGGTCACGGGCCTGGGCAACCGCAGCGTCACGCCGGACGCGCTGGGGCCGCGCACGGTGGAGCGCGTGCTGGTCACGCGCCACATGGACGGCTGCCTGCCGGGCGACGTGTGCGCGCGGATGGCGAGCGTGTGCGCGGCTGCGCCGGGCGTGCTGGGCGTGACGGGGCTGGAGACGGCGGAGGTGCTGCGCGGCATGACGGAGCATGTGCGCCCGGACGCGGTGATCGCGGTGGACGCGCTGGCGGCCCGCAGCTCGTCACGCATCTGCTCGACGATCCAGGTCGCGGATACGGGCATCTCGCCGGGCAGCGGCGTGGGCAATCACCAAAAAGCGCTGACGCGCGAGACGCTCGGCGCGCCGGTCATCGCCGTGGGCGTGCCGATGGTGGTGTACGCCTCGACCATCGCCAGCGACGCGATGAGCGACATGATCCGCGCGGACGGCGGCACGGAGGCGGATGAGGAGAAGGTGGCCGCGTGCGTGGAGCGCGTCGTCTCCGAGCGGCTGGGCGACCTGATCGTCACCCCGCGCGAGGTGGACGCGCTGGTGGAGCGCATGGCGGGCATTCTCGCCGAGGGGATCAACCTCGCGCTGCATCCGGGCCTGTCGCGCGCGGAGATTGAGCAGTTGATGGCCACCTGACGGCATCCCGCGCAGGAAGAAAAGCCCGATGAAGAAAACATCGTCGGGCCCTGCAGCGACAGACCTGACGTATCCCGGAGAAGGAGGAATTGCAATGAAAAAAGCTTTTGCCGCCGTGCTGGCGCTCGCGCTGCTGTTTCCGCATCCGGCGCTGGGCGAAGCGCCGATGGAGGAGGGCACGCCCTTTTCCATCAGCAGCCCGAGCGTGATCTTGATGGAGCCCAGGACGGGCAAGGTCATCTTTGAGAAGAACGCGGACGAGCGAAGGCCCGTCGCCAGCGTGACGAAGGTGATGACCATCCTGCTGACGCTGGAGGCGATCGACGACGGGCGCGTGGGCCTAAATGAAAGCGTGCCGGTGTCCGCGCGTGCCTCGGGCATGGGCGGCAGCCAGGTGTTTCTGGACGCCAACAAGAATTACAAACTGCGTGACCTGCTCAAGAGCGTGATCGTCGCCAGCGCAAACGACGCGGCTGTCGCGCTGGCGGAGTACATGGACGGCGCGGAGGAGGCGTTCGTGCGCAGGATGAATCAGCGCGCGCAGGAGCTGGGCCTTGCGGATACGCACTACGTCAACTGCACGGGCCTGCCCGCGCAGGGCCACTACACCACCGCGCGCGACGTGGCGAAGCTCAGCGCGCAGCTGGATTCCCATCCGCTGTACTACGAGTTTTCGACGATCTGGATGGATGAGCTCACGCATCCCGGCGGCCGCGTGACGCAGCTGACGAACACCAACCGGCTCGTCCGGTTTTACAGCGGCTGCGACGGATACAAGACCGGCTCGACCAACGAGGCGAAATACTGCATCTCCGCCACGGCAGAAAAAAACGGCCTGCGCCTGATCGCCGTTGTGCTCGGCGCAGGCGCAAGCCAGACGCGCTTTGACGAGGCGCGCAGCATGCTGGAATACGGCTTCTCGGGCTATCAGCTGTTCACCCCGGTGAAGGAGGGCGATGCCCTGGGGATGCAGGTGCCCGTGCGCCTGGGCGGCAGCGACACGGTTTCTGCCGTCAGCGGCGGCACGAGCGAGCTGCTGCTCAGAAAGGGCGAGCAGAGCCAGATCTCGCTGGAGGTCGCGCTGGCGCAGAGCGTGGCCGCGCCGGTGAGGAAGGGCGACGTCCTCGGCGAAATCCGCGTGAGGCAGGGCGGCGCGACCGTGCAGACGCTTCCCGCCGTCGCCGGCGAGACGGTGGAGCTGCCCGGCATGATCAACGCGCTGCTGCGCATCCGCAGCCACTTCATGCTCAGGATCAAGTAACCCTCCGTCAAGCCGCCGAGAAGCGAAGATGGGAGTCTGAGGGACCGGAGCCTGCCGCCGCCAGTGGCGGAAACAGGCAGGCGGAGCGTCGGGAATCGCAAGGAGCGCCAATGGCGCGACTATGCGAGTTCCCCGGATCAACAGCCTCGAACGTCCTCCGTTATTTTTTCGAAACGCCCGGCGCGTTCTTCGCCGCGCAGGTCGTCTGCCAGGGCAGGCCGGAGTCGTAGCTGAAGCCGCCGTGCAGCGCGCGCAGGGACGCATAGGACGCCTTGCCGGTCATGTAGTCGTCGGCCGCGGCGATGAGCGCCTGACTGCGCTGCACAGCGGCGGCATAGAGGTCGTCAAAGCTGTCGTGGCGCACCTGATCCGGCGCCCAGATCGAGGCCCAGGCGCGGTGCGCGTCGTTCATGATGTCCGCGTCCGGCGGCTCGGCGGGCATCATGTGCGCGTGCAGCGGCGCGTCGAGCCCCAGGGGCCTGAGCAGCGCGCCCAGGGCGCGGAACTTCTTTCCGCTCTCCGAGCGCAGGGCGCGGCAGAGATTCACCGCGTCGTCAAAGCTCCTGCGCACGCGGAATGCGCCGATCGACTCGCCCGGGAAGACCCTGTCGATCGCGGCGCAAAGCGCCCGGGCGATCTCGTCCTTTTCGCCAGAGCGCAGCTGCGCAAAGCCCGCCATCTGCACGGGCAGCCCCGAGGCATGCCCCTGACGGCGGTACAGAAGCGTCTCCAGCTGGTGCTCGAGCGTGCAGTGCAGGGTGGAGGAATAGCCGCCGTCTTCGGTCAGGGAATGCGCATAGACGAAGGGATGGAACGTGGTGTCCGTCCCGTAGTGCGAGAAGAAGCCGCAGCAGTATGCGCGCGTCAGCTCGCTGCCCGCGCAGGCGTCCGCCAGCGCAAGCAGAAAATCGTCCGTCTTCTGCGTGTGCAGAATCGAGCCGACCCTGGGCACCAGCGGCGCGCCGGGCGTGGGCATCACGGAGAAGAAGAAGGGGTCCGGGCCTTCGCTGCCGGCCTGCACGGCGCTGCGCAGCGCGGGGGAAGCAAAGAGGGACAGCGCGTCGCATGCGCTTGTCGCGACGCACTGGTGCACATAGGATGCGGGCATACATGCCTCCTTGAGCGGTCAAGCCGGCATGCCGCCGGCGGGATGACAAAAGTGAACCTGCCGACATTATACACAGCCTCGCGAATTTTGTCGACGGGCAAATGCAGGAAAAGGGATGGCGCCGCGCAGCGCCATCCCTTTGGAGCCTATGCCGTTATGAGAGCTTGATGACCAGCGTTTCGCCGATGAACGTGCAGCAGTCCCCGGCAGGGAAGGCGGGCAGGGCCTGAACCGCCTCGCTTTCCTTGAGCTGCTCAAGCTCAAATGTGCTCACGAAATTGAGCGGATAGCCCAGCACCTGCCAGCAGTACCAGATCATGTCCTCGTCGGTGGAGACGGCGTAGTTGCCGCGGGCGGCGTCGAGCGCGGAGAGGTGCTCAAAGCCCTTGCGCTCCACAGAGAAGACGGAGGTCTCCGGCGTGCCGATGATCGCCACGGGCGTGTAGCCCGGCGTGTAGCCGTCCATTTCCTCGATGCGCTGGATGATGCGGGAGGTCAGCGACAGCGTGGACTCGAACTCGAGGTTCTTTTTCAGATAGACCTGATTGGAAAACACGATGCTGCCCAGGAACACCACGCCGAACGCGCCGGCAGCCAGCCTCTTCGCGCAGAGCCTGTCCGGCGCGAGACGGGCGAGCAGCATGATGAAAAGCACATCCAGCAGGCAATAGGCCATCGTGATCTGGGGCACGGCGCTCGCGGAAAAGACGGGCAGATTGCAGGCGAGCGGCAGCATGAGCGCGCCGAGCGAAAGCAGCGCCGCGCAGGCGGCGCCCAGCGCCCGGAACGACGCGGCAAACGCCAGCACGGCCAGCAGCGCGATGAGCACCCGCAGCGCGACGCTGAGGGCGGCGTAGGCCGTCAGCGGGGCAAACAGCGCGCGGATGGGCGCCAGCCAGAGGCCGGAAAGACCGTCGCCGGCCGTTTGCAGCGCGGCCTGCTGGTCAAGCGCGCTGCGGCGCAGCATCAGCAGGTCGCCCGCAGAATAGAGCGCCGCGCCCAGCGCCAGCGCAAGCAGCAGCTTGGCTGCGCCGCGCAGAAAAGCCCGGGGGTCGCGCGCGGCGATCAGGCCAGAGAGCAGCACGATGAGCGTCAGCGCGGCGAAGAAGGAGGCCGCCGTCGGCTCCAGCCCCAGCGCTGCGGCGAGCAGCACGGCGCCCGCGAGCGCGCCCAGACGCATGCGCAGGCAGCATGCTGCCGCAAGCGCGGCCAGCAGCACGCCCAGGAGGGCCGCATCCGCCGTGTTCAGCGCGCCCGCGCAGAGGGAGGTGACCGCCGCGTTGGCCGTCATCGCGCCGCACAGCGCGAAGAGGGCGAGCGGACGGCGAAGCTCCAGCAGCCAGGCGATCACGGCGTTGGACAGCGTCAGGTACAGCGCGCTGAGCATGCCCACAAACAGCGGTGAGGAGACGCTGCCGCGGATGCGCCAGTAGAGCGGCTGCAGGAACTGCCCGCCGGCGATCTGCGCGCTGCGCCCGCCGCTCACGCTGAGCATCACGGAGCCGCTGGAATAGGTGAGGTTGAAAAAGCAGAACGCGTGCGCTGCGAACATGAACAGCAGGGAAAAGAGCGCCGCGCTCCTGAGCACGGCTTTATCCCCCAATAGGGAATTGCGCAAAGCATCGTGCAGCGGGCACTGAGCAGCTTGTCTTTGCAAAGCTGTTCGGGAGTGGGGGCGGGCACTGCCCGCTTTGTCAATGGGCTTGGTCAGCTTCATAAAATGCGCTCCTTGGAAGACAGAAGGGTCAGTTGATGCGGATGTAGAGGAAGCCGTCGATCATGCGGCAGCAGCCGGGAGAGGGGAAAGCGGGCAGGCTTTCCGCTTCCGGGTGCGCGCTCAGGCGGATGCGCTCCTCGTGGGAGACGAGGTGGATGGGCTCGCCCAGCGCCATCTCAAGATACCAGTAGTTGCCCGTCTCGTACGACGCGCCGTAGGTGTAGCGCATGCCCTGCGCCCTGGCGACGTCCTCAAAGCCCGCGCGCTCCATGGCAATCGCGGAGGAGGGCAGCATGCCGATGAGCACGACGGGCGTCTCGCCGGGCACATAGCCCTCGGTGCGCTCCGCCTGATCGAGCAGGCGCGACATGGCGGCGGTGGTCGCGGAGAACTCCGCGTCGCGCTTGAGGGCCATCGTGTTGGCGCTGCGGATGTTCAGCGCGAGGAAGACGGAGAGAAGCACGGCCGCGCCGCAGCCGGCCAGATGCATGGCGCGGCGGGGAAGCGCGGCTGTTTCCGCATCGGCGCGCGGGAGCAGCGCGATGGGCAGCAGATAGGCGAGGTTGTAGGCGTAGATGGTCAGGCCGCTGGCGATGCCCTTGGCAATGAACTGCACAAAGTTCATGCCCAGCGGCAGCATGAGCAGCAGGAACGCGGTGGTGAGCCAGCCGGCAGGCCGCAGCTTTCTGGCGCGCAGCAGCAGCATGACGCCCGCCAGGCCGAAGATCAGCCGGTTGAGCACAGCGGGCACGGTGGTGATGTGCCAGGTCATCGCCGGGACGTCGGACGTGCTGAAGAGCAGGTCGAGCGGCATGACGAAGGTTTCCCGCAGGAGCGAGGGAATCTGCTGGAGGGAGACCAGACCCACGCGGCCCACGCCGTTGTAATCCTGCGAGGCCTGAGCGCCGGTTGCGGAGAGGATGAGACCGAGCACGCCCGCGTAGAGCAGCAGCCCCAGCAAAAGCGTTGCGCAGGCCAGCGCGCCGCGCTTCCAGATGTCGCCTGTGCGCGCGCCGTCCAGCGTGCCGAGCAGGAGCAGCAGGATGATCATCGTGGAGGCGGCGGGCAGATAGCTCTGGTACAGCCCCAGGGAGAGGCAGTAGAGCACCGGGCTGATCAGCCAGCCCAGGCGCATGTTCATGAACGCGTACACGCCCAGCAGACTGAGCAGCAGCGCCAGCATGTACACGTCCGTCCACGGCAGATAGGTGGCGTTGGAGACGGCGAGCGTCTCATTGGCCGTGAGCACGCCGCAGGCCAGCGCGATGTGCAGGGGCCTGTGCAGGCGCAGCAGCCGGACGACGATCAGCGCCGAGCCCATCAGAAAGGCCGTGGCAAACAGGCCGATGAGCAGCGGCGCGGTGATGTAGCCGCGCACCTGCCAGTACACCGGCTGCAGAAAGCGCCCCAGCGAGATCTGATAGGCCTCCTCGCCGACCTGGGAGAGCAGCATGGCGTCGCCGGAAAAGCTCAGGGACAGGTAGCGGTAGCCGTGCGCCAGCAGCGAAAACACGGCGGTGAAGACGAGAACGCAGCGGGCTTCGCTGCGGGAAAGAAGGGGCTTTTCTTCCATGAGGTACCTGCTTTCGTCAAAAAGAATCGATACAGTACCATTATACACAGCGGCAGGGGTTTTGTCGACGGAGAATCGGGCGCGGATTTGAAGCGTCTTGACTCAAAGCAATGCCTTTTCGAAACAAAGAAAGCATGATATAATTCATCTAGCGACAAAAGAATGGATGTGGCATATTTGAAAAATCGAAAATGGCTGCCTGTCATCGCGCTTGTGCTGATGGCTGCCGCGCTCTGGATCGGGATGAACGGACGCGGACAGCGGGTCTGGGAGAATCTGCAGGATTCGCGCCTTCAGTTCCCTGAGGGGCTTGAGCGCAGCGGCGATATGTACGGCGTGATGAATACCGGCCCGGCGCTGAGCATTGGCGGCGGCCGGTACACGCTCAAATGGGATATTGAGACGGACGCGGACAATGTGATTTCCATCACCACGACCAACCGCGCGGCCATCTCGCCCGGCGAAATCGTCATCTCTGCCGGCCAGCCGCAGGGAAGCGCGCAGTTCACCTCGCTCGATGAGATTTACGATCTGCAGATCGCGGTGGATTATCAGGCGGGCAGCTTCATCAGGGTCAACAGGATTGACCTGGTGGGGCATCGGAATACGGACAGACTGTTCACCCTCACCTTTCTGCTGCTGGCGGCAGCGGCTCTTTTGG
Organism: Candidatus Ventricola sp.; assembly: GCA_051883735.1. Lineage (GTDB taxonomy): Bacteria > Bacillota > Clostridia > Christensenellales > Aristaeellaceae > Ventricola. The sequence goes on from JBJEUH010000095.1 coordinate 62,429, forward strand.
CGTTGTCCGCTGCCGGCTGGCTGACGCCGAAGAGACGGGGCATGCTGGTCGTGGTCGCGCTCGCCGTGCTGATCGCGTCCGTGCCCGATCTGCGCAGCAATCTGCACACCGGGCATGACAGCGAATTCCATATGGGCCGCCTGCTCAATCTCGTGCATGGACTCAGGAGCGGGCAGTTCCCTGTGCGGCTTGGCGCCTACATGCAGAACGGCTATGGCGCTATCATGTCGGTCTATTATCCGGAGCTCTTTTTGTATTTTCCGGCGTGCATGATTCTGCTGGGCGCATCCTTCACATACAGCTACCATGTGTTTTTCATCGCAATGCATCTGACGGCGGCGCTGACCATGTGGTATGCGGCGTCCAGAATGCTGAAAAGCGAAGCGGCGGGATGCGCAGCATCCGTGCTGTATACGCTTTCGCAATACCGGCTGATGGATATCTATACGCGTTTTGGCGTGGGCGAGTCATTGGCGATGAGCGTTCTGCCGCTGTTTGCGCTGGGCCTGTATGAGGTGATCTGGGGCGACAAAAGGCGCTGGAAGCTGCTCGGCGTCAGCGCGACGTTGATTTGCCAGAGCCATCTGATCTCGACGGCCATCTGCGGCGTGCTCGCTGCGGGCGTCGCGCTGCCCTCGTGCGCACACCTTGTCCGGGATCACCGCGTCAAGCCGCTTCTCAAGGCCGTTGCCGCGGCGGTACTGCTCAATGCGTTTTTCTTTGCGCCGCTGCTCACATACAGCCGGCAGAATGTGGCGACCTCATGGATGCGCCACGACCTGGCAGAGGAAGCGGTGGCCCCGGCGCAGCTGTTTCTGACACCGGACAGGAACGCGCAGATCGACGATCCGGAATTGTCCCGCTCTGCTATCGGCCTCGGCCTTCCGATGATCGTCATGGCCGGAGCGGCGGTTTATTGCGCCGTGATCAAGGCGCGGCGTGAGAAAGAGGATTGGCTTGTGCTGGGGCTGTGCACGGCGGGCACGGCATGTGCCCTGATGGCGACAAAGCTCTTCCCATGGAACCGATTGAACGACATGACTGGCGGGATGCTCGCCTATATTCAGTTTCCCTGGCGCATGCTCATGTTTTCAAGCCTATGCTTTGCGTTTGCTGGCGGCTATGCGGCGATGCGTTTTGCGGCGGAGGAACACGGCGGGCTGCAGTTCGCCGTGCTGGCGCTGTGCGCAGCGTGCGTCCTGCCGATGCTCTCGGATGAGACGCGCAAGGACAACTACCTGGAAGCGGGAGCTCTCCCGTACTGGGATCAGCGCTTTGGCGATTACTGCCTGCCCAGGGCGTCGCTGCGCGCGCTGGACGTGACCGATCCCATCGCCTCGGACGGCGTTCGGGTGACGGATTTCCGTAAATTCGGCACGCAGATCGACGCGCAGGTATCGGCGCAGAAGGATGGTACGATCGTGCTGCCGCTCTACGCATTTGACGGATACACAGCAGAGTTGGACAGTATGCCGCTCTCCATGGAGCATAGCGAGCATGACCATATGCAGCTCGCGGTTCGGGCGGGCATGCAGGGAAGCCTGACCGTCCGGTTTGAGGGCGCAGGCTATTGGCGCTTCTTTGACGCTGTATCGCTGATCACCGCGGCTGTATTGGTCTGCATGAGTTTGCCATGGAAAAAGCATGGAAAAGCCTGACGTGCAAAAGCGGCGGTCTGCAGGGGTGCAGACTGCCGCTTTTTACACATGTGAAATTACAGAATTCCCAGCATTTCCAGCACCGTGCGCGCGAAGAACACGCACAGCACCAGCAGAATGATGGGCCGGGCGATGGCCGCGCCCTTGCGGGTGAAGCAGCGGGAGCCCAGATAATTGCCCAGCACGCTGAACGCGCCGGCGCACAGGCCGAGCGGGAGCAGCACCTGGCCGTTCACCAGATAGACCGCCAGCGAGGCGAGGTTGCTGGCGAGGTTGATGACCTTGGTGATGCCGTTGGCGCGGTGGAGCTCCATGTGCGCAAAGCGCGTGAGCAGCAGGATGAGAAACGTGCCGGTGCCCGGGCCGTAAAAGCCGTCGTACATGCCCAGCAGCAGCGCAATGACGCAGGAGAGGGCGAGGGTGTGCGCAAAGGAGAGCGCCTTGCGGTTTTCGTCGGAGAAGAGATTCTTCCTGCGCTGTACGTACAGCGCGGTCAGCGGAAGGACGATGAGCATCAGCAGGCGGAACGCGCTCTCCGGGATGAGCAGCGCGATGTTGGCGCCCAGCGCCGCGCCGCAGAGCGAAGCGGCGGCGCAGAACACGCCCAGACGCCAGTCGATGTAGCCGGAGCGCGCGTATTTGGCCGTAGCGACCGTGGTGCCCATGGAGGAGGAGAGCTTGTTGGTGGCGATGCAGGTGTGCACCGGCAGGCCGCTGATGAGGTACGCCGGCAGGGAAATCAGTCCGCCGCCGCCGGCAATGGAATCGACAAAGCCGGCGATGCCGACCAGGGGGCAGACGATCAGAAAGTGGAGCGGGGTGAGCGTCATGACGAGGCTCCTTTCATGCAAAGCAGGGGATCTGCAAAATGGATGGACATAACAAAAACTCAGGAATCATCAGAATCCTGAGTTTAGTTGGTCGAGGTGACA